>NZ_JBFEGI010000025.1:0-2881 GCF_047228905.1 Sporosarcina sp. 179-K 3D1 HS
GAGGGGGGCTTCATGCTTAGATGCTTTCAGCATTTATCCCGTCCACACATAGCTACCCAGCGATGCCTTTGGCAAGACAACTGGTACACCAGCGGTGTGTCCATCCCGGTCCTCTCGTACTAAGGACAGCTCCTCTCAAATTTCCTGCGCCCGCGACGGATAGGGACCGAACTGTCTCACGACGTTCTGAACCCAGCTCGCGTACCGCTTTAATGGGCGAACAGCCCAACCCTTGGGACCGACTACAGCCCCAGGATGCGATGAGCCGACATCGAGGTGCCAAACCTCCCCGTCGATGTGGACTCTTGGGGGAGATAAGCCTGTTATCCCCGGGGTAGCTTTTATCCGTTGAGCGATGGCCCTTCCATGCGGAACCACCGGATCACTAAGCCCGTCTTTCGACCCTGCTCGACTTGTAGGTCTCGCAGTCAAGCTCCCTTATGCCTTTGCACTCTACGAATGATGTCCAACCATTCTGAGGGAACCTTTGGGCGCCTCCGTTACACTTTAGGAGGCGACCGCCCCAGTCAAACTGCCCGCCTGACACTGTCTCCTGCCCGGATCACGGGCATGGGTTAGAAGTCCAATACAGCCAGGGTAGTATCCCACCAATGCCTCCATCGAAGCTGGCGCTCCGATTTCCAAGGCTCCTACCTATCCTGTACAGGCTGCACCGGAATTCAATATCAGGTTACAGTAAAGCTCCACGGGGTCTTTCCGTCCTGTCGCGGGTAATGCGCATCTTCACGCATATTATAATTTCACCGAGTCTCTCGTTGAGACAGTGCCCAGATCGTTACGCCTTTCGTGCGGGTCGGAACTTACCCGACAAGGAATTTCGCTACCTTAGGACCGTTATAGTTACGGCCGCCGTTTACTGGGGCTTCAATTCGAAGCTTCGCTTGCGCTGACCTCTCCTCTTAACCTTCCAGCACCGGGCAGGCGTCAGCCCCTATACGTCACCTTACGGTTTTGCAGAGACCTGTGTTTTTGCTAAACAGTCGCCTGGGCCTATTCACTGCGGCTCTCTCGGGCTGTAACACCCTACCAGAGCACCCCTTCTCCCGAAGTTACGGGGTCATTTTGCCGAGTTCCTTAACGAGAGTTCTCTCGATCACCTTAGGATTCTCTCCTCGCCTACCTGTGTCGGTTTGCGGTACGGGCACCTCCCGCCTCGCTAGAGGCTTTTCTTGGCAGCGTGAAATCAGGGACTCCGGGGACAATTCCCCTCGCGGTCACAGCTCAATGTTATAGGAACGGGATTTGCCTCGTTCCACACCTCACTGCTTCGACGCGCATGACCAACAGCGCGCTCACCCTATCCTACTGCGTCCCCCCATTGCTGATAACGGCGGGGAGGTGGTACAGGAATATCAACCTGTTATCCATCGTCTACGCCTTTCGGCCTCGACTTAGGTCCCGACTGACCCTGAGCGGACGAGCCTTCCTCAGGAAACCTTAGGCATTCGGTGGAAGGGATTCTCACCCTTCTTTCGCTACTCATACCGGCATTCTCACTTCCAAGCGCTCCACCAGTCCTTCCGGTCTGGCTTCGACGCCCTTGGAACGCTCTCCTACCACTGACACCAACGGTGTCAATCCACAGTTTCGGTGATCCGTTTAGCCCCGGTACATTTTCGGCGCAGCGCCACTCGACCAGTGAGCTATTACGCACTCTTTAAATGGTGGCTGCTTCTAAGCCAACATCCTGGTTGTCTGGGCAACGCCACATCCTTTTCCACTTAACGGATACTTGGGGACCTTAACTGGTGGTCTGGGCTGTTTCCCTCTCGACTACGGATCTTATCACCCGCAGTCTGACTCCCAAACCTAAATCATCGGCATTCGGAGTTTGTCTGAATTCGGTAACCCGGGATGGGCCCCTAGTCCAAACAGTGCTCTACCTCCGAGATTCGTTGTTTGAGGCTAGCCCTAAAGCTATTTCGGAGAGAACCAGCTATCTCCAGGTTCGATTGGAATTTCACCGCTACCCACACCTCATCCCCGCACTTTTCAACGTACGTGGGTTCGGGCCTCCAGTAAGTGTTACCTTACCTTCACCCTGGACATGGGTAGATCACCTGGTTTCGGGTCTACGACCCCATACTCATGCGCCCTATTCAGACTCGCTTTCGCTGCGGCTCCGCATTCACTGCTTAACCTTGCATGGAATCGTAACTCGCCGGTTCATTCTACAAAAGGCACGCCATCACCCATTAACGGGCTCTGACAACTTGTAGGCACACGGTTTCAGGATCTATTTCACTCCCCTTCCGGGGTGCTTTTCACCTTTCCCTCACGGTACTGGTTCACTATCGGTCACTAGGGAGTATTTAGCCTTGGGAGATGGTCCTCCCGGATTCCGACGGAATTTCACGTGTTCCGCCGTACTCAGGATCCACTCTGGAGGGGATGGATTTTCGGCTACGGGGCTATTACCCGCTGCGGCGGACCTTTCCAGGTCGCTTCGCCTAACCCATCCCTTTGTAACTCCGTATAGAGTGTCCTACAACCCCAGGAAGCAAGCTTCCTGGTTTGGGCTCTTCCCGTTTCGCTCGCCGCTACTCAGGGAATCGAATTTTCTTTCTCTTCCTCCGGATACTTAGATGTTTCAGTTCTCCGGGTCTGCCTCGTTTACGCTATGTATTCACGTAAACGTACTGCCCCATTACGGGCAGTGGGTTTCCCCATTCGGAAATCTCTGGATCAATGCTTACTTACAGCTCCCCAGAGCATATCGGTGTTAGTGCCGTCCTTCATAGGCTCCTAGTGCCAAGGCATCCGCCGTGCGCCCTTTCTAACTTAACCTTCATCGGTTGATCGTTCTGCCATAGCGATATGGCGTCCGGATCGTCAAAAAGTATTGCATGTTCAATCACTA
>NZ_JBFEGI010000026.1:0-2481 GCF_047228905.1 Sporosarcina sp. 179-K 3D1 HS
GTAAGCGTCAATAGAACAACACCTCCTTTCTATGTCTGCCTCGTGAAATAATGGGGATAGATTTTAATCCGGAAAGGAGTTTTTTTATGGAGACAGATACACAATTCCAGGAAGTACAGGTAAGCGGTAAAGAGGAAGAATGGATCCGTCTAATCGATGAATGGCGTGAAAGCGGACAATCCATCAAAGATTGGGTCCACGAAAAGGAAGACATTACGTATAAACAGTTCCTTTACTGGAGAAAGCAGCTTTTCCCAGATGAAATCGAGAAACGCCCTGTTGAAATGAAAGAGACCGTTTGGTCTTCCTTGAATGTGGAGATCCCCTCCTCCACCCTCGATGTCTTCGTTCACGATTGCCGGATCGAAGTCACCGCCGGTTTCGATCAGGAATTGCTTCGTGAAATTGTGGAGGTGCTCCGCAATGCGAATTAACCTTGATGGGATCGACGGGATCTATCTGGCACACGGGACAACCGATATGCGGCTCTCCATCGATGGGCTGGCCGCTACAGTTCAGGAGACTTTCCAGTTGGATCCCTGTTCGTCGAACCTCTTCCTGTTCTGCAGCCGAAGCCGTGACCGGGTGAAGATCCTTCACTGGGACCACAATGGATTTTGGCTGTATTACCGGCGCCTTGAAAACGGCCGCTTCCAATGGCCCGACGGGCCGGAGGATACGGTGACCGTCATCACACCCCGGCAACTTCGATGGATCCTCGATGGACTGACACTCGAAGAGGGGAAAGTGTTTCCGAAGGTCACGGCGAAAATAGTCGTCTAACAAAGAAGGATTCGGCCATTTCCTGTCGAAAAAGGGAGACATGAAAAAATTACAGCCACTTTCATCCCATACAACTGAAAATGAAAACCGAATCCTTGAACTGGAGGAGAAAGTCGAAAAGCTGGAAGCGCTTGTCAACTGGTATGAGGAAAAACTGAACTTGAAAATCCATCAGAAGTTCGGCACTTCCAGTGAAAAGCAACCTGTTGGCCAACTCGAACTCACCCTTTTCAATGAAGCGGAATCCGCAGCCGACCTCAAGGAGACCAAAGTGGAAGTGGTATCTCCTTCGGAAGATTCTCCCCGAGAGGGGAAGAGAAAATCGAGGAAGAGCCTCGATCCAGACATCCCGACTGAAACCATCCTGTACAGCCTGCCCCCAGAGGGGCGGGCCTGTTCAGATTGCGGAAACGAGGTTCATGTCATGAAAACCGAAATCCGCCGAGAGATTAAGATCATCCCTGCTCAAGTCAAGGTCATCCAGCACGAGCGAGAAATCTATGCCTGCCGGACCTGCGAACGGGAAAATATCAGGACACCCATCATCGCAGCACTAATGCCGGAACCGGTCATCCCGAAAAGCATGGCTTCCCCCTCGGCCGTCGCCTATGTCCTGACTCAGAAATACATGGCAGGGCTGCCGCTCTATCGGCTGGAAGAGCAGCTCCGGCAGACCGGTGTCCACCTGTCACGCCAGACGCTGTCCAATTGGATCATCCAGACAGGGGAACGCTGGATCCATCCGTTATATGAGCTTATGGCAGAGTTCCTCCTGGAACAGGAGGTCCTTCATGCGGATGAGACAACGGTGCAGGTGCTCCGCGAAGACGGCCGGGCTGCATCCACCAAATCCTATATGTGGCTCTACTGCACAGGAAGGAGCGGACCGCCCTGCGTACTGTACGATTACCAGACGACCCGAGCCGCCAAGCATCCCAAGCGGATTCTGAAGGGATTCAAGGGGAAACTCCATACAGATGGCTACCCTGGTTATAACGACCTTCCCGGTGTCACCCTTTCAGGGTGCTGGGCTCACATGCGGCGGAAATTCGTCGAGGCCCAGAAAGCTATATCCCGTCCGAAGGACGGAGGGAAGACCTTTTCAGAAGAGGCCATCGATCGGATCGGGGCTATCTATGGGATTGAAAAGGAAATAACGAAGATGGAAAAGGTATCCGGTATCCAAGACCCGGATATCCGGCGTACCATACGCGAGGAAAAAATTCTGCCTCTTGCGGAGGCCTTTTTCGCATGGCTAAAAAAGGAGAGACCGACCATCGTACCGAAAAGCGGGTTGGGTACGGCGGTCACTTACGCACTTAATCAGGAAAAGAAACTGATGGTGCCATTTTTGGATGGTCGCCTTGACATCGACAACAATCACGCAGAGCGGATGATCAAGCCATTTGTGATTGGTCGCAAGAACTGGCTATTCTCCAATACTCCGCAAGGAGCAAAGGTGAGCGCCATGGTCTATAGCTTGATTGTCACCGCAAAGGAAAATGGACTAGATGTCTTCCGCTACCTGGTCCACCTATTTGAGACGCTCCCAAACATCAACATGGATGATAGGGAGCAGCTCCAAATCCTTCTGCCTTGGTCGATAGAACTTCCCGATCATTGCAGGCTTCCAAAAGAATAAACTTATCTTATCTGATCCACGTCTTCTTATGAAGGTGTGGATCTTTTGACGCTTAC
>NZ_JBFEGI010000027.1:0-2474 GCF_047228905.1 Sporosarcina sp. 179-K 3D1 HS
TGTAACTGCTAAACTAAAATGGACAGTTTTTGCTCGATAGAACTGAACAGTTTCCAGCCACAATCCCTCCTACCAGTTATACTAAATACGTAAATAGTAACTGGTGTATTGGAGGATCAGGAAGGTGCTGAAGTTAGAAGTGATTGTAGAAGTGCATCAATTAAAAAAACAAGGATTTAACATATCTGCGATTGCGAGGAAATGTAATCTATCGAGAACAACAGTCTATGAGTATCTTGGAATGGATTTTGAAGAAGCTTGTAAGTGGGTGGATGAATTGAAAACAAGAAAACGAAAACTAGATCCCTATCGGGATGAAATTCTAAGTTGGTTGAAGGAGCATCCCGATTTGTCAGCCTCTCAAGTCTCCGATTGGCTGGAGGAGCGCTGTCACTACAAAGACGTTGGTGATAGTACGGTCCGTACATATGTAAGAGAGTTAAGAGAGGAAAACCATATTCCGAAATCCCTTAGCTTTCGGAGTTACGAAGCTGTTGAAGAATTGCCCAAAGGGAAACAAATGCAGGTGGATTTCGGAGAATTGAAGGTGAAAACTTCTGAGGGAAAAACTACTAAACTATATGTCATCGCCTTCGTCCTTTCCCACTCGCGCTATAAGTATGCCATATGGCAGGAGCGTCCATTTACTACACGGGATGTACTCCGTTGTCATGAGATGGCGTTTGAATATTATGGAGGAATAACAGAAGAGATTGTCTATGATCAAGACAAGCTTATGATTGTCAGTGAAAACGGCGGTGATATTCTCTATACGGAAGAGTTTCAGGCATATAAGCAACAGAGGGGATTCCGTATCTATCTTTGTCGAGCTGCAGATCCTGAATCAAAAGGAAAAATTGAGAATGTGGTGAAATTCATCAAGGGAAACTTTGCGAAGAATCGAGTATTTCATCAGCTGGATACTTGGAATGAGCAGTGCCTAGCTTGGCTCGAGAGAAAAGGGAATTATCAAGTGCACAATACAATAAAAAAGAGACCTTGCGAAGTGTTTGCCCTGGAAAAGCCGCACTTGCGAAAAGTCTCCTCTCTGCTTTCTTTTGAAAGCAACCATAGGTCCAGTATAACAAGGACGGTACATAAGGACAATATTATTAAATTCCAGGCCAATCGCTATTCAGTTCCTTTAGGGACATATAAACCCAATGGAGACAATACGGTTCATATCCGGATTGTTGAAGATCAGCTAATCATCGAAAAGAATCCCGGAGAAGAACCCTTAGCCGTTCATCCTCTTTCCAAGGGAAAGGGCCAACTAATAAAGAACACTGACCACGGTAGAGACAGATCAAAAGGAATACAGGCATATATCGAGACTGTCAAAAAATCTTTCGAAGATAGAGAGAAGATTCAGCTGTTTCTTAACGAAATGCATCGTCGTTATCCAAGATACATGAGGGATCAACTTCAGATCCTTCAAAAGGCTGTGAAGGAATTTGAACCATTTATTCAGCCAACCTTAGATACTTGTATTGAAAAGGCTTTGTGGAGTGCAAATGATTTTCGTGATGTGGCGAAACATCTGGCCGGAATTCAAATGCGTGAGAATCCAAGTCTTGATAACAGTTACCGAAAAGCCTCTCATTACTATAAAGAAAAAGCCACCGTCAGAGAACTGCACGGCTACTTGAAGATTTTGGGAGGTGTGTAAGATGAATTATTCGGTAGAGGACATCCAATATCAGTTTCAGCGGCTAAGGATGACAGAGACATCCAAGGAGCTTCCAGCCTTTCTAAGAAAGGCAGAATCTCATTCATGGACCTACCAGGAATTCCTTAGGGAACTGCTTACCTATGAGGAAAGGCGTCGTGAAGAAAAAATGATAGAGAGGCATTTGAAAATGGCTAAATTCCCTTATCAGAAGACCCTAGGGGAATTTGACCTGAAAGAACAGCCTTCAATCAGTGAAAGACAGCTTCGTCAGCTCAGTGAACTCTCGTGGTTGGAGGAATCATTCAATTTGATTTTTCTAGGCCCGCCGGGCGTGGGTAAAACACATATCGCAATTGGATTGGGGCTAGAAGCAATTCAAAAAGGTCATCGTGTCTCATTCATTTCAATGGGAGAATTAATCCCACTTCTGAAAACCGAGGAATATCTTCGGAAATCGCAGCTACAGATGAAAAAGATTAGAAGCGCCGACCTAGTCATCATTGATGACCTTATGTATATGGCGATGGATCAGAATGAGGCAAATCTATTCTTTCATTTAGTTAATCATCTATATGAAAGAAACTCCATCATACTTACGTCTAACAAGGGACCTGAGGAGTGGGGAGAGTTATTGGGAGACCAGGGAATCACCACGGCGATCTTGGATCGCCTTCTCCATCGCTCGGAGGTTCTCCACTTGGAAGGAGACAGTCATAGGATCAAACATCGGGAGACGTTATTTTAAGCGGAAAGTGTCCAAATTTAACGAGCAAAAAGTGTCCAAAACTACTTGACGGTTACA
>NZ_JBFEGI010000029.1:0-809 GCF_047228905.1 Sporosarcina sp. 179-K 3D1 HS
CGGGCAAAGCCAGCCCCATGAGCTGGGTTTCCTGGTTTGGGACTCATGCCCGCAGAGGCTCCATGTCAAGTTGCTTGACGATGTATCAAGTCTTACGACTTTTTGGCGGAAAACAATTTTCTGTTAAAGTTTTTATTGGAATCCGCATAACTGATCAGGACGGCGCCGATCAACCTAAAGGCGGACTGGGTGTTCGGGAAGATCCGGATCACCCTTTCACGTCTACGGATCTCTCCATTCAGCCTTTCCACGCCATTGGTGGTCCTGACGTGCTTGCGGTGGACAAGGGGAAAATTCATATATTGAATGGAATCTTCAAATCCTTCGTCAAGTATCTTCAGGGCTTTTTGGTACTTGGGATCCTCCTCATACTTCTCAAAGAAAAGCTCCTTCAGGTTCCGTATCGTGTCCATCTCTTCTGCAGAAAAGATGCTTTTCAGAAGGCTAATGGCTTCCTGGCTGTCCTTCTTTGGGAGCGCTTCAATGATGTTGCGCTTGAAGTGGACCGTGCAGCGCTGCCAGGAGGTGCCCACAAAATCCTGCTGAATTGCCTTTTTGAGACCTTCATGGGCATCGGAGACGACCAGTTTCGGCGATTGAAGGCCTCTTGAAATCAGGTGCTGGAGAAAGGCCGACCAGCTCTTGAAGCTTTCATTGTGATCCACTTTCAGGCCAAGGATTTCCCGGCGCCCCTCTTCGTTGATGCCAAGCGCAAGGTATACGGCTTTGGAGACAACACGGTTGTGCTCCCTGACCTTGATATACATGGCGTCCACGAATAAGTAGGGATAGTATTTTGTGTTCAAAGG
>NZ_JBFEGI010000002.1:0-494598 GCF_047228905.1 Sporosarcina sp. 179-K 3D1 HS
CGCCCGTAGCTCAATTGGATAGAGCGTCTGACTACGGATCAGAAGGTTATGGGTTCGACTCCTGTCGGGCGCGCCAACAAAACACATTTCGGGAAGTAGCTCAGCTTGGTAGAGCACTTGGTTTGGGACCAAGGGGTCGCAGGTTCGAATCCTGTCTTCCCGACCACTTCATGGGGCCTTAGCTCAGCTGGGAGAGCGCCTGCCTTGCACGCAGGAGGTCAGCGGTTCGATCCCGCTAGGCTCCACCAACAAACTCAATAAAGATCCTGGCGGCGTAGCTCAGCTGGCTAGAGCGTACGGTTCATACCCGTAAGGTCGGGGGTTCGATCCCCTCTGCCGCCATCTTAAAGGACCTTTAGCTCAGTTGGTTAGAGCAGACGGCTCATAACCGTCCGGTCGCAGGTTCGAGTCCTGCAAGGTCCACCAGTACTTATTATTATATTACGGAGGAATACCCAAGCCTGGCTGAAGGGATCGGTCTTGAAAACCGACAGGGGTGTTAAAGCCCGCGGGGGTTCGAATCCCTCTTCCTCCGCCATTTTTACTAAATGGTGAACCTGAAAAAAGAGTTTCTTAATTACCAAAGTTGTAGTATACTTATTAGTGTTGGCAACGAAGCTTAAGGCGTATCTTATGAGAAATGCGTTGAAGTCATAATAGCTTCTATATACTATTATCGCGGGGTGGAGCAGTGGTAGCTCGTCGGGCTCATAACCCGAAGGTCGCAGGTTCAAATCCTGCCCCCGCAACCAAATGGTCCCGTGGTGTAGCGGTTAACATGCCTGCCTGTCACGCAGGAGATCGCCGGTTCGATCCCGGTCGGGACCGCCATTTATTTATTGATATTACATAAGATTTGAAAAGGTAAATTGAAAGCTCCTTTCAAACAATTCTGTGGCTCAGTAGCTCAGTCGGTAGAGCAAAGGACTGAAAATCCTTGTGTCGGCGGTTCGATTCCGTCCTGAGCCACCATCTATGCGGGTGTAGTTTAGTGGTAAAACCTCAGCCTTCCAAGCTGATGATGAGGGTTCGATTCCCTTCACCCGCTCCAATGGGCCTATAGCTCAGCTGGTTAGAGCGCACGCCTGATAAGCGTGAGGTCGGTGGTTCGAGTCCACTTAGGCCCACCATTCCGCAGTAGCTCAGTGGTAGAGCAATCGGCTGTTAACCGATCGGTCGTAGGTTCGAATCCTACCTGCGGAGCCATATCTCGGGGAAGTACTCAAGAGGCTCAAGAGGTGCCCCTGCTAAGGGCATAGGTCGCTAACGCGGCGCGAGGGTTCGAATCCCTCCTTCTCCGCCATATGTTTGGCCCCTTGGTCAAGCGGTTAAGACACCGCCCTTTCACGGCGGTAACACGGGTTCGAATCCCGTAGGGGTCATAGTAAAGCAAGGGAATCCTATTTTAATAGGGTTCCCTTGCTTTTTTATTTTGGGAGATTGAAAGTGATTCTTGTTTGCCAGGAACCGTCGGTTGCATGCAAGGAATTCGTATGGAAATTTCTGTTATTGAGGTTTTATGGAGCTACGAAGGCCGCGGGGAAATTTCTGGTTACATGAGGGAGATGTCCGTAATCGGGGGCATCCTTTTCAAGTTACGAGGAATATGATCGCATCTGTAAATTTATGAGCGGTCCATGGAAGTTTATGATCGCATCTCTAGAGTTATGAGCGGTCCGCGGAAGTTATGATCGCATCTCCCGAGTTATGAGCGGTCCGCGGAAGTTATAATCGCATCTCCGTAGCTATAAGAGGTCCATGGAAGTTATGATCGCATCTCCCGAGTTATGAGCGGTCCGCGGAAGTTATAATCGCATCTCCAGAGTTATAAGCGGTCCATGGAAGTTATGATCGCATCTCCAGAGTTATAAGCGGTCTGGGGAAGTTATGATTGCTTCTCCCGAGTTATGAGCGGTCCGCGGAAGTTATGATCGGATCTCCCGAGTTATAAGCGGTCCGGGGAAGTTATGATCGCATCTCTAGAGTTATGAGCGGTCCGCGGAAGTTATGATCGCATCTCCAGAGTTATAAGCGGTCCATGGAAGTTATGATCGCATCTCCCGAGTTATGAGCGGTCTGGGGAAGTTATGATCGCATCTCCAGAGTTATAAGCGGTCCATGGAAGTTATGATCGCATCTCTAGAGTTATGGGCGGCCCGCGGAAGTTATGATCGCTTCTCCCGAGTTATGAGCGGTCCGGGGAAGTTATGATCGCATCTCCAGAGTAATGAGCGTTCCATGGAAGAACGACGGCACCTTCGACCGATGAAGGTGCCGTCTTTTAGTTATTCCTTCTTGTCGTCCACGTAGCCATCCGTTTTATGATAGGGGATATTGCCGATTGATGATTCAAGATTTTCCGCGTCTAATCTTTCTTCATAGGCTTGAGATTCTTCGGTTCTGATAAAGCCGCGTTCTTTTCCGCTCATATCGGTTCCGGTAAATTCCTCGATCTCTTCGACGGCGCCATTTTGAAGGCCATCGTCGTATAAGGAGTTATAGTCATCGAAATCCCCTGTGAAGTCGGAAGGGGTTTCGGAAGTACCGAACGCGGCGACTTCGGCAAAACTGTCTCTCCCATCTTCTGCTCTTCTCTTATCGGCGAATGTATTCGGTCTAGCCATCACGAGGACGTCTTCTTCGGAAGGCCGGTCATTTGGTACATCCCTTTGGGTATCAGGCACATGATCGATGCAGTAACTAGTGTATGGAACGGCTTCTAGTCTCTCGAAGTCAATGTCCTTGTGACAGACTCCACACTTGCCGTACGTGCCTTCTTCCATCGACTGCAAGGCCTGTTCGACTTTATCAAGTTCAGCATTCGCATGTACATTCAATGCCATGTCCTTCTCTCTTTCAAAGAGTTCAGTCCCCATATCGCCTGGGTGGTTATCATACATGGAGAGTTCTCCGACCGCGTCTTGCGCCCTATCTTTCATATCAGTCTCTTGCTCCGTTTTTTGTAATTGTTTTTTCATATCAATCAAAGCTTGTTTCAATTGCATGTGTTGTTGTTCCGTTAACATTTGGGTCACGTCCTTTTTTGGTTATTTCTGCAGTATGCTCATTTTTTAATTGATTCATGAATCAAGGAGAAGTCCTTTCTTTTTAATTCCCTTCGTAAGACGATGTTTAAACCTCAACGCTAAAAAGCCGTACACGTTGTGTAGTAACGTGTACGGCTTTTTTGGTGTTAGGGTCCAAGATAGGATGCTCATAGGTCTAGCGTGGATTCTCGCGCTATTTAAGTAGTGTTGAAAGGCTTATAATAAATGGCCGATTAAAATTCCGATTCCGAGTAGCATGGCGAACAAAGTATTGGTGACCGCTGTGTTTTTCATGGCAGGCATCATCTTCAGCGGAATCCGGTTATTACGGAATACTGTAATGGCAGTTGCAGGCTTTTTGGCCGCCAACAAGATGAGCAGAGCCCAAGGCGTCAAATGTCCAAAGAGTACGAGCATCAATATCCAAATATAGGAAAGGATGAAAAACGACATTAAAATTGTAATCGCTTTGGAACGTCCGACCAAGATAGCGAGCGTTCTCCTTCCACCTTCTTTGTCTCCTTCCAAGTCGCGGATATTATTGGCCAACATGATCCCGCCAACCAGAAGTATGCTCGGGACTGAGAGCATGATAGCCTCTGCCGTAATTTCTCCGGTTTGGATATAAAAAGCGATGAGAATTAAACTCATACCCATTACAATGCCCGCAAATAATTCTCCGAAAGGCGTATAGGCGATTGGATACGGGCCACCCGTGTAAAAATAGCCGACCATCATCGAAAGTACACCGATGAGGGCGAGCATCCAGGATGTTTGTGAACAAATATAGATACCGATTAATACCGAAATCCCATATAGAACGAAAGCGAGGTTTAGAACCGTTTTTGGCTTCACGCCATTCCGTACAATTGTTCCGCCAATTCCAATGGAATGTTCCGTATCTAATCCTCTTTTATAGTCATAATACTCATTGAACATATTCGTGGCCATCTGGATAAGTAAACTCGCAATTAGCATGGCAAAAAATAAAGGAAGGTGGAGTGGACCTTGTGTCAATGCAATCATAGTCCCTAAAAACACAGGTGCAAAAGCAGCCGTCAATGTATGAGGACGCGTCAGTTGCCACCAAATGCGCCAACCTGTATCCGCCTTAATCGTCTGTTGCAAGATTCGTTCTCTCCTTCTGATTCATTACTTGTCCTTTCTATTGTACTCCAAAATTAAGTTTCTGGACATCCCACCTGCTTAAATAATGCCGAATCCTGAAGAATTTTGTATGATAGAATATAGGTATCAACATATTATGCGTTGCATGAAAGTACGGAGGGAAAAGAATGAATCGGAAGTTGACCGCTACTCGGGACGCTAAAAAAGACGTCGGCCAAAAAGATATTCGTTTTTTTACAGAGACCATCGATGTTGGTCGAATATCTCCTCTGGCATTTTTTGAAGCGGGGGATTCTTGTTATAAAAACGAACGTTTCTATTGGCAAAATGCAGATAAAACGTTAACTCTTGTCGGAATCGGACATGCAGCTGTCCTATCAACGAATCATGGGGAAGACCGATATACGAGCATATCTACCAGTTGGAAGCAATTGTGCGAGGCGCTTATCAAAGAGGAAAAGGATATGGAGCCCGTTCTGTTTGGAGGATTTTCATTTGACCCGGAGGTTGGCGGGAAGGAGGAATGGGAAAGCTTCCCGTCCTCTTATTTTGTTGCGCCTTCCTTCCAATTGACAATCAGGGACGGAAAGACGATGATTGCAATCAATTTGATCACTGACAGCGCTTCTTCTGCGGAAGAGTTTGACAAACTTCGGGAGGAACGGGACAGGCTTATCCATATTGCCCAAGTGGAAGAGTTTCCGGTCTCGCCAAAGCCCGAGGTGCTTCAGATTGTGGAACGTAAGAAAGAAGACTATTTGAAAGCTGTTAGCCAGGTGACAGAGCGTATCCAGAAGGGCGAAGCGAAAAAAGTGGTAATTGCCCGATCAATTGACCTTCATTTCAAGGAGCAGGTACCGGCCATTTCGGCGTTACACCATATTACCAACGAACAACAAGAGAGTTACCAGTTCGGGCTGCAAAAGGACGACCATTTGTTTTTCGGGGCGACACCGGAAAGGCTGATCCAAATTGAAAAAGGGAAAGCTTTTTCCGCGTGTGTGGCAGGATCCATCCGTCGGGGTAAGTCGGCGATAGAAGATCGTCAACTCGGCGAAGAACTTCTTGGGGATCGTAAGAATCGGGAAGAACATCAATATGTGGTGAGCATGATTTCCACGGTGTTTAAAGCGTTGTGCAAATCAGTGTCTATTCCGAAAACGCCGAAATTAATGAAGATCCGGGATATCCAGCATCTGTACACGCCGGTTGTTGGAGAAATGGAAAAAGGCATCGATATTTTTGATTTGGTCAAGGCCCTACATCCTACCCCAGCGCTGGGAGGCTCGCCTACAGACGTTGCAATGGAAGTGATCCGGGAGCTAGAAGGTATGGATCGAGGCTATTATGCGGCTCCAATCGGCTGGACCGATACAGCGGGCAATGGCGAGTTTGCCGTAGCGATCCGTTCAGGTTTGCTCGACGGGAAACGCGCCCATTTGTATGCTGGAGGCGGAATTGTCGCAGATTCCGAGAAGGAAAAGGAATATGAAGAGACTTGGGTGAAATTCAGACCGGTACTCCGGGCACTTGGAGGAAAGTTGAATGGATAATCGACATATATTGACTGCTTATGTTCGGCGTATCACGATAGCTTTGCTTAATGCGGGCGTCCGATCGGCGGTCATCAGCCCCGGTTCCCGTTCAACTCCGCTTGCCTACGCTTTTGCATCGACTCCTGAACTCCGGACGCATATTCAGGTGGATGAGCGTTCCGCGGCGTATTATGCACTCGGCATGGCAAAGGCGTCCGGGCAGCCGGTTGTCCTCCTTTGTACATCCGGGACGGCGGCTTCCAATTATCATCCCGCAATCACGGAGGCTTATTATGCGCGCATCCCGCTCATTGTCATCACCGCAGATCGACCGCATGAATTAAGGGAAGTCGGGGCACCGCAGGCGATCAATCAAATCCGGATGTATGGGGAGCATGTGAAATATAGTGTGGACTTTCCATTGGCTGAGGAAAACCCTGTCATGGACAACTTTATCGACCGTCATATTGGCAGGGCTTTATCGGTGGCGCAGACTGTCCCAAAAGGTCCCGTCCATTTGAATATGCCGTTCCGCGAGCCCCTACTTATCGATTTTGAGCTGCCTGTACCACCGACATCATTCAGAGGCCATATCAGTTCAACAACATGTTTGGATGAATCAGCAGAAAGCTTGATTCTTGATTTATTGACGGCATCCGAAAATGGATTGATCATTGCCGGCGAGCTGCCTGCGACTGTTGATAAATCGGCTTTTTGGAACTTCGCGCAAAACTTAGGCTGGCCTGTCCTATGCGACCCATTATCACAGCTTCGCTCGGGAGTGCCGGCTTCTTGTTCATCGCTTTGCATCGACCATTACGACGCCATTTTAAAGAGTGAACGTTTCAAGGAAAAAGTGGTTCCGAAAACGGTGATACGTTTCGGTGCGCAGCCTGTTTCGAAGCCTTTGGCACTTTATTTATCGGAAGTCCGCCCTTCCACATTCCTGGTCGTGGATGAATCGCCAGAATTCCGTGATCCATTCGGTGGTGCCACTTATCATATCCAAGCATCGCCTGAAGCGGTTTGGCAACTTGAAGTGGATGGGGAGGGGTCTCCTCATGCAGAACTCTGGTCCCGAGCCAACGAGGTTGCCTCATGTATAACGGACCGATATGAAGGGGTGGAAGGCGACGAAGGCATTTATGCCAAGATGCTATTCGAGCATCTGACGGATGGGAGCGATCTCGTCAGCGGAAGCAGCATGCCAATCAGGGACGTCGATACTTTTTTCCGCAAGACAGATAAAGAGGTGGCGATTTTTGCGAATCGGGGAACCAATGGCATTGACGGTGTCATCTCGACCGCATTTGGCATCCAAGAAGCCCGGAAACGGCCGACCTGGCTATTGATCGGGGATTTGTCCTTCCTCCATGACGTCAACGGTTTGATCATCACTCGTTTCCAAGAGACGGACTTGACGATAGTCATTATGAATAACGATGGGGGCGGCATTTTTTCCTATTTGCCCCAGTCACAAGTGAGTCATCATTTCGAGCAACTGTTCGGGACACCGACAGGATTGACATTCAACCATATCGCAGCAATGTACGACGCGCAATATTCTGCCGTCGAGACACCTGCGCAATTTGCGGAAGTACTGTCTAAACCGAAAACGAAATCGGTCCAGATCATAGAAGTATTTACGGATCGACCGTCGAATGTCAAAGCGCATCGGGAGCTCTGGGGAGAGATTACTGAAGGGATCGATTCAATTGTTTGAAAGGATGCTTTCGGTCAGAGGGATTAAGGTGCATGTTGAGATTGAGAGGAATGCCCATTTGCCTGCCATTGTCATGCTCCATGGCTTTACTGGCAGCACGAAAACGTGGCGGAGTGTGATCCAACATTGGCAAGGGCGGTTCCGTACAGTTGCCATCGACCTGATTGGCCACGGGAAAACGGACAAGCCTTTGAAAGCCAATCGATATACCATGGAGGAGCAGGTCCAGGATCTCGATGAAGTAGTGGCACAGCTCGGCTTGGAGCGTTTTACTTTGCTGGGGTATTCAATGGGGGGGCGGACGGCGCTTGCCTATGCAGTGGAATTCCCCGAAAAAGTAGAGAGATTGATCCTCGAAAGTTCATCTCCCGGACTCAAATTGGAAGAGGAGAGAGAGCTTCGAAAAGCGGCTGATGATCAACTTGCTAATCGAATTTTGGAGAATGGTCTTGCCGCTTTCGTTGATATGTGGGAAAACATACCTCTGTTTGATTCGCAAAAAGCTTTACCTGAAGAGATCCGCCATGCTATCCGGGAGGAACGGCTAAGCCAAAGTGAAATCGGGTTGGCCAATAGTTTGTGGGGGATGGGGACGGGATGCCAGCGGTCTTACTGGGATGAACTGGAAAAACTAACTCTCCCCGTTCTTCTTATTACGGGAGAAATCGACAAGAAATTCGTTACTATTTCCCGGGAAATGGTCCGATATTTACCCAACGGCATACATGAGACCATTTCGGGGGCAGGACATGCGATTCATGTGGAAAAACCGGATATCTTTGCTACAATGATAGAGAAGTATGTGAATTCTGAGGAGGAGTAAAATGACACGTCAATGGGAAACAATTCGTACATACGAAGATATTAAATACGAAAAGTATAATGGGATTGCCAAAGTGACGATCAACCGTCCGGAAGTCCGGAATGCGTTCAGACCAAAGACTACGGCTGAATTAATCGATGCGTTCACACGCGCCCGCGACGATGAGAGCATCGGAGTCATCATTCTCACAGGTGAAGGTGAGATGGCGTTCTGTTCAGGCGGTGACCAATCGGTACGTGGTCATGGTGGCTATGTTGGAGAAGATGAAATTCCACGCCTTAACGTGTTAGATTTACAAAGATTGATCCGGGTTATTCCAAAGCCGGTTGTCGCGATGGTTGCGGGATACGCAATCGGTGGTGGGCATGTTCTTCACGTCGTATGCGATTTGACGATTGCTGCCGAAAATGCTCGATTCGGGCAGACGGGTCCGAAAGTCGGTTCCTTTGACGCAGGTTATGGTTCCGGCTATTTGGCTCGTATTATCGGCCATAAAAAAGCTCGAGAAATCTGGTATCTCTGCCGTCAATATGACGCTCAGGAAGCGCTAGACATGGGGCTTGTCAACACGGTTGTACCGTATGAGCAATTGGAAGACGAAACGGTAAAATGGTGTGAAGAGATGTTGGCAATGAGTCCGACAGCCCTCCGTTTCATCAAAGCGGCGATGAATGCAGATACGGACGGTCTAGCCGGTTTGCAACAGCTTGCCGGAGATGCGACGCTCCTATACTACACTACGGATGAAGCAAAAGAGGGACGTGATGCGTTTAAAGAGAAGCGCAAACCGGACTTCGGTCAATTCCCTCGTTTCCCTTAATCTGAAAATGATGACGAAGCTGCCTCGAAACAGGCAGCTTTTTCTGACCAAAGGAAAGGTGATTTCATGATTCCGAATTGGCTTATGCAGCGCGCTTATTTGACACCTCAAAAGAATGCTCTCTCATTTAAAGGCGAAAGCTGGACCTTCTGGGAAATGAAAGAGCGTGCTCTTCAACTTGCGGAAAAATTGAAAGGACAAGGCTTGGCATCCGGAAACCGGGTTGCGTTGCTCGGAGCATCCAATCCGGATATGGTGTTCATGATTCATGCGTGCCTGTTGGCGGATTTGGAAATTGTCATGTTGAACAGCCGACTGACAGCGGAGGAACTCCATTGGCAAGTGAAGGATTCGGAAGCCGTGATGGTCTTGGCACAAGATCCGCTGCGCCAGCTCGTCCGTCCCGATCTCCCGATTCTGCTGTTTTCGGAAGTGGAAGCAGGACGAAGCCTCTCGCATACACCGCAAGAAATTTGGGAACCCGACCGGACCATTACAATCATGTATACTTCCGGCACGACCGGATTGCCTAAGGGTGTCCGCCAGACCGCAGGAAATCACACGTCCAGTGCCTTGTCTTCTGTGCTGAACCTTGGACTAGAAGAAGGGGATGTCTGGCTATGTGTGATGCCTTTATTCCACATTAGCGGCTTTTCCATCTTGGTACGATCAGTATTGTACGGCATGGAAGTGAGATTGTATGAGAAGTTTGACGCAAGCGCAGTGGCTAATGAAATCCGGGAGGGGACAGTGACCCGGATGTCTGTCGTGGCCCTGATGTTGGATCGCATTCTGCGGGAACTGGAGCAGCAGGACCAAGTTGCGCACCCTGCATTTCAGACCATGCTTGGCGGAGGCGGACTTGTGCCTGTCAACTATTTGGAGCGGGCGGCCGAGCGGAACATTCCGGTCCTTCAGACATACGGTATGACGGAAACGAGTTCGCAGACAGCTACCTTGGCGGCGCGAGATGCCATCCGCAAGATCGGTTCTGCAGGCAAACCACTCTTTTTTAACCAAATTAAAATAAAAGGGGCAATATCGACCGGAGA
Source organism: Sporosarcina sp. 179-K 3D1 HS (assembly GCF_047228905.1). NCBI lineage: Bacteria > Bacillati > Bacillota > Bacilli > Caryophanales > Caryophanaceae > Sporosarcina > Sporosarcina sp. 179-K 3D1 HS. The sequence goes on from NZ_JBFEGI010000002.1 coordinate 10,129, forward strand.
TGTGGGGGAAGTGCTTATTCGCGGACCGCATGTCACTCCGGGGTATATCGGTCATGCGGCTGCTGAGGATCCACTACAAGATGGCTGGCTGCCGACGGGAGACCTCGGTCATTTCGATTCGGAAGGCTATCTATATATCGTCGACCGACGATCGGATCTGATCATTTCCGGTGGGGAGAATGTGTATCCTGCAGAAATTGAAAATGTCCTAGCCTCGCATCCGGATGTCCTCGAAGCCGGCGTTTGTGGCCAAGCCCATCCCGAGTGGGGCATGGTTCCGGTCGCATTCATTGTGAAACGAGGGGATATGACAGCTGAGACATTAACTGCATTTTGCGAAGGACGGCTAGCCCGGTACAAACTGCCCAAAGCCTATTATTTCGTAGATCAGTTGCCCCGCAATGCTTCCAATAAGCTGTTGCGGCGCGAATTGAAAAAGTGGGCTGAAAATAAGGCGTAGTCCTGATGCTCTCATGGCAAATGGGGTAACTGTAATGGCAAATCGCAAGACTCTAAGGGCAAATCCCGGAACTGTCATGGCTCGGGCAGAAACTGTCATGGCCCGTTCAAACTATCATGGCTCGGGTTGAAACTGTCATGCCCCGTTCGAGACAGAACCCATAACCAAAGAAAAAGACCGCGCCCCATTTGAGGCGCGGTCCTTCTCATTCACCACTTAATGCGGTTTGTAAGGTTTCCAGATTCTGTTCCATCAACGTAAAATAGGTCGCTTTATTCTCCACATCCTCTTTTGTTAATACGCCTAAATTATGGAGCATTAGGGATTCAGCGCCGATCTCTTTCCGTATGACTTCGGTTAATTTGGAGGAGATGTTTTGTTCGAATAGAACATATTTAATGTTCTTCTCCTTGGCTTCTTGGACGAGGGTCGCTAGTTGTTTTTGGGACGGTTCGCTTTGCGAGTTCAGTCCTGCGATAGCGACTTGTTCCAAACCGTAGCGGTCCGCCAAATAGCCGAATGCCGCGTGGGAGACGAAAAAGGTTTTATTTGGTGCTTCGTCTGCCATCTGTTGAAAACGCCTATCTAAATCTTCAATATCAGATCGCAATTGCTCGTAGTTCGTTTCAAAATCCTCTTGTGCGTCGGGCGCTGCCTCGACCAATGCCTCTTTAATGGATGAAGCTAATTCCATGCTCAACTTAGGAGATATCCACACATGTGGATCATGCAAATGGGATCCGTGACCGTGGCCTTCCTGATCTTCTTCGTCATGCCCTTCGTGATCATCATGTCCCTCGCCAAGCTGCTCTTCTGGAATCCCTTCTGCAGTCGGAATCATTTTGACATGCTCATTTTTCAAAGTTTTCTCGGCATTTTCCACAAAGCCTTCCAGTCCCAGCCCGATATAGAAAAATAAATCTGCGTCGGCAAGCGCCATCATATCTTTTTGTGTCGGATCGAACGTATGCTCATCGGCTCCGGTAGGATAGATGGATTGGACATTGACATGGGTGCCGCCAATCCGCTCCGTAAAATACTGGAGTGGGTAGACCGTTGTAAAAACAGTCAGCGTTTCCTCTTCTTTTAATTGTTCTTCGCCACTCTCTTTATTGCCACAAGCACCGAGCAGTATGAGAACCGATAGACAAACGATAATAAATCGTTTTGTTCCAATCATATGAAAACTCCTTTTGTTAATAGTAATGATTACGATTTGTCTAGTACGCTTTTTTATCATACATAAGAGTCGGAGTTTTGACAACCCATTTATACAAGAAAAAAAGTCCGGTTTCATTAAACCGAACTTAATGTTTTTCCACTTTGTCAGGAACGGGATCAAATCCTCCCTCATGAAACGGATGACATTTCGAAATCCGCTTGATGGCCAGCCATCCACCTTTGAAAGCGCCGTGCTTATCAATCGCCTCTATTCCATAGTGGGAACAGGTCGGATAAAAGCGGCAAGATGGGGGCGTCAACGGTGAAATGGCTTTTTGATATATTTTAATTGATAAAATTAACATTTTTTTCAAATCAACTACTCCATTCGGGGTATTCATGTTTATTCTAAAAGGTTTAGTGGTAAATTGAAAGGGAGATGATTTATCTTCATTCGGCCAAAGTTCCTCATCTAATTTGTAAACGCCGAATGGTGATAGAGTATATAAAAGGAGCTGTTTTTTTATGTCAAAAGAGCTATTGGAAGAATTGAACACGCAGGTTTCCACATGGTCGGTCATGTATGCGAAACTCCACAACTACCATTGGTATGTGAAAGGACCTCAATTTTTTACACTGCATGCGAAATTTGAAGAACTCTATAATGAGGCAACGCTACATATGGATGAGATTGCGGAGCGTATTTTGACGCTTGGCGGAAATCCGGTCGCAACATTAAAAGAGCATTTGGAGCAATCTGTCGTGAAAGAGGCGACTGGAAAAGAGAACACGGAAGCTATGGTCCAGACCTTGGTAGACGATTTTGATAAAATCATGAAGTCGTTGAAAAAGGGAATGGACCTTGCAGCGGAAGCTGGAGACGACATGACAGAGGACTTGTTGAATGCTACGTATCAAAGCATCGAGAAACACCAGTGGATGCTGAATGCCTTCCTCGGCGAGGACAATAAATAAGAGTTTTTCTTAAAAAACGGATGGTTTGACCGATAGTAGAAGTGTGAAAGGAGGGATGGGAAATGGATATCAACTCCATGATGGCCAGCCAACTGCGCAGTTTGCAGTCCACTGTCCAAATGAGCGTGATGACGAAAGCCCTCTCGATGAACACTGCGGCAGCGACCGAAATGTTGGAAAGTTTGCCGGACCAACCCGCTGCTGCCCATCCTTATAAAGGGATTTCCGTCGATGTGAAAGCGTAATACCGGAAGAAGCATGCATCTCCATTTCGGAGGTGCATGTTTTCATTTTCGAGGACCATACTAATCCGAAAAAGGATGGTTCTTATGGAAAAGATGAAATTATATGTCTCGGTCGTCAATCAACAGGTGTATCCGCATCCCCATGATTCACCGTGGGAATATGAAGTGGAAATCACGCAGGAAGCAGCTCCTATTTTCAAGCGGCTTTTTAATCAAATGGATCGTTTGGAGTTCCGAAACTTCCTTCGTTCTCATCTCCCTTACGTGCCCTACCATTATGACAGGGACAACCATGATATCGATCGCAGGACGATGAAGGTCTATGCATTGATTCATGAATTCACTGACGAGGAATCGAAAAGGTTTATCGAGCAACTGCCGTATTTCCGTTGAAAACGGTTTTGTCCTTCGCTACACTGGACTAAAGGATGTGAAGTGACATGATGGTTTTCACGGATTCCAACGGGGGACGTGTGGAGCTGACATTCGGCAAGAATTCGGATGGAATGGAATCGAGACACGTCCTTATTGTCCTGAAACATGAAGGGAAATGGCTGATGACTCGGCATCCAGAACGAGGCATCGAGTTTCCTGGTGGAAAGGCGGAAGAGGGGGAGACAATCGAAGCAGCAGCCATCCGCGAGACACTGGAGGAAACCGGCGTTTCCATTTCCGGAATAAAAAAAATTGCTGAATATGTCGTCCGCACCAATCAGACATTTTGCAAGGCAGTTTTCACGGGCCAAGTCGATACCATTGATGTACATCCCCAACTCCACGAAACCGAAGGCGCTTTATGGTTGACAGACGAAGAGGTCGATACGTGCACTGAGTTAAGTTTTCATATGAGAGGTACAGGGATGGAGCAAATTAGAAAGCGAGTGGAAGCATATGCAGAGTGACGGAACAATCTATCACCGTAGACCTTATCCTTCCCCCAACCCGCATGTTCAATTAGAGGAAATCACCTATTGGTCGGAAGGCTTGAGAGTAAAAGGGCTTCTGGCTGAACCCATTGCAAATGGAGAGTATGAAGGGATTGTTTATTTGCGCGGCGGAATCCAACATGTCGGCATGGTGCGGCCCGCACGCATTGCTCAGTTCGCATCGCAAGGGTTTGTCGTGTTTGCCCCTTACTACAGAGGGAATCGCGGAGGAGAAGGGCGAGACGAATTCGTTGGGGCCGATCGGCTGGATGCAGTTAACGGTGTTGATGTATTGAAACAATCACCGAAGCTCCGCTCTGACCGGATTCACCTATTCGCCTTTTCACGAGGCGGTATCATGGCATTATGGACCGCAATTTTACGGGATGATATTTCATCCATTGTCACATGGGCAGGCGTGTCCGATATTGTTTTTACATATAAGGAACGGAAAGACATGCGCCGGATGATGAAACGGGTCATCGGTGGAACACCGAATAATATGCCAGACGAATATCGGGATCGGACTGCTTTATTTCGAATAAATGAAATCACATGCCCCATTCTGATTATCCATGGCATGAAAGACGACAATGTCTCATTTGAGCAGGCCATCCTTTTGGAAAATGCTTTACGCGAACACGACAAGCTGTATGATACGTGGTATTACCCTGAGTATACCCATTTCTTCCCTCCTGCAATTAATGCGAAAACTGTTCGGGAAGCTTGCCTATGGATGAAGAACCAAAGTATATAAGAAAAAACCAGATACCTGTTCAGGTACCTGGTTTTTTGTATTCATTATGCAATCGGTCCGCCTTCTTGGACGATTTCTTCAGAAACATGACCGAATTTCTTGAAGTTTTCACGGAATAGGTCCGCCAATTCTTTCGCTTTTTCATCGTAAGCTGCTGGATCCGCCCAAGCGTTTCGTGGATTTAGAACTTCGCTCGGAACGCCTTCAATAGCAGTCGGCATTTGTAGTCCGAAGATTTCATTCACTTCAGTTTCTACATCGTTCAGTTTACCCGCCAATGCTGCACGAACCATAGCTCGCGTATATTTCAAGTCCATCCGTTTACCGACGCCGTAGACGCCGCCAGTCCAACCTGTGTTGACGAGGAAGACTTGTGCATTGTGCTCGTCAATCTTATTTCCAAGCATTTCCGCATAGATAGTTGCCGGAAGTGGAAGGAATGGAGAGCCAAAGCATGTAGAGAATGTCGCTTCCGGAGAAGTGACGCCACGCTCTGTACCTGCCAATTTGGAAGTGAATCCGCTAAGGAAATGGTACATCGCTTGTTCTTTCGTCAATTTCGAGATCGGAGGCAATACGCCAAAAGCATCTGCTGTCAAGAAGACAATTGTTTTTGGGTGGCCTGCGACAGACGGTGTAACAATATTTTCGATATTATGAATCGGATAAGCCGCACGTGTGTTTTCAGTCAAGGAATTATCATCATAATCCGGAATGCGTGTTTCCGGGTCAACGACGACGTTTTCCAAAACGGAACCGAATCGAATTGCTCCGAAAATTTCCGGCTCTTTTTCTTGAGACAAGTTGATACATTTCGCATAGCATCCGCCTTCAATGTTGAAGACGCCATTGTCGGACCAACCGTGCTCATCGTCACCGATCAATTTACGGTCTGCATCTGCTGAGAGAGTTGTTTTTCCTGTGCCGGAAAGACCGAAGAATAAAGCAACATCGCCGTCTTCACCAACGTTCGCTGAACAGTGCATTGGAAGGATACCTTGTTCAGGAAGCAAGTAGTTCATAATGGAGAAGATCGATTTTTTCATTTCTCCAGCGTATTCTGTACCACCGATCAAGACGATGCGCTTTTCAAGTGATACAATGATGAAAGTCTCGGAACGAGTACCGTCGACAGCTGGATCTGCTTTGAATGAAGGAGCCGCTAGAATGGTGAACTGAGCTTCGTGCGTTTGCAATTCTTCTTCCGTCGGACGGATGAATAATTGGTGGACGAAGAGGTTCTGCCATGCATATTCGTTAACAACTTGGATTGCCAAGCGTGCATCTTTATCAGCACCTGCAAACCCTTTAAAGACGAAAAGTTCGTCTTTTTTGCCTAGGTGATCGAGAACTTTCGTATATAGAGAATCGAAAATTTCGGAAGAAATCGGTCGGTTCACTTTACCCCAATCGATTTTGTCTTTGGAGGACGCTTCCTCGACGATATACTTATCTTCTGGGGAACGTCCTGTATATTTCCCTGTCTGCGCAGTGATGGCGCCGTCTGCAGTAAGTTGAGCCTCTCCGCGTGAAGTCGCTTTTTCAACCAGTTGTGGCACGGAAAGCTGGATGTTTACATTTTCTCCTGCTAGAAGATTTTTTAGTCCATCGCCAATTTTCGCTGAAATCATAATTTTTGTACCGTCCTTTGCATATAATCCCAAAATCTTGGGTTTCATTACAATTCACGAATAGTATAACACATTACTAATAATAATCTACACTAATTTGAAACCGCAAAGAATTCGACACAAATGTCATAAATTGTTGACATACGACATGAAATTGCGTAGCATGAGAATGAACGGATACTCTTATCCCGAGCTGGTGGAGGGGTCAGGCCCTATGAAACCCGGCAACCTGCAAAGACATCGTTGTCTGCGAGAAGGTGCCAAACCTGGACCAAGGTAAAATTCCTTGAACGATAAGAGTGAAAGGTGCTTCTCGAAATTATGCCTTTCCTCATGTTTTTACGTGAGTGAAGGGCTTTTTTATTTAGATTGCCCTTTATCCCTCGTGTTAAAGCTCGAAATGGCTTAAAGTTTGATCTTAGTCGATTAAACTGAACATGGGACTTATGAGTACCGTATCAATCTCGTAGGATATAGGAGGAAATTGTATGACAAATCGTAAATTGTTCACTTCAGAATCTGTAACCGAGGGCCATCCGGACAAAATGTGCGATCAGATTTCGGACGCCATTCTCGATGCCATTTTGAAGGAAGATGCAAATGCACGAGTAGCCTGCGAAACAACAATTACAACAGGGCTCGTTTTGGTAACTGGTGAAATTACGACAACTACGTATGTGGATATTCCAAAAGTGGTACGGGAAACGGTAAAAGAAATCGGATATACACGTGCGAAATTTGGCTTCGACTGGGAGACATCGGCTGTCCTGACTTCCATTGACGAGCAATCCCCGGAAATTGCGGCGGGGGTCAACCAAGCGTTGGAAGCCCGGGAAGGAACGATGACGGATGAGGAACTGGAAGCGATCGGAGCAGGGGACCAAGGGCTCATGTTCGGATTTGCTTGTAATGAAACACCGGAATTGATGCCTCTGCCGATCAGCTTGGCACATAAATTGTCACGGCGCCTCACGGAAGTCCGCAAAGAGGAGATCCTTCCGTATTTGCGTCCGGACGGTAAAACGCAAGTGACAGTTGAATATGATGAAGATAATAAACCGGTTCGGATCGATACGATTGTCATTTCGACGCAACACCATCCCGAGGTGACACTTGAACAAATCACCCGCGACATGAAGGAAGTTGTGATTGGTTCAGTCGTTCCGGGAGAGCTGTTAGATGAAAACACGAAGTATTTTATTAATCCATCTGGACGGTTTGTCATCGGTGGTCCTCAAGGAGATGCGGGTCTGACTGGCCGTAAAATCATCGTCGATACATACGGCGGTTATGCTCGGCACGGCGGCGGAGCGTTTTCCGGAAAAGATGCGACGAAAGTGGACCGCTCCGCATCTTATGCTGCACGGTATGTCGCGAAAAATATTGTGGCGGCGGGCTTGGCGGATCGCTGCGAAGTGCAACTGGCCTACGCGATAGGTGTGGCCAAACCAGTTTCCATTTCGGTCGATACGTTCGGCACGGGTACAATCGATGAAAGCAAGCTTGTGGGACTAGTCCGCGAACTATTCGACCTTCGTCCAGCCGGCATTATCAAGATGCTTGATCTGCGCCGCCCGATCTATAAGCAAACCGCGGCATACGGACATTTCGGCCGTACCGATATCGAATTGCCATGGGAGCAGACAGACAGAGCCACTGCGCTTAGGGATTTGGCGGAACGCGTGATTGGATAATTGAAATAAAACAGGAAGGGAGCCGGCAGTGGCACCCTTCCTGTTATTTTTTGGCAGTGAAGCTGAGGGTTCTATTGTAATTGTTAGAAAACCGCTGATAATTTATAGAGGCGCCCATAACTTCCAGGGACCGCTCATAACCCCGGAGAAGCGCTCATAATTCGTTGGGAACGCTTATAACTCCGAAGAATCGCCCATAATCAATTGGGAACGCTTATAACTCCGGAGAAGCCCTGATAACTCGTCGGGGGCGCTCATAACTCCGGAAAACCGCTCATTATTTCTAGAACCTAGTTCAAAACTCGCCTCCATTCGCTCGAATCACCCATAACTTCCAACGAATACATCCAGCTATTCCTGCTTAGTGGAATTCCACTTCATTCTATCCTATCATTTCTGTAAACTCTTATAATACTGCCCTTTTTCCGCATACTCCCGGACAATTCGTTCCATATCTTTCCGGTCGTCGTCGTTTAATTCACGCACGACTTTGGCGGGGGAGCCCATTACCAATGTGTTGGGAGGCACTTTTTTTCCAGGGGGAACTAAGCTGCCGGCTCCGACGAAAGCACCTTCTCCGATTTCAGCTCCATCCAAAACGATGGCGCCCATTCCGACGAGGGCTCCTTTACGGATGGTGCAGCTATGGAGCGTCACTTGGTGTCCGATGGAGACTTCATCTTCCAGTACCAATGGTCGATTCGGACTTTGGTGAAGGCAGCATAAGTCTTGGATATTAACCTTTCTCCCGATTATGGTGGGTGAGACGTCTCCACGGATGACGGTGTTGAACCAGATTGACGATTCCGCACCGATTGTCACGTCTCCCGTAATTGTTGTATACTCTGCAATGTAAACAGACGGATCAATATTTGGGGTCTTGTCTTTATATGGATAAATCAATTCGTTCTCCCTCTTCCTCTAGTGGTGTATAATTATCGTAACAAAGTTCAAGTTTTTATTGAACTGAAAACGGTAAAAGAGAGAGTAGTCTATGAAAGATGAGGAGGATGCTCATGTGGAAATGGGAAGCGGACGGCCAGCCGAGGGCGGTGGCAGTCATTGTTCATAATGCCTATGAACATCATAACCGTTTCGCATGGTTGATCCAGAAACTGAGGGCTAGCGGTTTTCATGTCATAACTGGAGATTTGCCTGGCCATGGAGAAGAGACTGGTAGGAGGATCCATAATGAATCCTTTTCGACATACGTGGAGTTTGTCAAGAAACTGATAACAGCTGGCTTGGCAGATCACTTGCCACTGTTTGTTTTCGGGCATGGCTTGGGAGCGACGTTGGTGGCGCGCCTCTTGCAGACGGAAAAAGTGGAGTGCGCGGGAATTATCTTAAGTTCACCGTGGCTTTCGTTGAAACATCATCCGCCGAAATTTTCCGCGATGCTGACGAAATTTTCCTCCTCTGCGAAATTGAATCATGAAATCGGTATTGAACTATTGACCCGCAATTACGATAATTATGTTGATGCGCAAACAGACCGTCTGTATAATCCGGTTGTGACGGCGGCCTGGTATAAAGAACTGCAAACTTTTATGAAATCGGTTCTCCTGCATGAGGACGAGATTCAAGATGTGCCCGTCCTTCTTCACATCGGAGGGGACGATAAAATAACGGATATCGCCTATGCCCGGAGCTGGGTATGGAAACAGAAACTGTCGGAGGTTCAAATCAAACAGTGGAAGCGGCTCTATCATGATGTTTATCAAGAGCCCGAACGTGAGGAAGTTTATCTTTATTCCGAAGCATTCATGGATAACGTCCTGCGATCACTTGGATATGTTGTATGACACCTGTGAAAGGTGTCTTTTTTTTGTGGGAATAAAGAAAAGTTTCTTTCATTTGGGAATAGTTCGAAGTCAAGGGAAACCCTATCTTCTTCCAGTTCCTTAGTCTATAATCAAGAGGGTCTTCCCTAGTAGTCTATTGGGAGTAAACTAGATGAAATAAAGGAGAAAAGCATGTGAAGTCGATTAAAACAAAAATAATAATAAGCGTATTCGTCATGTTTTTTGTAGTGCTTACCATTATTAATTTATTTGTTAATCATCAAATGCAGAAACAAACGGAACAGGTGCTATACACACAAAGTGAAGTAGCGGTTACGGTCATGGGCCAGTCCATCGATAATTTCATGCTCCAATATGAGCAGGCATTGCAGTTGCTGGTCAATCATCCGGCTGTCGATGATTATATCGGTAGGCAGGAAGAAACGGGTTCCGCTGAAGCACCTCCACATGCAGGGATTGAAAAAGCGTTCGGCGATTTCATGGAGCAATTGCCGGCAACCGACTTGACATTTTTTACGTTGGAGAACAATGCCACAAAGTTCATGCCTCATATCGATCTCGAGAACTTTGATGCGACAAGCCGAGGCTGGTATGTCGATGCGAAGGCGAATCCTGACCAAGTCGTTTGGTCCGATCCGTACGTCGATTTGAACTCAGGACAGTATGTCATCACCGCTTCAAAGGCAGTGAAGAAAAATGGGGTGTTCATCGGAGTCATCGGAACTGATATCAGTTTGGCCACGATGACGGAGAGGATTTCAGAAAGTGAATTCGGGTTTGAAGGTTATCCGTTTTTATTAGATAAAAATGGGGAGGCGATCGTCCATCCAACCGGTGTTGCGGAAGATGGCGAGAAAGCAGATCTTTCTTATATGACCGCCGCAATTCAGGATGGTGTCGCGCGTTATGAAGAAAATGGAAAATCGATGGCTGCGGTGTCCACGGATATTCCGCGCTTAGGTTGGACGGTCGGTGCCGCTTTCCATGAAAGCGCTATTATGGATTCCGCAAAAGAGACGCGGAACCTTGTTATTATCATTTTCATCTTGGCAGAGCTTCTCATCGGTTTCCTGTTATGGATTCTGATCACAAAACTGATCAAGCCTTTGGATGTCATTGGTACCGAAATGGACAAAATGGCAATGGGCGATTTGAATGTCCATGCCGAAGTCAAATCGAAAGATGAATTTGGCAAGCTGGCTGACAACTTCAATGTCATGGCGACGAAGGTCCATGATATCATTGCGACGGTCCGCCAATCTGTCCAAGATGTACGTCTGTCCGCGGAGAGCTTAAGCGCCTCGGCGGAAGAAACGACTGCCATCAGTGAACAGATGGCGGGAGCAGTGGATGATATCGCGCAAGGAGCGACAAAGTCGGCGCATGATTCGGAGGATGCCACTCGGACGGTCGATTTATTGGGACAGCAGATCATGGGCATCCATGAGAAAGCGGTTGTCATGAGATCGATAGCGACGGATGCGGAGGAAGCGAATACAGAAGGGCGTGCCCAAGTGAATGAACTTCAGGCAGCATTTGCCGATTGGCGGACCAATTTACTGTCTATGGGTGATTCCGTCCAAGATTTGGATAATAAAGTCGAGGCAATTGGCGCCATTTTGCAGACGATTACGGAAGTGTCCGCCCAGACGAATTTGCTTGCGCTCAATGCAAGCATTGAAGCGGCACGGGCAGGCGAACACGGAAAAGGTTTTGCCGTGGTAGCGGAAGAAGTCCGGAAACTAGCGGAACAATCAAGCCGTGCAACCGATGAAGTGAAAGCGACCGTAGCGGAACTTCAAGAAGGCTCCCGTCGCGTGGGGGCTGAAATGCGTGAGACCGGCCAATCATTCCAGGATCGGGCCGTCGTGGTGACCAATACGGAAGCCACGTTTGCTAACATCTCCAATCTGATGCACACCTTGGAGCAATCCATCGCCAGTGTCTATGATGAAGTAGATGAAGTGGTACGGCATAAGGAGACTGTCTTGCAGACGATTGAAACGATGGCAGCCACATCTCAAGAAACAGCGGCCGCCAGCGAGCAGATCAATGCCTCCACAACAGAGCAATTGCACGCTATCCGGGAAGTCGCAGGATCCGCTGACCGTCTCTCCGGTCTCAGCGATGAGCTGCATGAAGCCATTAGCCAGTTCAAAGTATAACCCCCATTTTGTACACAATGTATCAGGCCCTTGGAAGTCATTTTTCCAAGGGTTTTTCTTATTGCTTAGGAAACTATAAAATCTTAGCCTGTGGATAATCTACTCAGCCATCGTAGTTACGTCTAGGCTCCGGGCGCCAGAGGCTCGGGGTCATAAGTCAAAGTTGCTCAAGAAACGTGCCTTAATTTCTGCAAATTACGCATAAATACGGCAAATCGAACCCTTCGCTGGTCGATTGGCAAAAAACGCCACGCCGCATCTTCGTCTTATGCCTGAGGCCGGCAGGATGACGGTCATGCAGCCGTTGCGACAGGACGTCGCGAACTTAGGCTGCGAACCCTAACTAGGCAGGCGCCCTGCGCTTTTGTTCTTTGAAGCCCCGTTTATACGAAATGTAAAATATCAATTCAAGTGAATGAATATGCTAAAATAGAGACATCTTTACGAGGGTGAGGGGGGTGCCGAATGTACGAGAGAAGCCATTATGATTTCTATTCATGGTTGAAATCCATTATGATCGCCTTCATCTTGGCTGTCTTGATCCGCCAATACTTGTTCACGCCTGTCATCGTATCGGGCCAATCGATGGAGCCGACGTTTGAGCATAACAATAAACTGGTCATTTCAAAAATTTATAAAATTCATCACTTCGATATGATCGTGTTTCATGCTCCAGGAACGGAAGATGATTTTATTAAACGGGTCATCGGATTGCCGGGGGATGTTATAGAAATGGTTGATGATACACTTTTTATTAATGGAAAAGTGTATGAGGAAGAATATATCCAGTCGATGAAAGCGCGGATCGGAGAAGGACAGAGGTTGACGGAGGATTTCGCCACCCAGGTGCCGGAAGGGAAATTGTTCGTTCTGGGGGACAACCGACGCAACAGTATGGATAGCCGAGTCCTGGGCTGCATTGACGAGGAATCCGTTGTGGGTGTTGTGAAATTCCGGTTCTCTCCTATTCGTGAAATGGGGGTGCCGAAATGAGGCATCTCCTGCCCGCATTCCGTGCGGATCGTACGGTCCTTATCGGTATTGACGGCCTCGGGGGCTCTGGCAAGTCAACGGCAGCCTTGGAATTGCAGCAGCAGATTGAAGGGTCTGTTGTGCTTCATCTGGATGATTTTATCTTCCCGAAGGCAATCCGCTATCAGGACGGGTTTGAAGAGTGGTATTGCTATTATTATCTTCAATGGCGATATGATTATTTGGTTGAACATGTACTAGCCCCGTTGAAACAGGGACTGTCCGTTAAACAAGACATTGAATTTTATAATAAAGTAACAGATCGCTATGATGTTCGAGAGCTCCATATTCCCGCAAGGACCCCGGCCGTGATTGTGGAAGGAGTCTTTCTCCAGCGAGAGGAGTTACGGGATTTTTTTAATACGATTGTTTTCCTGGAGGTAGATAGGGAAACGAGAACTGAACGCGTTATAAAGCGTGATTACTATATTGGCAATTCAGATGAAATTCTGAAGAAATATGAACGGCGATATTTTCCGGCGGAAGAGCATTATCTCAAGCTCCATGATCCGACTGCGTCTGCTGACGTTGTCATTCGTGACTAAATGGATTTCAAAAGGGGTATATTTATACAGATAAATACCTCAGTTTGGAGTGAACGTCATGCCAAAAGAAATAAAGGATTCGAATGCAGAAAATAAAATGCAGGATCCGAAGCAGATTGGCCAAGAATATTCGGATGAAGAGCGTCGCAAGAATGAAGTCGCCTCATCGGAATATACGGGCGGCGGAAAAGGCAAAGTGGACTTGCAACATGATAAAAACGAGACAGGCGGATTTTAATATGAGGATACCGGCCTTTGCACAACGGCGTGCAAAGGCTTTTGTCTGTTTTTGTGGTAAATTTATTTATAGGTATACATAGAAGGAGCTCGCAACATGGAAGATTTTTTTGAACGGAAAACAAGAGAACTGAATATCAGGTTGAATGAAGTTCAACAGCAGGCGGTCCGGGAGACGGACGGCCCTTTACTGTTACTGGCTTGTCCGGGATCGGGGAAGACGACGACGATGATTATGCGGATCGGCTATTTGATTGAAGAAAAAGGGGTGGATCCTGCCCGGATCAAGGCTGTCACGTTCAGTCGGGCGGCTGCTAAGGAGATGGCGGAGCGCTTTGTTCGATTTTTTCCGGATAGCCCGCCCGTGGATTTTTCTACCATCCATAGTTTGGCGTTTACGATTGCACGTAGTTACCTAAGCAAACAGGGAATCGGATTCGAATTGATCGAAGGGAGCGGAAAAGGCCGGGGAACGGTCAATAAAACGATTCTTTTAAAGCAGTTATATAAAGAGGCAATGGACGACGAGGCTTCGGAAGATGAGCTTTCCTCCCTATCCACATTTATCAGCGCTCTTAAAAACAGGATGGTTCCAATGGAGAAGTGGACGGCCGTGGAAGCACCGTTTAAGCTTGCAGGGCAAATTGCATTGAAATATGAGCGCTACAAATCCCAGAACAATCTCCAACGGTTGCTTGATTTTGATGATCTGTTGTTGATCGGGGAAGAGGCATTGCGCGTGGATGAACGGATGGCTGACCAGTTCCGGAGCCGTTATGACTATATATTGACGGATGAAAGCCAAGACACCTCACTCGTCCAGCATAAAATTGTGGAACATTTGGTAGCCCATCATGGCAATCTATGTGTGGTGGCGGATGACGATCAGTCGATCTATACATGGCGAGGGGCAGATCCTTCCTATTTGCTTGATTTCAAAAAGACGTATCCGGATGCGTCAGTGCTGCGCATGGAACAGAATTACCGGTCGTCCAAGGAAATCGTTGAAAATGCGTCCGAATTTATTAAACGCAACACCCAACGCTATCCGAAGGAAATGCGGACGGATAACGAGGGAAAAGGCCCAATCCATATTCAGCGGATGGATGACGCAAAACGTCAGCTCGACTACATAACATATGAATTGCTTAATGAGAAGCAACTGGGCGAGGTGGCGATCCTTTTCCGGAATAATGCTTCCTCCACTTTATATGTCAATGAATTGACCCGGCGCGGCATCCCATTTTATATGAAGGACGCCGACGATAAGTTTTGCTCCCACTGGATATTGAAAGACGTGCTGAATTTCATGCGACTTAGCTTCAATACGCAACGGAAGGACATCTTTGCCAAAATTATTATGAAAATGAACCTCTTCATTTCGCGTAATCAAGTGAGCCGGTTCTTGTCAGCGGAGACACCCGGGGATGTGTTTGACGGTTTAATTCAATCCGTTGAATTAAAAACAGATCAAGTCGTGAAATTAAAGGAATATCAAGAAGTGTACGCCAAAATTCCCGATATGCGGCCGGCCCAGGTCATCCGCATGATTCGTTATGAGTTGGAATACGAGGAGGCGTTACGGAGCAGGGCGGAGAAATACGGTTTCCGGTTGGATGGGCTGCAGGGGATTTTGGATACGTTGGAAGAAATCGCGGCTTCGGTGAAAACGATGGTGGAATTCGCCCATCGCTTGCAGGAGCTGGAGCAAGCGGTCCAGCAGGCCAAGTATGACCCGCCGAAAAATGCGGTGACCTTATCCACATTCCATAGCGCCAAGGGGCTCGAATTCCGTAGGGTGTTCATGATTGATCTTATCCAAGGCATCATTCCAACCGAAGAAGATGAGAAGAATCCCCTCATGCTGGAAGAGGCCCGCCGCCTGTTTTACGTCGGGATGACACGGGCGAAGGAGCGGTTGGAGCTACTGTCGTACCAGAAGTCGGGGAACAATCGGAAACGCGATTCACAGTTTATTAATGAAGTGAAGGATATACTGGCTGGAAAAAGTATGCCGGTGGCAGAAAGAAGGACGATTGCGATACAGCAAAGGAAAACAAGCGGCACATCCTTTGAATCAATCCCTTTGAATCCGAACGGTATCCGAAACCGGGAGGAGCTGGAGGAAGGGTTCGAAGTTGTGCATCGGGTGTTCGGCAAAGGAGTCATCGTGAAAGTGGAAGGGGAAGAAATTCATATCCTCTTCGGAAGCACGAACAAGAAGCTCTCCTTGGAAACGGTACTAGAGCGCCGGTTATTGGAGCCAGCACGATGAGAAGCTGGGTATGGGTCGGCCTGGCAGGGATGGCCGGGGCAAGTTGCCGTTTCCTATTCGGCCGATTGGTTGTGATGGATGTTGAGTTTCCGGTTGCTACGTTTTTGGTAAATATGATCGGCACATTCCTTCTATGCTATCTGGTCGCCGGTGCCCTCCCAAGATGGACGACTCGGAAAGAGCTGCAGGATGCCATTACGACCGGTTTTCTTGGGTCATTCACCACTTTCTCGGCGTTCGGGATGGAGGTCGTTCTATTGGTGGAACAAGGTCGGGTGGCCATCGCCGCACTCTATGTGGCTGCAAGCCTAATCGGAGGCATGGCGGTCGGGGCGGCGGGCTTTTATGCGGGCGGTAGGCGGAGGGGACACATATGACTTGGACGACACTTATTTTGGTGTGTATCGGCGGTTTTTTAGGTGCCATCTCCCGTTATTGGATTACGCGGAAATGGAATGATTCCGAAGGCTTTCCCACAGGTACATTGATTGCGAATTTGACCGGTTCCTTATTGATCGGTCTGGTGTTCGGAATGTCTCTCTCGGTTGGGTGGACAGCGTTATGGGCAACCGGCATAGCGGGTTCGCTGACGACTTTTTCCACATTGACGAAAGAGTGGCTGGAGCTATGGCGGCTTGGACAGAAACGGAAGGCTATGCTTTATCTGTTTGTGACCTACGGAGGCGGGTTCGTGTTGGTGTTTCTGGGCTATCTTTCCGGCAAAGGCTTGTTTGACTAAGATCCATTGGGGAATAGAGTAGGAGACTACTTGATTTGAATGGAGGAAATGATAGTGGAGCAAAACAAAAATAGCAAAGACAAGCAGCTGGACCTATTCCGTTCCATCGATAAAGGGAAGAAGCTGACGACCAATCAAGGACTTCGAATTTCCGAAGATGAGCATTCTTTGAAAGCCGGTTATCGCGGTCCGACGCTGATGGAAGATTTTCATTTCCGGGAAAAGATGACCCATTTTGACCATGAACGAATTCCGGAGCGCGTCGTGCATGCGAGAGGATATGCAGCGCACGGCGAGTTTGAATTATACGAATCCATGGCACCTTATACAAAGGCTGCTTTTTTACAGAAGCCGGGTTCCAAAACGCCTGTCTTCACGCGATTTTCCACAGTGGCGGGGAGCCGGGGTTCCGCCGAGACGGTTCGTGATGTACGGGGCTTTGCCGTAAAGTTCTATACGGAGGAAGGCAATTATGATCTGGTTGGAAATAATATCCCTATATTTTTCATACAGGATGCGATCAAGTTCCCGGATCTCGTCCATGCGGTGAAGCCGGAACCGCATAATGAAATGCCACAAGCAGCGTCCGCACATGATACGTTTTGGGATTTTGTCGCCAACAATCAGGAATCGGCCCATATGATCATGTGGCATATGTCCGACCGGACGATTCCACGCAGCTTCCGGATGATGGAAGGGTTCGGTGTCCATACATTCCGTTTCGTCAATGCCAAAGGGGAAGCCCATTTCGTGAAATTTCACTGGAAACCGAAGTTGGGTGTCCATTCCTTAGTTTGGGATGAAGCGCAAAAGATCAACGGGAAAGACCCCGATTTCCATCGCCGGGATTTATGGGAATCAATCGAAAAAGGAAATTTCGTAGAGTATGAACTGGGCGTGCAATTGATCGAGGAAAAAGATGAATTCATGTTCCCATTCGATATATTGGACCCGACGAAAATTTGGCCGGAAGAGATCGTGCCGGTGAAAATTATAGGGAAGATGACATTAAATCGCAATGTCGACAATGTGTTTGCGGAGACGGAGCAAGTCGCCTTCCACCCGGGTAATGTCGTGCCGGGCATTGATTTTACGAATGATCCATTGCTGCAGGGAAGGCTGTTTTCCTACACGGATACGCAGTTGATCCGTCTGGGTGGTCCGAATTTCCATGAACTCCCGATTAATCGGCCTGTTTGCCCGTTCCATAACAATCAGCGGGACGGCTATGGACGGCAAACAATCAATGTCGGCCAAGTGAGCTACCATAAAAATTCCTTGGCGAATAATACGCCATCTACATCTACGGAGGAGGAAGGCGGTTACGTCCACTACCAAGAGAAAGTGGAAGGGCGGAAAATACAGGCGCGCAGCGAATCATTCGCAGACCATTTTTCCCAAGCGAAACTGTTCTGGAATAGTATGTCGATAACGGAGAAGAAACATATCGTCGACGCGTTCAGCTTTGAAGTTGGGAAAGTGAAGGATAAAAATGTGCGTCAACAAGTCGTCGACATGTTCGCCAATGTGGACGTCGGCTTGGCGACAGCGATAGCGGAAGCGGTCGGCGCAGAATTCCCGACAGGGGTGGAGGAGTCGCCTGTCACCGATACGTCACCAGCCTTGAGCATGGAAAATACGGTGAAATTGCCGGACACCCGAAAAGTCGCTGTCTTGATCGGCCGTAATTTCAACGGAGCCGAAGTCGAATCGGTCGTAAAGGCCTGTGTGGAAGCCGGCGTCCAAGTCGATATCATCAGCGAAAAATTCGGCATTCTCTACGGAGAAGACAAATTTGCAGTCGACGTGGATGAAACCTTCCTGACCGTCCATCCGGTCTTGTATGATGCACTGTATGTCGTTGGCGGGGAAGCGGATAATCCGAAGAAGTTCAGGATGGATGCCGCCGATTTTATCGATGAAGCGTATCGCCATTATAAACCGATTGGCGTGGCGAAAACGGGGATGGCTTTATTCGAGGGATCGGACGCTGTCGCAGGGCCCGGCATTGTGATCGCTGACACGGCGGCCCATTTCAATGAGGACTTTATTGCTGCCATCGCTGCACACCGCCATTGGGATCGCGAAGTCTATGGATGGGAAGATTGAGTGTCGAAAAACCGCCTGAGGGCGGTTTTTTCGTTGGTAGGTGAGGAGGCCGGAGGGAGCCATGAGAGTTGCCGAGATTGTCCTTACAGTTCTCATTCCAGCCATGACAGCTCCCGAAATGATCCACAGCCCTAACCTCCTGACAATGTCCACATTTTTCATCCCCGCCATTTGAACCGATTCTCTGAAACTGGTACCATGGGATGGCGGTATTTGAGAATGAAAGGAAGGACATCCTTTGACTAAAAAATTACAGGCGGGCCTTTGGGTTATTTTTCTTGGATTGGTGTCGGTCTTTTTATATGACACTTTCGGGAATGAGGAGCAGACTACCTCACGAGAGGGGCTTATCCCGGTTGAACTGGTGAAGACGATTGATGGAGATACGATAAAGATCATGTACGACGGGAAAGAGCAAAATGTCCGCTATTTACTTATCGATACGCCCGAGACGAATCATCCGAGACTCGGAAAGCAGCCATTTGGAGAAGAAGCGAAAGCGCGTAACGACGAATTGATTCGAAGTGGCAAGCTGGAAATTGAGTTTGATATTGGTGAACGGGTTGACAAGTATGGGCGATTGCTCGCGTATATCTATGTAGATGGAGAGAGCGTTCAGGAAAAGTTACTGGAAGAGGGCCTTGCGCGGGTGGCTTATGTGTATCCGCCAAACACGCGTCACTTGGATCCATATGAAAAGGCGCAGGCTACAGCGAAGAAAATGGGGCTTGGCATCTGGTCCATTGAAGATTACGCGACCGAGCGAGGGTTTGACAGCGACGCGCATGATGAAGAAAAAACCGAGGAAGTGCCGACTTCGGGTCCGGTGGAATCATTTAAAAACTGTACGGATTTACGAAAGAAATATCCGCACGGTGTGAAAAAAGGGCACCCTGCCTATTCGGAAAGAATGGATGGCGATCGGGACGGTTATGCTTGCGAATAAAGTAAGGTAGGCGGCCTTTCTTGGACGGTATTGGCAACTAATATTTAGAAGAGGCAGTCTGAAAAGTGATTTAATAAACTTTTCGGGCTGCCTCTTTTACTAGTTATCCTGATCGGGTTGTGAGAAGTCATAAAAGTGTCATGATTCGATATAGAAATCAAATTTTTTTACCGTGCTCATCTGCTCTGCATATTTACTCCATATTTATTCTTTATAATAATTTTCAGAAGAAGAGAGGGGTAAGTTCAAGTGAACAGAATCTCTACAAAGTTAACATCCTACTTTTTTATTTCTGTATTAGTAATGGAAACTTCACTAATGCTTTATCTCCATCAAAGCATCATTCATTCGAGGATTGACGAAGAGTTCTCTCGATTGATGGCAAACGGTTCAAATCATCGGGACGTTCTAATCGAGTATTATTCGGAAACGACAATGAAACACATCGTATTAATGGAAAAAGACGGGGATCGAGAGGTCGTCATCACGAATAATCAAGGTAGTATTATATTTAGTTCCGAGGGAAATATAGCAAAATATCTTCCGCAAGTAAAAGAATTAGATTTGCAAGCAGACAAGGTATTAGTTTCTGATTGGGAAGATTCTCCTTATATCATCAGTGCACATCCTTATCATGTGGATTCTCAACACTCTGGTTTTGTCATTATGTTTCAAAGTACAAAGTCGATTGAGCAATTGGTTGGGAAATTGAATATGCATTTTGGACTGGCAGGTGTGACCAGTGTGGTTGCGCTATTTATTATCTATGCAGTTCTGTCCAAGTTTCTCACTCGCCCTTTAATACGAATGAAAGAGGCGACTGAGAAATTGAGTAAAGGAGATTTTGATGTAAGTCTCCCATTCATAGGAAAGGACGAACTTGGCGAATTATCGGTATCGATACAAAAACTTGCGAATGACTTACAACGATTAAAAAAAGAACGCAATGAATTTCTTGCGTCCATAGCTCATGAATTAAGCACACCTTTGACGTATTTGATCGGTTATTCAAAAGTAGCGATGAGACAGGGCTTGGATGAAAAGGAACGTGAGCATTACCTGAAAATTATTGAAGAAGAATCAAATCGAATGAAAGATCTGGTTAAAAACTTATTGGATCTAGCGAAAATGGATGAGAATACTTTCACCGTATCGAAGGAGTATTTTTGGGCACGTCCATTTCTTGAAGATGTTTATAAACTTGTTAGACCGTCATTTGATCTAAAGGAGCTTAAACTCAATCTCATTTGCAAGGAGGATTTTGAAATCTATGCCGATTCCTTACGATTGGAACAAGTGGTATTGAATTTATTGGACAATGCCTTGAAATATTCAAATAAAAATACAACAGTTACGCTGGAAGCCCGGAGAGAAGGAGAAAGGACAGCCATTTCCATAACGGATGTTGGAATCGGCATTCCTTTTGAAGAGATTGAGTTTATTTTTGAGAAATTATACCGTGTAGAAAAGTCGCGATCGCGTTCTTTTGGTGGATCTGGAATTGGACTTGCAGTTGTAAAGGAGCTTGTCGATGCGCACAATGGAAGCATTGAAGTGGAGAGTACATTAGGGCAAGGAAGCACTTTTATAGTTAAAGTTTAACTTGATATAGCAAAGTTATTTGTTTTGATAGCGTAGCGGCAAGAACAGAAATCCCTACTTCTAAAAGTGGAGGGATGAATGCGAAAAACATAGGCGTAATTGATTGAGGGAGGGCCTAGGGTAATATGCGGACAATCTTATTAGTTGATGATGAGCAAAGGATGTTGGATCTTATTGAACTATTTTTAATTCCGCAGGGTTTCACTTGCATCAAAGAGACCAGCGGGAAAAAAGCGATAGAAATAATAAAAAAAGAAAAGGTCAGTCTAGTTCTATTGGATGTTATGATGCCAGATATGAATGGATGGGAAGTGTGTGAAAAAATCCGTGAGTTTTCGGAGGTTCCAATCATCATGCTTACGGCTAGAGCCGAGAAGCCTGATTTAGTGAAAGGATTGGATACGGGAGCAGATGATTATATCACGAAACCTTTTGATGAGAGAGAGCTAACAGCAAGGGTAAATGCACTTTTGCGCCGTGTCCCAGCTGAAGAAAAAGAGTTAAGTTTAATTGTTAACGGTGATTTTACACTGAATCGAGAAACGTATTCACTACAATGTAAAGATTTAAAAGTACAGTTGACGCTAAAAGAATTTTGCATTATTGAAGCGATGATTACTCGTCCCCAAAAGACTTTCACTCGGGAAGAGTTATTACAAGCTGCTTGGGATTATAACACATATACAGATATACGAACCGTAGACTCACATATAAGAAATTTAAGAGATAAATTAAAGACTACCGGTTTCCCTATTGAAGAATTTCTAAAGACAGTATGGGGAATTGGATATAAATGGAGTTAAAGGAGAATTGTTATGAAGATAATCATAGGGTTAATGTCATTGGTCATCATCATGTCCGCTTGTAACAAAGAAAGTGAAACCTATTCATTTGAAAAAGTTAAAAATAATAAATTTGAACATTTACACGGATTAGGATATACAAATGGCGGACCAGGAATTGTAATTGCAACGCATGATGGATTATATAAGTATGACGATCAAGAATGGAAAGAAGCAACTAGTGAGAAGCATGATTATATGGGGTTCCAAGCAATTCGTGAAGGATTTTTCTCAAGCGGCCACCCCGAACCGGGATCCGACTATAAAAATCCGCTTGGCCTTATAAAAAGTACAGATAGTGGTGCCAGCTTTGATAAATTGGCATTCTATGGAGAAATTGATTTCCATTACCTGGGGGTGGGTTATGATTCAAATGTTATCTATGTAATAAATGAAATGCCTACCAATGATATGCCTAGGGGCTTTCATTATACAGTGGACGAGGGGTCAACTTGGAATAAGGCTTCTATGAATGGATTCAATTCAGATTTCGTCTCGAACTTGGCTGCTCATCCGACACAGAAAAAGATGATTGCCATTGGTAGTAAAGAAGGAATCTATTTATCAAAGGACTATGGTGAAAACTTTGAAGCATTCAACGATACAAAAATGGTTCTTTATGTGACATTGACTGAAGATGGAGGGTATTATTCGAGCTTTGAAAATGAAACAGTTCAACTCAAGTCCTTTACATTTGAAAATGATCAAGAAAAGGATATTCAGCTACCGAACGAGAAAGTTGATCCAATCGTATTCATAGCAGTAAATCCAGAAAATAATAAAGAAATAGTCTTCGCAACCTATACAAATGATATATATTTAACGAAAGATGAAGGGCTCAATTGGGTTAGACTTGCAAAGAATGGTGAATTAGTGAAGTGAAACTGGGCGGTGTCATAAATGTATGGATGGATGTCTAAAATCAGTACAACAATTACTGAACCTGTTACTATCCTGATAAATTCATTTAACCAGCATCCACTGATGGTCGCGTTCCTACTTGGCTTGGTCGGGGCTGTTGCGCCCTGCCAGCTTACAGGGAATATGAGTGCAATTACTTTATATGGGAATCGTACAATTCAAAAGAAGAGTGACATAGGAGAAATTGTATCCTTTATTGCGGGTAAAGTGGCAGTATTCAGCTTGCTCGGATTATTAACGTGGTCTTTTGGGGAATCTTTTGAAACAGCTCTGACAGAATATTTTCCGTTTTTCCGTAAAGCGATAGGTCCACTTATTATCATGACTGGACTTGTTTTGTTGGGCATTCTGAAGCTACGATTCCTCTATCGTATAACAGGGCGTATTCCTATGCAGCTGCGAGATGGAAAGCTTGGCTCGTTTATACTGGGAGCAAGTTTCTCACTTGCATTTTGTCCAACAATGTTTGTGCTTTTTTTTCTTTGGTTAATGCCTCTGGTTGCAACTACATCTTACGGTTTTATTTTGCCCGTTGTTTTTGGAGTAGCTACTTCGCTTCCGCTGATTCTTCTTTTTCTATTCATATGGTTCTTTGATGGAAAGCGACTTATTATGAAGACAAGCATGAAGACAGGAAGAGTTGTACAACGCTTGGCGGGTACTACTCTTGTTTTTATCGGAATAGTGGATACGATCACTTACTGGGAATTTTAGTATATAAATCATTATTCAACAGAGGATCAAAATGGAATACATTGTCCGTTTGGATTGTACAACTCAAGTCTTACAAAACGCGGTAATAAAAATGAATAGAGAAAGTCTGAGGACAACGTGACTATTTCAAAAGGGATACCAGATTATCAATAGCTTTTAAAAAATTATATAGAAATCGTAAAAAAACTCCATGAGGAATTATCTTCATGGAGTTTTATGTGGATAAAGCTCATCAAATCATATCATACATCAAAGCTTCAGTAATCGCGCGTTAATTGCTACGATTATAGTGCTTAGTGACATTAATATAGCACCTACTGCCGGACTAAGAACAATGCCGAAGTTATATAAAGCTCCCGCAGCCAGTGGAAGAGCGAGAATATTATAGCCAGCAGCCCACCATAAGTTTTGCGTCATTTTACGATAGGTAGCCCTCGAAAGTTTAATAATATTGACAACATCGAGAGGATTACTTTTGACAAGAACAACATCAGCTGTTTCGATGGCTACGTCGGTCCCAGCACCGACAGCAATGCCAAGATCTGCTTTTGCAAGAGCAGGGGCATCGTTTACTCCGTCCCCAGTCATCGCGGTGCGAAGCCGTTCCACTTGTTGGATATGCTCAATCTTTTCGGACTTCTCATGTGGAAGGACTTCAGCAAAAATTTCTTCCATTTTAAGTTGTTCACCTATATAATGCGCCACTTTTACATTATCACCAGTCAGCATGATAGACTTTATATTCATTTCTTTTAACTGATTAATAGCATCTATCGCTGTTTCACGTACGATGTCCGCAAGAGCAATCATTCCTGCGAAAACTCCGTCGATCAGCGTGAAGACGACAGTTTTCCCTTCTGCGGACCATTTATTAAATTGAACGACATCAAATTGAAGGTTCTGCTCCTTCACATAGCCCGGACTGACAACCAGGACCTGTCTTCCATTCACGGTTCCTTCCAAGCCTTTTCCGGTCAATGATTGGAATTTCTCTACTCTTTGAAGAGGGATACCCATTTCTTCAGCTTTCCTAGTTACACCTTTTGCAAGAGGGTGTTGTGATTGTGCCTCAACCGCGGCTGCATAGGAAATGACATCTTCTTCACTGAAATCTGTAGATGTGTAGATATTCGTTACACCAAATTCACCTTTCGTTAGTGTCCCTGTTTTGTCGAAAACGACTGCTTCAATATTTCGTGCGCCTTCAAAAGCTGCCCGATTTCGTATGAGAAGGCCATTTTTAGCCGCAATGGACGTTGAAACGGCAACAACTAATGGGGCCGCTAGCCCTAAAGCATGGGGACATGCAATAATCAGAACTGTTACCATTCTCTCCATCGCAAATGCAACCGGATAACCTAGTGCAGTCCAGATGAAGAAAGTGATCAGACCTGCTGCCAGTGCCCCATAAAACAGCCACTTTGCAGCCCGGTTGGCAAGGTCTTGTGCCTTTGATTTCGACTCCTGTGCTTCTTTAACTAAAGTAATAACTTGAGATAAATACGTTTCACTACCTGTTTTCATAACGGAAATGACTAGTGATCCTTCACCATTAATGGATCCACCGATCGCCTCTAACCCTGCTTCTTTTTCTACAGGAACTGATTCACCAGTAAGCATTGATTCGTCAACTGTGGATTTACCTTCAAGTATCAACCCATCTACAGGAACTTTTTCGCCTGGTTTGACGAGGACATGATCTCCTTGTTGTAACTCGGTGACGTCCACTTCTTTAATATTTCCGTTGTCGTCGATGAGATGCGCTTCAGAAGGCATTAATTTGGCTAGCTCTTCCAAAGCTTTCGAAGCACCCATGACAGAACGCATTTCAATCCAGTGACCAAGTAGCATAATATCAACTAGCGTAGCCAATTCCCAGAAGAAATCATTTTCTGCATAGCCAAAAACAGCCGCTGTGCTATACACATACGCCACGGTAATGGCCAATGAAATGAGCGTCATCATTCCGGGGGCTCTATCTTTCAGTTCATCCTTTGTCCCTGCAAGAAAAGGCCAGCCCCCATAAAAGAATACAAAGGTAGAGAGAACAAAGAGAATATAATTATCCCCTGTAAAACGCCAATCAACGCCAAGGAACATTTGAATCATCGGTGAAAGAATCAAAATAGGAATTGTAACAATTAGTGATATGTAAAATCGCTTCTTGAAATCCTCGACCATATGCGCATGGTGATCGTGGTGTCCGTGATGATGTTCATGAGAATGTTGTGCACCGTGATTATGATGATCGTGATGGCCATGCCCTTCATGGGAATGCTTATCATCGTGATTAGGATGTCTTGAATTTTCATGATGATTTTCAGGACCATGGTCATTGTGGTGATGATTTGACATACAAAAAACTCCTTTCTAGTTGCTATTTTATGTATATATTTATTATAGCTGTTTAATTTGCAGAAACTAAGCACTATCCAAATTGTTCTTCTAATCTTGTACAAATTAAATAGACAAAATAAATGGGATAAATGAAATATAATATAGCTGTTTCCTTCAAGGCTCTGCACTAAAAGAATGAGGAAACTTTTGGCTCACAATGACGTTACTTTTATTAACAATATCCAAAAACGATAAAGGAAAAGGTGAATATGTCAATTTTATTGGTACTGGGTTCTTTTTTAATAGTTATTTTCTTGCTTAATAAACAAGCTTTTTTCCAGATGACTAGTACAAATACTTTTCTAGTCCAAAAATTGTCGAACGCAAGATGGTTTCACAATCAATGGTACAGTGGTATATTTTTATTTTTCTTAAATGCAATATTGTTTAGTGTTGCAGTGTTACTGATCCTATTATCGGGGAAGCTAACTATTCCATATCTCCATTTGGCAATCATGCTATTGGCAACAATTGTAAGCATCTATTTGTGGTTATCCATTCATCATGCCGAAGAAAAGGGAAAGAGAGAAAGGGTAATTATGAGCGCAATCGGCAGTAGTTTTTATCTTTTACTGTTGGCTGTATTTGTTTATATGATAGTGAATCTTGGGCCTGGAACGCCGGAAAATGATACGTTCATGGCTTTTATAGGATTACTGTTTGCATCATTTGTTTCCTTCATTGCACTCATTACATGCTTTTGCATAACAGGTCTATCAAAAAAGCAATACAAGAATTAAAGATGATTTCCATCATACCAAAAGCTGAGAGCCCTTCATGACTCTATATTGTAGTCATGAAGGGCTCTCATGCTTAATTAGCAACTTTCTGCGGAATTCCTATCAATTATGCAAAATCGATGCATTAATTATGACGATTTTTATACACATCTTTCGCTTGCATATATTTTTCATATTTTCTTGTTACATTAAAAAGTAATATAACAGATTAGAGGGGAATAATTGATGGAAATTAAGATAAAGATTGCCGCTGCGGCAATAAGTTTATTGGTTATTGGTGGTTGTAGCAATAACAATTCGCTATCTGTCGAAGAAATGGATCATGCTTCTATGGATCATTCCAATATGATGTCTGACATGATGGAGGGTCATATGAATCATGATCAGGTGGTCAGTTTAAACAGCTCAACAGGAGAAAATGAATTAAAAATTCCTTCCATCCTTGAACGCGATGATGAGGAAGGAGTGGTCTACACCGTCCGAGCGCAAAAAGGAAAAACTGAAATATTCGATGGTACTGAATCGGTAACGTATGGATACAATGGATCGTTTTTAGGGCCGTTGCTTCGTTTCGAAAAAGGAGAAACAGTTAAAATTAGAACAATAAATGAATTGGATGAGAAAACAACATTTCATTGGCATGGGCTGGAAGTGGCTGGAGATGTAGATGGAGGGCCTCACGATGCCCTTCAACCAGGAGAGGAAAAAGTGATTGAATTCGAAGTGACTCAAGAGGCGTCCACTTTATGGTTCCATCCACATCCTGAAGGCAAAACTGCTGAACAGGTTTATAATGGACTTGCCGGGTTGGTTTATATTAATGATGACAATTCAAAAAGTCTTGGACTACCAGATGATTATGGAAAGAATGACATTCCTTTGATTTTTCAGGATCGGACATTTGATGAAGAGAAACAGTTGAATTATCGTGCAGCTATGAATGATGATGGCACAATTGGTGATACGCTATTGATTAATGGAACTTTGAATCCTAAATTGACTGTAAGTAAGGAGAAAGTCCGTCTCCGTTTATTAAATGGGTCGAATGCAAGAAACTTTACTTTTAAACTGAATACAGGAGATTCCTTTGTTCAAATCGCTACGGACGGTGGTTTCTTGAATGAACCGGTTACGTTAAAAGAAGTGACACTGACGCCTTCCGAGAGAGCGGAAATTATTGTTGATTTTTCACAGCTCAATACAGATAACGACCTGGCGTTAATCAATGAGGATGGTTCAGTTCTTTTACCTTTTGAGATTTCTGATCAAAGCGGAGTAAGTAGTAGGACGCCAGGAAATATGAATGATTTTTCATTGACAAAAGAAGAATTGGAGTTGCCAGTCACAAAGGAAATTGAGCTCTTTGGAATGATGAACATGGTAACGATTAATGGAAAGAAATTTAATCCGGACAGAATTGATTTCACACAACAGCAAGGGGTTACTGAAGTTTGGGAGATTTACAATAAACCGGACATGATGGGCGGGATGATCCATCCCTTCCATATTCACGGAACGCAATTTAAAATTCTCTCTCGGGATGGTGAAGAGCCACCGGAAAATGAACGAGGATGGAAGGACAGCATCTCCATAAAACCAGATGAGAGAGTAAAAATAGCTATACAATTTAAGCATAAGGGAGTATATATGTTCCATTGTCATATTCTCGAACATGAGGACAATGGCATGATGGGGCAGATTAAGGTGGAATAAACTTCACATATACTGTAGAAGTTCGAAGTAGCCAGTGTGGGTTAGATCGCACTGGCTGTTTTTATATATATATAATAAAATAAAAAAATCAATATCACTATGCTTTTTGTAAAGGTGAATCACACACTATGTATACAACCCAAATTAAAGACAAGAAGAAAGACAAAAAGAAACGGTCATTACTACTAATCTTACTTTATATAGCAACTACTCTATTTATTATTTGGTTGCTGATAATCATGTTTATAAAATCTTTTTTTCCGCGAGACATGATAGAAGAAAATGCTTTACCAGAGAAACTATCTGTTATATCTGATTATAAAAGGGATGCGTTGAAGGACTTGTCAGGTTTTCTGAATCCATCAATCAAGATAAATGATTCTCCAAATGATGAGGTATTCAATGAGAAGGGCCAACCAGGAATTCCTTTAGAACAAGCGGATAGAGATGAATTCGAACCTACTTTGAAAGACCTTTTAAATGATGGTAGTTTTGATAAAGAAAGGTTTGACGCGATTTTTGAAAATATGAAATCACCCGTAATTCCGAAAGAACCTTGGCACTCCACTTTTGGCAAGGATGTCATTTATATTTATCATACCCATAGTAGAGAATCTTTTTTACCGTATTTTACAAACACGGATGAACCGGAGGAGGCATATCACTCGAAGGCGAATATCACGTTGATTGGTGGAATGCTTGGTAGAGCACTTGAGAGGAGAGGGATAGGATCGAAAGTGGACTCTACCGATATTGTACAAGAATTAAATTTGAAAGGGTTAGACTATACCAATTCATATCAGGTGTCGGGGGAACGGGTTCGTTCCGCACGTGCTGAAAACAAAGATCTGGAAATTTTCTTGGATATACATCGTGATTCGTTGCGTAAAAATTCTACCACTAAAGTAATAGACGGAGAGAGTTTTGCTCGTCTGTTATTTGTTGTGGGTACGGGACATGAAAACTATGAAAAGAATCTTTCATTTACAGAAGGCTTAGATAAACTTCTGGCCTCTACCTATCCGGGTTTATCGAAAGGGATTCTCAAAAAAGATGGCAGTCAAGGAAATGGAGTCTATAATCAAGATATTTCTCCGAACTCCGTAATAGTAGAAATAGGTGGTGTCGATAATACAGTGGAAGAACTTCATCGGACGACCGAAGCTTTGGCCTTAGTGTTAAGCGATCATTACTGGCATAGGGAAAAGTAATTCGAGTAAAAAATGTAGGCATATTTAACGAGGCTTATCAAAGTTAATATAGAATGGCTAAAATAAGGATTTATTAAGGAGTTTTTTCTTTGATGTTTTAAAACGGCTATAAGGGAAAAATACTACTACCGAAAACATATTGGTAGGAGGTGAATTCATGAATTCGAAAATCTAAGAATGCCTGATATTTGTGGAAAGTGTGCTGAGGCTTGCCATCAACTGACTGCCTAAATATAGCCATTTCTATCGATGTAGCTGTTGAGGAGATTAGTCATCTTCTGTAATAGCTTTTATTACTTGGAACACTTCAAAAGAAGAACGGTGTGAAAAAAGGGCACCCTGCCTATTCGGAAAGAATGGATGGCGATCGGGACGGTATGCTTGCGAATAGATTTTTTGACTAAATCGCTCTCTGCGATTCGTTATGGATCATTACAGTTTCCGAAATTATTCTCATTCGAATTGGAGCTACTCATCCGGACAGAGGTATGATAAAATAAATAAGTTGTTTCGGATTGGATCTTAAGGATTGGATGCCGTTCCGGACGGGTAGGCTATATTTGTCTGCCGGGATATCATAACATTAGCACGCAATTATAGGGCGATGACTAGTTGGAAGTCCGTCATATAGGATAGATTGACAGAAAACTTTTTCATCCCTCTTTTGGGATTGAAAAGGTTTTTTATTTTTTGCATTATTTAAACACACCAGGAGGCTCTCACCATGTTTCAAATAAAATCTATCTTGCGACCATCCTTTGCCGAATCGTTGTTGCTTACCGGACTCATCGTTGCGATGATCAGCGGCAGTATCATTGCTTTCGACGCGGTTCCGCATATCCCCATTTTCTTTTCCATTCTATTGTTGATCGGCTATGGGCTCCTCAAAAAGGTGTCTTTTGCAAAACTGGAAAGAGGATTGGTCGAGGGAGCAAGTGCGGGAATGGGCGCGGTCTTCCTATTTTTCTTTATCGGCATTCTGATCAGCAGTTGGATGATGAGCGGAACGATTCCGACATTGATCTACATAGGCTTCACCTTAATCACCCCTGCTTTTTTCTTTGCGATCGTTTTTGTTGTAACGTCTATTGTAGGTCTGGCCGTCGGCAGTTCTTTGACAACGGTTGCAACCGTTGGAGTAGCATTTATTAGCATAGCAGATGTGATGGACCTATCTTTGCCGATTGTGGCGGGAGCGATTGTGTCCGGCGCATTCTTTGGCGATAAAATGTCCCCTCTGTCGGATACGACGAATCTTGCTTCGTCAATTGTGGGCGTAGACTTGTTCGAACATATTCGGAATATGGGTTGGACAACGGTTCCGGCGTTTTTCATTTCCCTCCTCTTCTTTGGCCTGCTGTCGCCTCGGATGGAGGGGTTCGACTTAGCGAGAATAGCTGATTTTCAAGTAGGTTTATCAGAAACAGGCCTGATTCATTGGTATACGTTGATTCCGCTCATTGTCCTTTTTGCAATGACGTTAGGCAAAGTGCCGGCCTTGTTGACGTTGGCAGCGAGTTCCTTGTCCGCCATCCTACTCTCGTTTATCCACCAATCGAGTAGTTTGACTACTTTATTCAGTTTTTTATTCAAAGGATATGTATCAAATACGGGATTCGAGGACATCGATGTGCTGCTCACGCGGGGCGGGATGGAGAGCATGATGTTCACCGTCGCCTTGGTGTTGCTAGCGTTGAGCATGGGCGGGCTGTTATTTACGCTCGGGATTGTCCAATGCTTGCTTGATAAATTGGAAGGTGCTTTGAAACGGGCCTCCTCGGTCATCACTTCTTCGGCACTGACGGCAATCAGCATCAATGTATTGATCGGAGAGCAGTACTTGTCGATTTTATTGACAGGCCAAGCGTTCCGGTCCCAGTTTGAAAAAATCGGGTTGAAAAGCAAAAACTTGAGCAGGGTGATGGAAGATGCCGGAACGGTCGTCAATCCGTTGGTCCCTTGGAGCGTGTGCGGGATTTTCATTACGAAAGTGCTCGGCGTTGCGACGGTTGCCTATTTTCCTTTCGCCGTCTTCTGTTTGCTGTCTCCTGTCTTGACGATCCTATTCGGCTTGATGGGCAGGACGTTGACGTATGATAAATGAAAGAAGCTTCCCTCTCGCCAGGGAAGCTTCTCTTATTTGACAGGATGATTTTTTAATGAATATCTTTCTCCATAATTCGTTGCCTCCCTCAATGCTCTTTCTTCGGCCGGTATTCGGGCAGACAGCATCCATAGGTTGAGCAGGGAATAGACGAATGCCGTGAAATAGGCACCGAATAATAGAGGTAGGACAAGAATTTCAACGGACACGACGACATAATTGGGGTGGCGAAACCATTTGTATGGCCCTTTCCGTACAACTTCGGCTCCGGGTAAGACAAGGATTTTGGTGTTCCAGTATTTCCCTAAGGAAGACAGACACCATAACCGCATGATTTGTGCCAGTAAAAAAATTGCAAAGAGAATAGGCCATAGAGGGGAAAGCGGGCGATCGAGCAGCGCGACTTCCATAATGAGCGAAACAAAAAAAGCGACGTGCATCATGACCATGAATGGATAATGCTCTGCGCCAGCCTCGAACGCTCCCTGGCTCCGCATCCACTTCTCATTGCGTTTCGCGACGGCCAGTTCGACGATCCGCTGGATGATGACAATTGAAATGATGACAGTAAAGAATAGCACCCTTTCACCTCATTCCCATTTCACTAGCAATAATTCCCCGCAGAAACCGGGCCCCAAAGCTGCCATCAACCCGTATTCGTCCCGTGCTGGCTCTTGCTGCATGAACCGTTCCAATACATAAAGGATGGTCGGGGAGGACATGTTCCCGTTTTCCCTCAAAATCTCCCTTGACACATTGGTTTTGGTTGAATCAAATCCCAATGCTTCCTCATACGCCTGCAACACTTTCTTGCCGCCCGGATGAGCGATAAAATGTGCAATATCTTCCTTCGTTAACCCTTGCTCCTCCAGAAATTCATGCACAAACGGACCGAGCCATGTCGTAATGATGGCGGGGATACTTTTGGAGAAAATGACATACAGTCCATTGCTTTTAACATCCCAACCCATCACATCTTCCGAATCGGGCTTCAGTTTGGAAGTGGTATTCAGTATCGAAGGCATCGGACTTAAGGCGCGGACGGGGGATCGATCACCCGAAACGAGGGCACAGGCAACCCCGTCTGAAAATAAAGAAACACCGACCAAATTACTTTTGGAATAATCGTCTTTTTGGAAAGTCAAACTGCATAGTTCAATGGAGAGGACGAGCACGTTGGCATCCGGGAAAGCGAGGCAATATTCATTTGCCCGGCTTAAACCGGCAGCTCCGCCCGCACACCCGAGACCCCAAATAGGGATGCGTTTCGTATCATCACGAAAGGGGAGCCTATTCATAATCCGCGCTTCGATGCTCGGCGTAGCTAAACCGCTGCTGGAAATGAAAAAAATGGCATCCACTGCATCAGGGCTGAGCGGTTCCTCGAGCCACCCTTCCCCATTCAGGCAATCTTTCACGACCTGGACGCCGTATTCCACGGCATGCTCAATGTAATGCTGATTCCGTTCCTCGAAATCATGCGTTTTCCCATACCATTCCAATGGCATGCAGACATGCCGCTTCTCGATATCCCCATTTTGAAAGACGGTTAGGAGCCGATCGATATCTTTAAATCTCTTGCTGAATAAAGAGCGTGTTAATTCGGCAGCTTCGTCCTGTGTCACTTCATATGGGGGTTGCAATGTACTAATAGAAAGTATTTTCGGCATAAAACCCCACCAACCTCCTGCTTGCTTGTTATCGTTCCTATTTCCTCGGATTGGATTGTGTAAACATAGAGCGTGTCTGTGGTGAAATAGTTCCTTGATTAAATTCAATGAGATGGACTTCTATTTTTGAAGTTTTTCCCTTTCATAATCGGGTAGATATAGGTAAGATTGTACATACCAGATCTGAAAAGGAAGGAGTGCGGGTATATGGAGTTGATTCCCACACCATTAAAATGGGTTGAAAAAGCAAAGCATGTGGAAAAAGTTGTTGCCTTGCCAAACGCAGCCATCATGAACATCCAACTGAAAGCGGGTGAAGAAGTGGCCGAACACCATTCCAACCGGGAAGTGATCATCGTCGTCCGAAAAGGGATCGTCCGCTTTGAGGTGGAGGGCAATGAAGTGTTCGTCTCTCCGGAAAACCTCCTCCATATGGCGCCGTTTGAGAAGCATAGTCTGCGCGCTATCGAAGATGCCGATCTTCTTGTTATCCAAGTGGAACCTTGATTAGTTTAGTATATGATTTTCCATTTTGACATATGAAAAGCCTGCCGATGGAAGGCAGGCTTTTAGCGTATGGAGGGATGACAGGGGGCGTGATACAGGGAATGCTCCCGGTCGGGCGGGTCGCTCATATTTCCGTACAAGCGCTTATTACTCCTGTCCTGTGCTCATATATCCGTACAAGCGCTTATAACTTCGTGCCCGCACTCATACTTCCCCCCAAAGCGCTTATATTTCCCGTGTTGCGCTCATAACTATCAACAAGCGCTGATAACCCCGCAATCTATTTCGATTCGATTTCAGTAATTCGTTTGCATAATTCCCTCATGCTTAATTCGAACTTGGCATTGCTTTCTTTGGAGCGTTTCTTAGGGCCGCGTAGCCGACCTCCCGCCATCCGGATTTTTTGGGCGGTGTGGCGTGCGTAAAGCAGCTGGTCGATATTCTCTTCCGTATAAAGTCGGCCATTCTGATCAATCGGATGTCCTTTTTTGGCAAGAACCATGGCCGCCAAGCCATAGTCTTGCGTTACGACAATATCGTTTTTCTGTACACGGTTGACAAGCACGAAGTCGACTGCATCCGCTCCTTTCGAAACGATAATGGTTTCCGCACCGTCCCGATGCATCTCATGGGTTGTGTCACAAATGAGCATGCAGCGGAATCCGAACTGCTTGGCAATGCGAATGGTCTCATCCACAACAGGACAAGCATCCGCATCGATAAGAATTGTCGCCATCCAGCAACCTCCCTCTCTACTGTCTTATGATTAGTATAGCAAACATAGAACGGTTAAAATCACCGCAGGTTTGAATCCTAGCGGGCAAGGGTATAGGTGAGAAAAGTGTGCGAAAAGGAAGGGAGAATGGACATTGTTCGAAAAGCCGGAAGACGTACGGATGACACGGGAAGAGATGGAGCGGTATGGACGAAATATTGATGCACGAAATGCTGCCATTGAGCGGGTGGAAGTAGAGCCGGAGACGGTGGAACTTCCTGCGGATCAAGTGCCGCCTCCTCTTTCGGAGGAAGAAATCAAGCTCCGTGTCGGGGAACAGAATTACATTAATATGAAGGATGGAAAAGAGATGAACTCCATTAATAGTTAAAGAGGATGCGTGGGCATCCTCTTTTATCGTTTCTCCACTTCAATTTTGCCATTTTGGGTGGATAGCTGAATCAAATGTTCCCCAGAACCGTAATTGCCCGCACCGTTCTTTTCACCGAAGACCGTAATAGATCCATTATTGGCATGCGTCTGGATGATTGCGTTTGTAGGCTCACGGTCCGTTTGGATGGAGATGGAACCGTTATTCGTTTTCAAGTCCATGGGATGATTCAGCTCGCTAGCGAGTAGTGAAATCCGGCCATTTTTGGCGGTCCCTGTAATTTGGCCTTCCACGTTTTGTAACTCGATTCTGCCATTATCCGCTTCCAGCGTGACTGTCTCGGCTGCAGTATTCTTCATCGTGATTCGCCCATTATTTGATTTGGCCTGGATGGTGGAACTGATCAGTTGATCGGCACGAATTTGTCCATTCTTTGTATCTGCCGTCAGCCTTTCAGTATCGATGTTTGTCAGATCGACAGAACCGTTTGCTGTTTTAGCTGCAATTTCATGAGCCTGAATCGAATCAATCTTCATTTTTCCATTGCGGCTTTCCATTAGAATCGCGTCATATTTTTTTTCGGGTACATACACTTTGACAGCCGGTGATTTAAAGTTGAAATTAAAATTAAAAAGCTTCTTTTTCTCATCTTCTAAATGGACAATAAGGCGATCACCATTCGTGTCGGCTGAAACTTTATATTTTCCTTGTTGTCCCGAAACCTCTATGCGGGCAGTAGGCTCGTTTGTTGGCAAAAGTTCTGCACTTCCATTGTTTACGGTAACCTGTATTTCTTGGAAATCAGTATTCTCTACTTGTACGACTTCCGTTATCCATTCCGTTTTTTTCATTTTCCCGAATGTGAATGCACTCCCAACTAGACCTACCAGGAGCAGGAACAACGCGATGCGGGAGAGCTCTTTTCTACTCAGCATGACGCAAACCACCTTTTACAAGCCTCATATTAAATTTCAAATATCGGACAAAGCCAATTTGCAAAAATCTAGTGACAGTATACATGCCGATCGCCCCGAACAGACCCAAACCGCATAGTGCGGAGGAGGCAAACACGTCAAACCACTCAAACGTGTCTGGAAAGAGGACATAATTGGCGAGTACGAGAAGCGGCGCGGCGATAAATCCGGCACTGGCCGCCCATCCGCCGATCAACACCCCGACCAGGCCAATAAATGGTCCTAATACAATGATGAGATTAAAAAATCCTAATCCGAGGACGGCCCACATGGCACGGAACACATTGCCAGATGAAATCGTTGTCTCCGCTTTTTCCAGATGATGTGCAGCAAGCAGATCCTTCGCCAATCCTTTCGGTGACCCGAGGGAGGCTGTAATTTCCTCCTCGGTTTTACCATCTATCATCCCATCTGTGAAATATTCCTCCATGTCCTGTAAAATTTCGGCTTGGTCGTGTTCGGGAATCTTGTGAATTAATCGTTTCAGCTCTTGTAAAAATTCATCCTTTTTCATCTTTCCACCCCCGCGTCTCCCGTTATTTAATTCAAACGACTATAATTCGGCCGTTACTCGATTGTAAACGGACTAGATGGTCGCCGGCCCCGAAAATTTTCCGATGAGTCCGTTGCCCGAAAATCTCAATTTTCCCATGATGGGTTCTTGCTTGAATTAAGGCATTCGTTGGCTTGTTCCAAGACTCTACAACAATGCTCCCGTTTTGTGTTTGAAGGTCAATCGGACAATCGATTGTATTGGTCTTCAGAACTAATCTGCCGTTATTCGTCATACCGGTAATGGCCCCTCCGACATGTTCTAGAACGATGCGTCCATTATCCGATTCGGCTGAAACTCTTTCCGCATCTATATTACGCATTTCAACCCTGCCATTATCCGTTTTCGCGCGAACTTCATCAGATTGAATATTGGCGAGCTCAATCCGGCCGTTTCCGCTAACGGCTATAAGCGACGAGGCGGCGGATTCCGACAGATGGATTCGCCCATTTGAGGTTTGCGCGTTTATTTGCTTAATTAATAATTTTTCTCCGGTGATGCGCCCGTTTTCAGTTTTCATCATGATGGATTGGTATATTTTTTGAGGGATCTTGACGTGAAGATGGACCGGTTTAAAAGGGAATAAGAACATCCAACGTCGCCTGTTTTTTAGTCGGACACGCAAGGTTTCTCCATGCACTTCTGCGGATAGAAAAAGCTTTTCGGAAGCACCGATCAATTCTATAGTCGTAATAGAACTGTCCGTCGGCATAACATGAAGGGAACCGTGTTGAATTTGAATATCCGCTTTTGAAAAGCGATCGTCTGAAATGGAGATGACTTCTGTAGTCGGATCTGAGAGTCTCTCTGTTTCACTCAATGGGTAATGGGCTAGCAGTTCTTTCGCAATTTCTTGGGGGGAACCAAGCGAATCGGCAAGTTCCTCGTCTGTTTTTCCATCTTCGCGCCCCTCCGTAAAATATTCGCGGATATCCTGGACGATATCATCGCGTTCTTCGACGGGTAAAGGCTTCAATGCAGCTTCCAATCGGGAAATGAATTCGTTCTCAGTCATTTCGGACACTCTCCTTAATCAAGTTATTAACACCTGCCGTGAAGCTGCGCCACTCTTCCAGTTGTTCTTGTAAATAGGCACGGCCCGTCTCGGTCAATTTGTAATATTTTCGAGGAGGCCCTTCAGAAGATTCCTGTAAATAAGTTGTAAAATAGCCATCTTTAGTTAAACGGCGCAACAAAGGATAAACTGATCCTTCAGATATGGAAATCTGATCTGAAATTTTCTGGACGAGCTCATATCCATATCGGTCTTCTTTGTCCAGAAGGACGAGCACACATAGATTCAGTACGCCTTTTTTAAATTGCACGTTCACCTACTGCACGCTCCTTTCACTACTAATCAATATGCAATAGCGTTCGATGTTTGGTAGCAATTAACCACAATATACCATGTGGTACTATTCTATGCAAGGTACTGTTTTAGGTAGAATAACTCAAAAATATCTTATTGATGCTAAGAAGCTCCATTGGGTCTGAATGGATCCCTACGTACCTTAATATATTCACTTATTTTTGAATCAAAGGTAGATGGAGCACTGGAAAGGAAAAATGAAGAAGATCATTTATGTATTTCGGGTTAATGGCGAGTATTCAATAATCGGGTAGATGAAAACTTGAAAGAAGCCAAAGGAATCAACGAAGGAGAGTTGTCATTCCCTTGGCTTCTCTGTGTTAGATAGGGGTGAATTATGCGGTGCGAGACCATTGCAGGACAAGCTGGACTGGAAGTTAATCTTCATTCGTTCGGGTCTTATGATAAAGACACTGCTATCTTCTCACCCTAACTTCTCTAGAAGTTAGCACACTTAACGCATCCCGCGTTTTCCGTGCAAAGGAAAGTGGTCTATCAATCGATTCCCAATGCATGAACATGAGCCTTGGATTTTCAAATAACCAATGATTATGAACAGCTGTCACGATAATCCCATGTTGACGAAGTTTACTTATAAAAGGATTAATCTCTTCCTCAAGAATAACTGTTTCTCCACTACACAATGCAAGACCGTCATCGGTCATTGATTCAAAAGTAAACATCTGCGGAATCAGGAGAAAAGATCGACCATTTCTACCGAGAACTTCAGGTTTAATATTAAGACGGGATTTCATCACGATACATTGTTCATTCTCAAAGGTATGCATCTCTCCGTCTAAAATTCGGTTGAATTCATCGCAAATATCGGATTCATTAAAATGATGATCTCTTATGCGGAAATCAAAGTTTCTTGACCTATGATCATCCTTATCATGATGAAAACTTGATTTACCAAAGACATCGCGTGTAACCAAGACTTTCATGGCATCTCGAACTTTTCTGGCAAAAGAAAGTGGACGATCAATAGATTCAAAATGCATATACATCAGGCGTGGTGAGTCAAAGAGCCAATGGTTGTGAACGGCAGTTACAATAATGCCATGTTCACGAAGCTTACTCATAAATGGGTTAACTTCCTCTTGGAGTAGAACAGTCTCACCTAAACATAGACCTCTGCCATCACTATCGATGTCTTCAAACGAAAAAGCTTGGGGAACAAACATAAAGGAATCCGCATTCCTACCTAATACTACGGGATGTAGATTCGTTCGAGATCGAGTGGCTGTGCAAACCCCGTTGATAACACCGGGAGTGGAGCCAAGGATTCTGGCGAATTCATTACAAAGGTCAGATGGATTTAAATCAATGTCTTTCATTAATACTCCTCCAAAAATTTATTTTTTTGAACAACTTCTGTATCATATGCTTGATCAAATAATCTGAAAGAGATAGACTCCCTAAATTTCTAGTAAACATTACATTTATCTGATACAAATAAGCGTAAAACAATCCCCGCCTATTTGATGGCAGGAATTATTTTACGCTTAACTATTGCAGGCTATTTAAAAACGAAAGTAACAGTTGTATTACTATTTATTAAAGGGGAGGTGTTTCAACGCTTCCCGTGTACTTAACGGTTTTAATGGGTGTTCCGCAACGAAGGTCTGCACCCAGTCCGGATCGGTTTTGGCATACTCTCGTAAGACCCAGCCAATCGCTTTCTGAATGAAAAACTCGCCGGAACCGGAATGCTGCTTAATGATGCTCGACAATAGGGAGGTGTTCATTTCTTTCTTATATTTCAACTGGTGGAGGATGGCTGCGCGGTTCGTCCACATATTATCGCATTGCGACCAGGTCACCATCACTTTTTCCCCTTGTTCGCGATTACGGAGCACAATATGTCCGACTAGCTTCGGGGCAATGGTATCCACGCTATCCCACCAGGACTTGGACTCGATGAATTCTTGTAACTGCTGTAAATCATCAATTGTCAAATGCTTTTTCATTTTTTCCAATAAAGCGATGGCAGCATATTGGTATTCCCTTTCTGGCAGCCTGAATAGTTTCCACGCCTCTTCGAAGAGTTGTTCCGGTTCCGGCAACTCATACTCTTTAAATTGCTCTTTTAGTAATTGTTGGCGCAACGGGCTTTTGATCCCGAGAAAAGGGAAGTGGCCTTTCATATAGGCAGCCATTGGAACTGCTTGTACTTCGTTGCGGTTCGCTTCAAATCGATCGATGACCCCTTGATGATCCCATTTCTTCATTTGGAATCGACCTCCGTTTTTCATAATTAAGAAAAGTGTACCATACCCGTTCCGAAACTTTCTTAGCGGAAGAACGTAAACGTAGTAGGAAATCAAGTATCGGAGGGATTCGAATGGGTAGTGGAAGTTATGTCGTCGGTTGGGGGACATTGGCGTTGATCAATGCGGGAATTGCCCAAGGGAAAAACCGCATCGGATTGAACTGGTTTCTCTTGTCAATATTCCTAGGTCCAATAGCCACGTTCTTCCTCGTTCTTGCAGAGAAACGATAATCATACGTATGATAAGGTGTGAAGGTCAATTGGACGTATTGTGAGGAGGATATAAATTGTCGAATGTTGTGAAAATCATCTATCAAGACGACGCATTCATAGAGGAGAAGGAGACGGTAAGACAGTTCGTGGCCAATCAGCCTGGCGATCATTGCTCCGTGCTCGTTGAGGATACACATTATGTGATTATGAAGAAGATGGCTAATCCGACTTTGGAAAAAGTCCGCAACTTGGCGGGAAATATATCCAGGAATGTGAGTGCTGCCAAAGCGGCGGCCGCGAAACTGGAGGGAAAATCCTTGGCTGCTTTGTGCCCATCTCGTGAAAAAGGGGAGTTGATCACGGCGTTTGTGGAAGGATGGGAATTGGGGGCCTATCAATTCACCCGCTACCAATCGGATATAACTCCTTACCAAACTTCGCTTGAATTGTCGGGAGAAGCAATTGGACCATACGTGGAAGCGGGTAAACTCCGTGCCGAAGCGGTCGCATTTTCACGTGACTTGATGAATGAAGTGCCGAACGTCCTGAACCCCGAGTCATTCCCCGACGTGCTGCGACTTCACTTTAAAGGAACGGGCGTGGAAGTGGAGGTCTGGGACAAAGAGAAGATTCGCCATGCGGAAATGAATGGCGTCTTGACGGTCTGCCGAGGCAGTAAATATGAACCCCGTTTTGTCGAACTCATTTATCAGGGAGATACTACGAAACCTCTCGTAGCGCTGGTCGGGAAAGGGGTTACATTTGACACGGGTGGCATTAGTTTGAAAAGCGGGAAAGATATTAGCGATATGCGGATGGATATGGGAGGGGCTGCCGCAGTAGCGGGAGCGATGTCCTTACTCGCTAA
Organism: Sporosarcina sp. 179-K 3D1 HS; assembly: GCF_047228905.1. Lineage (NCBI taxonomy): Bacteria > Bacillati > Bacillota > Bacilli > Caryophanales > Caryophanaceae > Sporosarcina > Sporosarcina sp. 179-K 3D1 HS. Next base: position 51,607 of record NZ_JBFEGI010000002.1, read on the forward strand.
ATCGAAGGCGAAAGTGAATGTCGTGGCGCTGATTCCGATGGTAGAAAATATGCCCGACAACCAATCAGTCTTGCCGGGCGAAGTCATTCATTATAAAAATGGATTGACTGTCCAAGTCGGGAACACGGATGCGGAAGGGCGGCTCATCTTGGCGGATGGGTTGATCCGGGCAGGCGAATGGCAAGCGGAATATATTGTTGACATTGCCACGTTGACAGGCGCCATCGTCAATGCACTCGGCACCGAAATGGGCGGTGTCTTTGGTGACGAGGCGCTGTCCGTGAAAATGAAACAGATCGGGGATAGCAATGGGGATTTCATCTGGCCGATGCCGTTGGTCGAATCTTATGAACAGTCGTTGGCGAGTGATTATGCGGATATGAAGAATATTAGTTCCATGAGCGAAGCTGGCTCAATTACCGCCGCCCTCTTCCTCCGACGTTTTGCACCGAAAGACGCCAAGTGGCTGCACGTCGATATGGCCGGCGTCATGGACAAATCGAAAGCATCTGGCTATTACACGAAATCGGCAACGGGCTACGGGGCACGGCTACTTGCAGATTTTACAACAGAAATCAGCAAATGAAGAAAGGGCATTCCATCGCTGGGTGGAGTGCCCTTTTTGTAATACCCGGAATTCCCTTAAGGTAGGGGATCTCTATAAATTAACGACAAATGAGGAAGATGAACATTAGATGCCTCGTATATTCGAAGGGTGTTTACGGTGTATTCCATAAATCTATAGGGTTTTTCCTTATAGTGAACGAATAGCTTGCTTGCCATAATGAAAACATCAGCAAGAATCGAATGGGAGAAGAGTCAACTGAGGAGTGGTCAAAATTGGGGAACAATGAACAAGTACGCGTTTGGCGGGATCAATCGAAAATTATCCATCATATTTCTTCCGGCATGCCGCTTCACGAGACATTGGATGTCGTGATGACCAGTTTGGAACGTTCATGTGAGCCGCAAGAAATGAGCGGCTCAATCCTGTTGTATAATTCGGAACAGAAATTATTGAATCGGATGATCGCCTCTTCCTTGCCCAAGCACTATACGGAGAGTATTCCAGAAATTAAGGTCGAGTCGGGAAGTCCGTTTGTAAAGCCTACTTTTATAGGCTTGCCTAAAAGCGGGGAAACGGAAAGTATGGATACCCCTTGGAATGTGCTTCATCAGGAGGCCTGCAAGTTGGGATTCCGATCGAGCTGGGTGTTGCCGATCACGTCAGCAAATCGCAGGCTGCTCGGCGTCTTCCTCCTGCATTTCCGGGATACCGTCGGACCAGATGAAGATCTGTTATGTCTAATTAATGTCTACAAAGATTTAGCCTGCATCGCGATTGGGAATGCGCAATGTTGCCAGAATTGGCGATTCGAGCAAAGGATGCCGAATACGGAGCGCTCCGCGGATGCGATCGAATATCAATCGGACCTCGAAATACTTTCCCAGCTGCATGAAGCGTTGGAGAAAGAACAGTTTGAAGTATATTATCAACCCTATTTCGGTTTGGGAAATGGAGGGCTTGGAATGGAGGCGCTCATCCGTTGGAATCATCCGGAAGAAGGCATTTTACCACCTGCCGCATTCCTGGCAGTGGCCGAGGAGTCGGGGTTAATCCTGGACATGGAAACGTGGGTTCTGCGGAAGGCGCTTCATGACGCAGTGCGACTGCAACGTAAAGGGCTTTGCGATTTGCTCCTCTCTGTCAATATTTCGGCACAGCAACTGGATAATCCGGACTTTCCGGGATTGTTGGCGGATCTTTTGCAAGAAGTCTCCTTCCAGCCGGAACAATTGACATTAGAAGTGACGGAGCGGTTCCTGATCAAGAGAAGCACCATCCAGGCCATCGAACGGATCAAACAATTAGGCGTACGCATTTCAATTGATGATTTCGGGACCGCTTATTCTTCCTTGCAATATTTAAAGGATTTGCCGGTCAATGAATTGAAAATCGATCGAGGATTCATTTCGAACATGGAAACGAGTAAAACCAATCAGAAGATTGTAGAAATGATCATCATGCTTGGGCACCAATTGGATTTGACCGTAGTGGCCGAAGGGGTGGAGACGGAGAAGCAGCTTCAGTTATTGTCAGACCTGAAATGCGATAGGGTCCAAGGATTCTATTATAGCAAGCCAATTCCGCTTGCAGCGTTCGAAGAGCTGTACGTCCCTGTACGTAGAGTAGCCCAGGGCATTTAAAGGATTTATTCATCATGGAGGGTATATACATTGAAAGTGAAGTTACGGTCCATTAGGACAAAAATGATTCTATTGACAGCTATACTAGTTTTACTGCCTTGCTTATTCATCGGCTTTTATTCCTACTTTCAAGCAAGTAAATCATTGGCCGGTCTTGGCCGAGATGAGATTAAAGACAAGGTGGAAATAGCGGTATCGACGTTGGGGTTGCTCCAACAACAAGTGGATAAAGGATACATCACGGAGGAGACGGCCCAGCAGATTGCCAAAACGGAGCTGATTGGCCCGTTGGTTGGAGGGGGAAAGAGAAATCTGAACTCTGCGTACCATTTCGGGGAAGAAGGGTATGTAACGATAATTTCCAAAGAAGGGCTGGCGATTGGGCACCCAGCAATTGAGGGAAACGAAGTAATCGATCTAGAAGATGAAAACGGTGTTCACTATATAAAAGACTTTATTGAAAAGGCTGAATCGGGCGGTGGATACACGGAATATATCCATGATGATGCAGAAAAAATCGCTTATTCTGCCGTGTTTGAAGAATGGGGATGGATTCTGTCGGGAAGTGCATATTATAAGGATTTCAATACGTCTGCCAATCAGTTGCTTTATTCTTTATTCATCACCGTAGCACTGACGGCTCTCATCGGATTAGCTATCGTCTTTGGTGTCGTGTCCCGTATGACCAAACCGATCATCACGGTGCGCGACCATATGCTGCAGCTTGCCGAAGGGGATTTGTCGTCAAATGAATTGCAGATCAAGCGAAACGATGAATTGGGAGACCTGGCGCACGGCTTCAACCGCATGCTGACCAACTTAAAAGAAATGGTGACGGGCATTCAAGTGAATGCAGCGGAAGTAGCTGCCACGTCTGAGGAGTTGAGCGCGAGTGCAGAACAGTCCAGCAGTGCAAGCCAGGAGGTGGCTGCTTCCATCCAAGTCATATCGGAAGAGACGGCTGAAACGTTGGAAGGGACACATCATGCAGCCGAGACTATCGAAGCAATAAGCGATGGGATTGAGATGATCACGAATAGTGTGGAAGGTTTATCCGAAACAGCTATCGACACGGAACGTAATGCGCAGGAAGGCTTTCAAATGTTGAATCGCGCGAAAGATCAGATGCAGGCAATCCAAACCTCCCGTGATGACATGTCGACAGTAATCCTATCTTTGGGTGATACATCGAAAGAAATCGGTAGAATCATTTCGCTGATCGATGATGTTTCGAGTCAAACTAACTTACTCGCCTTGAACGCGGCTATTGAAGCTGCACGAGCAGGGGAACATGGGAAAGGATTTGCTGTTGTGGCAGATGAAGTCCGGAAGTTATCCGAGCAATCCCAATACGCAACCAACCAAGTAAGCGAGCTGGTCATGGAGATTCAGCGAAAAGTCGAGCAGACGATCGAAGCCGCCGAGGAAGAAGAAGCTGAAATTATTGAAGGGCAGAAACTGGTCGAATCCGCGAGCCAATCGGTCACCTCGATTCATGCCGGTATTGAAAATGTGGCCAATCAAATTCATACCATTAACGCTTCCATCCAAGAAATCAATGCAGGATCCGAGGAGCTCGTCCGTACGATTCAAAACGCGGAAAAAGTCGCCTTGCAAACAGCAGATCATAGTACGACGGTCGCAGCAGCTGCAGAAGAACAAAGTGCCAGTGTCGAGGAAATCACATCCGCATCTGAATCCTTGGCCAATATGGCAAGCGATCTACAAGAGATTATTGGAAGGTTTAACTTAATTCAGCGGGGGGCATCTACTCCATAAGCGGCGGCAAGAATACTAGATATGCCATAAAAATAATCCACTTTGCACAGTAAATTACAAATTTTACCCAAGTGAAGCGAAAAAATATGCTTTCATGGTATAATATGTCTAAAAAGCTGTACGAAGGGGGTTCAATTCATGATATCTGTCCTAGTTGTAGATGATCATGCAATTGTTCGGTCTGGCATCAAATTGATGATTGAGAGCCAGTCTGATATGAAAGTCATAGGAGAAGCTGAAGATGGGGAAGAGGCGGTTCAGAAAGCGTTGGAAATGGTACCTGATATTGTCATCATGGATTTGAACATGCCGAAAAAAAACGGAATGGTGGCTACTAAACAGATTACGGAAGCCAATGATCAAATTAAAGTGATTGTCTTGACGATGCATGACGATAAAGAATACATTTTCCGTGCATTGCAAGCGGGGGCGACGAGCTATTTATTGAAAAGTCATCATGAAAACGATTTGATTGAAGCCATCCGAACGGTCAGCAAAGGGGAAGCCTATTTGTATCCTAATGCTACGAAGTTTCTGTTGGAAGACTATATTCGGAAATCGAGCGCCACTCATGATGATAATTTAATGAAGCTTTCGGGGCGTGAACAGGAGGTATTAACGTACCTTGCGAAAGGGTACACAAACCGCGAAGCTGCCGAGCAATTGTTTGTTTCTATCAAAACGATTGAATCGCACCGTTCAAAAATCATGGAAAAATTGGATTTGAAAACGCGCCCTGCTCTCGTGGAGTATGCGGCGAAAAATGGGTTTCTGGATTTCTCATGAGCAGTATTCGAGTGGAAAGCCCCATCAATCTACGGAAATATGAACTTCGCTATTTATACATAGGATTTTTGGCGATTTTGCTCATGTGGGTCGTCCGTGTCTTTTTTAATCATGAAATGATCACAATTCAAGGCCCCCAATTTTTATTGGCCCATACGTTGCTAGAGTCATTCAGTATTTTCGTGTCCTTTTCCATATTTATTCAAGCGATGATCACGTATTCAAAGGATTCCCAAAGTGTAAACTTCTTTATCGGTCTGATCTTTTTTGCAGTTGGTGCATATGATTTGATCCATACGCTAGTTTATCGAGGGATGCCTTTCTACGAAGATGAATTTTCAGCCAACCGTGCGACTTGGTTATGGATTTTCGCAAGGCTGTCCGAAAGTATCGGTATGGCTGCAGCAGTTATTTTGCCGCATAAAGTCATGATTCAACGAACAACGCTCGCCCTATTTGTCTCCACACTCTCAGTTAGTTTGATCGGTGGATTCCTGTTTCTCAGGCAAGATTTGCTTCCCACTTTGCTGGATAATGAGTTCGGCATTACGAATATGAAGGTGAGTTTGGAATACATCATCTGCACATTCATGCTTGTGACACTGATTGCATTAGTAGCGGAGTACAGAAATACCCGGAATCTGGATACCCTCCGATTGGCTTTGGCGATCTTTATCATCATGACGGGTGAATTGTATTTTACACTTTACGATAAAGTCTATGACATTGAAAATTTAGTCGGTCATATTTATAAGTTTGTGGGCTATGTGTATGTATTCCGTGCGGTTTTTTATCCGCAGATCCGGCATATTCTGACCGATAAAGAAAAAGCAGAATCCAAATGGAGGGAGGCCGAGCATATGCTGTTTGAAGCCGAAAAGAACTTGTCGAAACTCGTTTTGCAAGCACATGAGGAAGAGAGGAAACGGGTATCGCGCGAGCTGCATGATGGAATCGGCCAATCGCTATATAGTATTTTGATGACATTGAATATGGCGGAAAATGAAATTCGGGGAGAGGACAAACCCCCGAGTTTGCAAAAAGCGAAAAGAATGACCGCGGATGCTATGGTGGAAGTGAAAGAAATTGCCCATTCATTGCGGCCGAGTTCACTTGATGATCTAGGATTTCTGCCTGCTTTGAAAATGTATATCGATCAGTTTGAAAAAGTGCATGATGTGCAAATTAAGCTGAAATCTTTGGGGGATAAACAAAGGTTGGATCCTGAAATCGAAACGACTTTGTATCGGATTTGCCAAGAATCGCTGACGAATAGCGCTAAATATGCGAATCCGAATCATATAATGATCACTTTGAAGAACGATCCGAATGGAATCCAACTCACGATCCAAGACGATGGAGTCGGATTCTCCATAGTGAGCTACTTAAAAGGGAGCCAGCGGAAAGGAATCGGCTTATTCAGTATGAAAGAGCGAGCCGAAGCATGCGGTGGCACGTTTGAATTGCAATCCAAGTTGAATGAAGGGACGACCACTATCGTCTCCATTCCAAAATAAAGAAAAACGGGCTGCCGTTCGGGATGAAATTATGTTTTTGTCCCGGCGCAGTCCGTTTTTTATTAGGAAAGTCCTAAGTTGCAAGGAATCGGCAGGCGGGTGCAAGGAATTCGCGGATGAGTGCAAGGAAACCGGGTCGGAGTGCAAGAAAACTCTCGTTGAATGCAAGCAATCTAAGCTTGAGTGCAAGGAAACTCAGTTTCCCGGAGAGCGGAATGCAAAAACCAGGCCCTCTATGGACGGCCTGGTTGAAAGTCTTTATTCACAAACGAGTATTTGTCTGGAGAAGGTGCCTTTCTTTGCAACACAGCGGTCGATGATGGAAAAGCCCGCTTCGCTAATCATATGATCGATTGTATCAATAGTCACGACGACCAATTTACTTGTGAACCGCCGGGCTTCTTTCAAAATGTCGAGCTGTCCTTCGTCTGTAATATGCGTAAATAGATTATATGGCATATCAATGATGGCGACGTCATATTCATCGGCGACTGCAGCGATCGGACCTATTGTGACTTCACCGTCCAGACCGAAATGCCTGATATTCTTTCGCGAGCCCCAGACGACGAGCGGATTGATGTCCCGGCCTTTCATGTCAATGCCCATAGAGAGCGCTTCGACGAGCACGGTCCCGATGCCGCAACACGGATCGATGGCACGGATGCCTTCAGGAAAAGGAACAGCGATATTGGTCACTGCCCGTGCCAGCCGGGTACCGAGTGCCGTGGAATACATATGCGGCTTTTGTTGGTGTTGATGCCACACCGCTTCGCTCGGCTTGTATTCCCCGAAATACCAGCGGCTGTCCCAATTCAGAATCCCAAAGATCTTTTGCGGTTCATTCAAATCGGGTTCCCCCGGCATTCGCAAACCAGCGTCCCGCTCGATTCGTCGACGCTCTGCGAAACCGATTTTTTTCGTATCTCCGAGGTCGAATGAATTCAAGCAGAGAACTTTGAAAGTTGGTTCACCACTTTCCAGGCATTCAATTTGGCGATACAACCCTTCCAATGTGTCATCTTCACATAAGACGTCCAACCCTTCCTTCATGAAAGGGCTCCGACTCGGTTCGATTTCGACAGGGCTTTTCAAAATATTGGATGCCACGTCGTATCCGAAGAATGCACGCATTTCCATCCGGCATAGATCCTGCTCATCCCGATGCCGAACATACGTATAAATAAACTGTCGATTGTTCAATCAATTCCCATCCTTCGCTGCGTTAACCAAATCGGCAACGAATCGGACCACCAGTTGAACCGTATGTTCCAACGTGAGATTTTCATCAAAGCCTTCCATGCCATCCAGCGTAATATTGACATCCCATACCCCGTCCTCCCCGGAAAACAGCATGCTGAATTGGATGCCTTCTCCTTGCAGATTGGCATTGAGATACGATTGGATCGAATCGCGAAGTTTTTTCTGCAACGCCAATCCAAACAGAGCAGTGTATGTTTGGAAAACATCATCGATTTCTAGAGCAAGGGCATCCACTCGGATCGTCTCAAAATCGGGTGACTCCACGTAAATGAATTCTTCCGAATGATCTTTCAGATAGGTCACTTTATTTTTCAAAAAATCCACTGTTTCCGTCTGTATGACATCTTCTGTTTCTTTATGGCAACGTTCAATTATTGTAATAGGAATATGTTTGTCCATGCTATTCAGCTCCTTCATCCTTAAAGTATACCGCATTTATTGACTTACTGGCGCGTTTTGGGGTAAATGAAAAGCGTATAATCTATTGCAATATACACATTTGTTAATTATAATACATTATATTGTATAAAAATTCATTCCTGGAAGGATGAGATAGATATGAAGCTTTGGGGTGGGCGTTTTACGAGCCGTGCGGATGAAATCATGGAACAGTTCAATACTTCGTTGCCGGTCGACCATCGTTTATATAAGGAAGATATTACGGGGAGCTTGGCTCATGTAACAATGCTTGTACATAGCGATTTATTGACCCCGGAAGAGGGAGATCTTCTTGTCAACGGGTTGCAATCGATTCTGCATGATATCGAATCGGGAGAATTAACAATCGAAGGCAATTACGAAGATATCCATTCCTTCGTAGAGATGCAGTTGACGGAGCGTATCGGTGAAACGGGGAAAAAGCTTCACACGGCACGTAGCCGGAATGATCAAGTGGCCGTCGACATGCGTTTGTACGCAAAAAACAAAGCGGCGGAAGTGATGGATAGCTTGCAAATGCTCATCGATTCCCTACAGGAAAAAGGTGCGGCCAACAACGTCATCATGCCGGGGTATACTCATTTGCAACGGGCACAAGTCGTGACGTTCGGCCATCATCTCGGCGCTTATGCTCAAATGTTTGCCCGGGATAAAAAACGGGTTGCCTCTGCCATCGAGATTTTGGATGAAAATCCGCTCGGCTGCGGCGCTTTGGCGGGTACGACACATCCTATCGACCGCACGGTGACGACATCGATACTCGGCTTTGCGAAACCGGTCGACAATTTCCTGGACGGTGTCAGCGATCGGGATTATTTACTGGAGCTGATGTCCGATTTCTCCATCATCATGATGCACTTGAGCCGTTTGAGCGAAGAACTCATTTTATGGAGCAGCCAGGAATTCAAATTCATCACGATGTCGGATGCGTATTCAACGGGAAGCAGCATCATGCCGCAGAAGAAAAATCCGGATGCGGCCGAGTTGATCCGTGGGAAGACGGGCCGGGTGTATGGGTCACTGTTCTCTTTATTGACAACGCTGAAAGGGCTGCCTCTTACGTACAATAAAGACATGCAGGAAGATAAAGAACAGTTCTTCGATGCGCTTGATACGGTCATGGACTGCCTGGAAATCATGGCAAGAATGATCGATACACTGAAGGTAAACGTAGACAATATGAAAGCGGCTATCAAAGCGGGCTTCCTTAATGCGACCGAAGTGGCGGATTATCTCGTGAGCAAAGGGACCGCTTTCCGTGATGCGCATGAGATCGTAGGGAAGCTTATCATTTATTGCGAGGAACAAAAGAAAGCGATTGAAGAATTGACAATCGAAGAATTGGCGAAGTTTAGCGAGCAGATTACTGGTGATATTTACGAATATATCGATTACGAAAATATCCTCACCAAAGGGAATAAACAATTGATGAAGGAAGTGAAGTAGTGAAAGAAGAGGGCTGTCCAAGGTGGACAGTCCTCTTTTTTTCAGGCTTACAAATCAGAGAAACTGCCCGAGATTATTCCGGACAGCTGGACGTTCATCCCATAATACGATAGACCGTTTCACTAGTGACCCGCTGGAATTCTGTTCCAGGAAACTTTTTGATGTGACTGCACCTTGCTATTTAATCGTTACGAGTATTACCTTTCTCAGTACTTTCAGCAATTGTGGAAGTGGCTTTCTTAAACTTGTGATTAATAGGAGGGGCAGAGGATTTCACTGGATCTCCATAGGCTGTATAGGTATTCGGATCATCTTTTTTCTTGTTAGCATTGGAATTCGTATTCATGTTTGGTGTCAATTTTGTAGTACCTCCCATATTGAGTTATCCCTTTTAATGTAGAATCACCAATAACCCAGTTATTATGCTCTCAAAAAAGAAGAGGGAGGTAGTAGTCATCAGTCGATTTTCACCTGATTAATGATATAAATGATCTCTAAGACAAAACAACAGCTGCCCCGATTTCATCGAGACAGCTGTTGTTGATTCACCCCATAATATGATAACCGGCATCGACGTAAATCGTTTCGCCGGTGACGCCGTTAGATAATTTGCTGAGCATGGCAATTGTCATGTCGGCCACTTCTTCGTTAGTGACATTGCGCTTCAGTGGCGCTTTTTCCTCAATTTGAGACAGAATCGTGTTGAATGAAGGAACGCCTTTTGCAGAAAGCGTCCGGACCGCACCTGCAGAGATGGCATTGACCCGGATATTCTCTTTTCCAAGGTCGTTGGCCAAATAGCGGACGGATGCTTCCAAAGCCGCTTTTGCGACACCCATGACGTTGTAGCCGTCGAGCACTCGCTCTGCTCCAAGATAACTCATCGTGACGATCGATCCGCCTTCCGTCATGTATGGCCGTGCTTCTCTGGCTGCGGCAATGAGGGAATAGGAACTGGTATCCTGCGCGAAGGCGTAGCCACTTCTTGTCGTCTCGACGAAATTGCTCCGAAGGTCTTCTGCATGGGCGAATGCTACGGAGTGGACGACGCCGTGAATGACACCGACTTCTTCCCCGATTTTCGTGAATGCCTCATGCATGCTAGCATCGTCATTAACATCGCATTGAACAATCATCCGTGCTTCAAAATTACCCGATTCCAGCGCCTTTTCCAATTTCGCAAGTGAGCGCTCTTTCCGATAGGTGAAGATGACATTCGCACCGATAGAGAATAATGATTTGGCGACTCCCCAAGCAATGCTCCGCTCATTCGCCACCCCCATTACCACGATGTTTTTTCCTTGCAAATTCAAAATATCCACAGTTGTAAACCCCCAATGAGTATTGTAGTCATGTTTCATATAGCTGCTAATAGGACCTGTTACTAAACTTAGTATAGCATAACGGTATCCGTTGCAACAAACCTATTCGGAAATATACACGGTAATTTATTTGAAAATTAATGTTGCATAGTTAACTCTCTCATGATACTATTAATTCAATTATTCTGAACATACCGTACGGTCAGAATCAAAAATGACAATCGGCAGAACAATAGTACACGTAGAAGGGAAACTTGAGATGTATAGAGAAGATAACTTTATGTACATCTGAAGTCGATTTTGCTTCGTCGAATTGCCTGATTAAAGAGAGAAAGGCGTTGTTAGTTAATGAGAGAAGAACTTTTAAAGCAAAGTATCCTTCTTTTCCAGCAAAAAGGTTTTAGTGAGACATCCATACAGGATATTGTCGATACGATTAATGTTACAAAGGGATCGTTCTACTACCATTATAAAAGCAAGGAATCGCTCTTGATGGATATACAGGAACAATATATCGACGATTTGTTGAATAGGGAAGAAGCGATACTGGAGAAGAATGAAACATGCCGGGAACGGCTCATTCAAATCGTGCAACTTATCATCCATGATATCAAGACACAAGGCCCGAATGGCCGGATCTACTTTCGGGAAATGCGGAATTTAAGCCCTGAAAATGCGAAAATCATTAGAGGAAAACGAGAGAAGTTTCGATTGAATATCGAACAGCTTCTCGTGGAAGGGATAGAAGCCGGGGAATTCAGGAAGGAATTGCACCCTAAAATGATTGTCTTTGCCATTTTAGGTGTTACAAACTGGAGCTATAGCTGGTTCAATCCGAATGGACAAATTTCGGTCGAAGAGCTTGCCGTCATGTTTACGGACTTCATCTTACATGGAGTCCTCCAAGAGATTTGATGCAGAAATTCCATAGCTAAAAAGCATTTTCAAGTCAGTCGCCAATTTTTTGTGAGAACAGCGAAGTTGGTGGCTGATTGTTTATAGTCAATTAACAATAAGATTACTAATAATAGATTGAAAATACAGAAATTATAATCTATACTGATTTTACTGTTTATAAAATTTGGTTATAAAATACCGCCCGGCCAGTATTTTACTGTATTTACATACCGGCCGTATAGTATCGTCAAATATAATTATGAATGATGGAGGGAAAGTAATGGGACGTACATTATTTGATTTGCATGGAAAGACGGCATTGATTACGGGAGGCGGTAGAGGATTGGGCCGCACCATAGCGGAAGCGTTCGCGGAATATGGCGCTAATATTGCAGTCTGCTCCCGGAAAATCGAAAACTGCGAAGAAACGGTGGATCATTTAATAAAAGAGTATGGCATAAAAGCGCAGGCGTACGAATGCAATGTCGGTGTGGAAGAGGAAGTGATCGATACGGTGAAAGCCGTTTTGGATGATTTTGGACAGATTGACATCCTCGTGAATAATAGCGGGGCGACTTGGGGAGAGCGGGCTGAAAATATGCCCTTGGAGGCTTGGCAAAAAGTGATGGATGTCAATGTCACGGGAACTTTCCTCATGTCCAAAGAAGTCGGAAACCACATGATCCGCAATGGATACGGCAAAATTATCAACATCGGTTCCGTTGCGGGAATCAAAGCTGAACCAGCCAACGTATTGAATGCGATCGGCTATAGCACGAGTAAAGCGGCTGTCCATCATTTCACTAAAGATTTAGCGAGGAAATGGGCGGAGCATGGTCTATATGTAAACGCAATCGCTCCAGGGTTTTTCGAGACGAAAATGACGAAGGGCGTATTGGATAAAAGCGGAGATGCCATTCGGAATAATAATCCTTTGAAAAAACTAGGAGATACTGACTCATTAAAAGGAGCTGCCTTATTTTTGGCAGGGAAAGCGAGCGATTATGTAACAGGCCAAGTAATTGCTGTGGATGGAGGAAGCTCTCTATAACTGAAAAAGGAGTGGGAAATGTGGATAGACCTTGGACGAAATATGTAGTAAAGGGAACTCCAGTAGAAATCGAAATACCGAAAATAACAATTCCGCAATTATTGGAAGAGTCAATTGCAAACTTTACCGAACATACGGCCATGACTTTTTTCGGGAAGACGTTTACGTATCGCGAGTTACGCAGCCGGATTCAACAAACCGCCCTTGCTCTATCAAAATTGGGCATTCAAAAAGGGGACCGAGTCGGTCTGATGTTACCGAATTGCCCCCAATATCCGATCAGTTTCTACGCCGCCCTTCTCTGTGGCGCGACGATTGTCCAAGTGAATCCGATGTACAAGGCAGCGGAACTGTTGAATATTCTAAATGACTCTGGGGCAAAATTATTGATTTACATGAATCCATTACAGCCGGTGATCGAGAGTATCAAGCCAAAATCCGACTTGCAAATGGCGATTCCTATAATTGTTGAAAGCGCTTCCATGCCGGGTGAGCTTCAATATGATGACCTGGGGGCCCCCCTCCCCGAAATTCAAATCAACCCGGAGCAAGACGTTGCTGTTTTACAATACACAGGCGGCACGACCGGTTTGCCAAAAGGAGCCATGTTGACGCATACCAATATTGTCGCCAATACATTGCAAAGTGCGGCGACTTCACAAGCCGTTGTAAAAAAAGGGGAAGAACGAGTTCTGGCCGTTACCCCACTTTTCCATGTATACGGTATGACGAGTGCGATGAGCATGACTTTTTACCAAGGAGGCAATTTGATTTTAGTCCCTAAATTTGATGTGGCCCAGCTTGTAGAGTTAATCGAACAAGTAAAACCGACCGCATTTCCAGGGGTGCCGACGATGTATATTGCCCTAGTGGACTATTACAAGACTCGAAATTTCGATTTGAGCTGCCTGAATACGTGTACGAGCGGTTCCGCCTCACTGCCTTTGGAGATTCTCAATCAATTCAATAAAATTAGCGGGTCACAAGTTGCGGAAGGATACGGGCTATCGGAAGCTTCTCCGGTTACGCATCGGAATCCGGTTGGCGGGTTGCAAAAGAATGGAAGCATCGGAATCCCGATCCCCAATACCGACGCCAAAATCGTGGATATTGCCACTGGGGAACTCACGCTGCCTGTCGGAGAAGTCGGGGAGCTCGTGATCAAGGGACCACAAGTGATGAAAGGATACTGGAACAGGCCCGAAGATACCGAGCATGCAATTCGGAACGGTTGGTTGTATACCGGGGACCTTGCCAAGATGGATGAAGACGGGTTCTTTTACATCGTCGGCAGGAAAAAAGAGATGATCATTGCGAGTGGCTATAATGTATACCCGATAGAAATCGAGAATGTCCTATATAATCATCCGGCTGTGCTCGAGGCCGCTGTGATCGGGATCCCCCATGAGTATAGGGGGGAGACAATCCGGGCCGTGGTCGCTTTGAAAGATGGGTTCCAACTATCCGAACAAGAACTAATTCAATATTGCAGAGATCATTTAGCGGCTTTTAAGATCCCACAGGATGTCCTGTTTGTCGATGAATTACCTAAAACTGCTGTCGGCAAAGTGTTGAAACGCTCCTTGCAAGAACAATTTCGTACACAACAAAACGAGCACGTGCAACAACAATCATAGAAACTAATTAAAGAGATGGAGTGACGGTCATGTATTTACGCCTTTCAGAAGAACAAAAAATGGTGCAAAACACAATCCGGCGATTCGTGGAGAATGAATTAATGCCATTGGAATTTGAAGTCCTGAAAAACGAACGGGAAGGGAAACCGGGACTCTCTGAGGAGAAACAGAAAGAATTGCAATTAAAAGCGAAGGAGTTCGGTTTCTGGGGCATTAATACGCCAGAAGAGTATGGCGGTGCCGATCTTGGCCAAATGATGATGGCCATCGTCTTTATGGAGGTTTCCAAAACTTTTGTTCCGTTCCGATTTGGCGGCTCGGCTGATAATATTCTTTATTACGCCAACGAGGAACAGAAAAAGAAATATTTGATCCCGACGATTAATGGAGATAAAAAATCTTGTTTCGCCATGACGGAACCGGATGCGGGATCGGATACGAGAAATATCAAAATGACTGCTGTAAAAGACGGGAATGAATGGGTGTTAAACGGTGAAAAGACGTTTATTACCGGTGGGAATGAAGCTGATTTCGTCATGGTTATCGCAGTGACAGATAAAGAACGCCATCAAAAAACAGGGAGAGACGGCGTCACTTGCTTCATCGTCGACCGGGATATGGGTTGGACATCGGAGTACATTGATACAATGGGCGAGTGGGGGCCTGCAAGCCTGGTCTTTGATAACGTTCGCGTTCCCGAGGAGAATATTTTAGGCGAGATTCATGGGGGCTACAAGCTCGGGCTTGAGTGGATCGGCTTTGCGAGGTGGGTGGTCGGTGCGCGTGCTGTAGGAACTGCGGAAAGATTGCTTCAAATGGCGATCGACTATGCAAAAGAGCGCGAAACGTTTGGCAGGCCGATTGCGGATCGACAAGCGATCCAATGGCAAATTGCCGATTCTGCCGTAGAAATTGAAGCGGCGAAATGGCTCGTCCTCAATGCAGCGTTTACGTTGGATCAAGGCGAGGACAACCGTCATTTGGCAGCTATGGCGAAACTCAATGGCGCGATCATGGGGAATAAGGTCGTCGACCGGGTCCTGCAGATCCATGGCGGGATGGGGTATACGAGAGAATTGCCGATCGAGCGTTGGTACCGGGAAGCAAGATTGTGGAGAATTTATGATGGAACCGACGAAATCCAGCGCATGATCATCTCCCGAAACCTATTGAAAGGCCATGTGAAAATCGGACAATATGTGTAAGTTTGTACAAGAAGGAGAGGAATTTTGAATGGGAATTCGTTTTGAAGGCAGAACTGCTTTTGTCACTGGCGGAAGCCGTGGAATCGGACGCAAGATCGTGGAGGAGTTTGCACAAGAAGGGGCCAACGTCGCGATCATTGACGTCAATCAAGAAGCGCTTGATGAAGCGGTTAGTGAGTTAAAGGATAAGGGGTACTCCATTTTTGCGAAAAACGCGAGTGTGACTGACCGTGAACAAGTGGAACAAGCAATGGAGGAAGTCCATGAACAATTTGGCTCCATTGATATTTTGGTCAACAATGCGGGTGTTATCCGGGACAATATGATTTACAAAATGTCGGATGATGATTGGATGACTGTCATGGACGTTCATCTAAAAGGTGCCTTTTATGCCACCCAGGCAGCCCAACAATATATGGTAAAACAAAACTATGGACGCATTATCAATATCTCGTCTACGTCCGCACTAGGCAATCGAGGGCAGGCCAACTACGCTACCGCTAAGGCGGGGTTGCAAGGCTTCACCAAAACACTTGCGATAGAGCTGGGCAAGTTTGGGATAACTGCAAATGCGGTCGCTCCTGGATTTATCGAGACTGATATGACAAAAGCGACTGCGGAACGGATTGGCATTTCGTTTGACCAATTGATTGAAGCAAGTGTCAGCAAAATTCCGGTCGGTCGCAGTGGGAAGGCGGAAGATATTGCGAATGCGGTTGCATTTTTCGCCGATGAAAAATCATCATTCGTCAGTGGCCAAGTCATTTACGTTGCGGGAGGCCCGAGAACGTAAGAATGGTAGAACGGAGGGAAACCATTGCTACGAGACAGTATTGGAAAACGTTCAGCTATTGTTAAAAACACCATTGAAAGAGGCGCAGTGAAAAAGTTTGCAGAAGCGATTGGCGATGCCGCTCCCATTTATTTTGATGAAGAGGTGGGAAGAACGTCAAGGTATAAGCGCAATATCGCCCCTGCCACTTACCCTGTCACGCTGAATTTTGGAATCATACCAGATTTACATTTGCCGCCGAAAGGTTTGATTCATGGGGAGCAATCCTTTCATTATAAACGCCCTCTATTCGTAGGGGAAGACATCTATTGTTTCACGGAAGTCAAAGATTACTATGAAAAAACAGGTAACTTCGGAGAGATGGGTTTCCTCGTGATCTCCCGGACTGCACTCGACGAAGAGCAGCGCCCGATCCTCTCGGAGGAACGGGTTATCATCCTCAATGAAGCGGTACGAAAGGGGATGCTTGTGTGAACCGTATTGTAAATATGCAGCCTGGCGAATCGTTGCCTCCTATTCAATTGGATCCGGTCACCCGATTGGATTTGATCAAATACGCAGGTGCTTCCGGTGACTATAATCCAATCCATACGATTGATGAAGAAGCGAAAAACGCAGGGCTTCCTGGAATTATTGCACATGGCATGTGGACAATGGGAAATCTCGCCAAATTGTTTACCCCTTATACAGAGGAAGGGTTCATTCAAGACTATTCCATACGATTCAGCGGGATGGTGTTTCTGGATGAAGTGGTGACTTTACAGGCGGAGCTGGTTGAAAAGAGTGAGGGGAACTTACACTTTAACGTTGCCGCAGTCAATCAACAACAAAAGCCTGTTATGACGGGACAAATCACTTTTTCGACAGATGGTTGGGTCGAAACAGCATAGAAGAAAGCGAGCGATGGAAAATGGGAAATGAAGCAGTCATTGTTTCAGCCGTTCGGACAGCAATCGGGAGGCAAGGAGGCACACTCGCCTCCGTTCCTGCCCATGTCTTCGGGGCTGAAGTCATTAAAGAAGCGTTGCAACGGGCGAATGTATCGGCTGATCAAGTCGATGATGTCATTATGGGAAATGTGTTGAGCGGCGGTGGAAATATTGCCAGATTGACCGCATTGCAAACCGGGCTCTCTCTGAATCTTCCCGGATTGACAATAGATCGCCAGTGCGGATCGGGTGTCAATGCTGTTAATCTCGCTGCACAAGCAGTTTGGGCAGGAGATGGGGAGATCTTTGTAGCAGGGGGAGTCGAAAGCATGAGCCGGGCACCGTATTTAATGGCACGGGCAGAAAAGCCGTATAGCCCTGCACTTCCGCAATTCAGGAAATCCCAGTTATCACCGCATGAAATCGGGGATCCTCCAATGGGAATCACGGCGGAAAACTTGGCGGAACAATATAAAATCAGCCGTGAAGCACAAGATGAGTTTGCCCTTCGCAGTCAGCAAAAGATGGCCGATGCGATGAATGAAGGCTACTTCGAAGAACAGATTGTCCCTATCACGATTCCAGTCCGCAAAGGAGATCCAATTGTGTTCAAAACAGACGAACATCCCCGTCCTCAAACGACAATGGACGCATTGGCAAAATTGCCTCCTGCTTTTAAGGAAGGCGGAACTGTGACGGCAGGCAGCAGCTCGGGGTTAAATGATGCAGCTTCCGCGGTTGTGGTGATGTCCCGGAGAAAAGCGGAGGAACTTGGCATTACGCCATTGGCGGTAATTCGGGCACAAGCCGTCGCAGGAGTGGACCCGAACATCATGGGAATCGGTCCGGTACCTGCAACCCGCAAAGTGTTGGAAAAATCGGGCTTATCCTTGGATGATATGGATCTGATTGAAATTAATGAAGCGTTCGCCGCTCAAGTTCTTGCTTGTAATCAGGAGCTCGGGATTGATCCGGAAAAAGTCAATGTCAACGGTGGGGCGATTGCTCATGGACATCCTCTCGGGGCGACGGGCGCCATATTGGTGACAAAAGCCATTTACGAGTTGCGGCGCAGGGGAGGACGGTTTGCACTCATCACCGCGTGTATCGGCGGAGGACAAGGTATTGCAACCATTCTTGAACGTTATGAATGAGCGGTTGAACTTGCCAAGAAGATCATGAAGGAGGTATGAGCATGAATCGGATTCCGGCCATTGATATCTATGTCAGGTATTGTGAGACGGATGCAGGCGGACATGTGAGCAATACAAGCTATTTTCTCTATATGGAGGAAGGTCGTACAAGGTTTTTTGAGCTCCTTGGTTTTGGTCCGCGGACGAGAAAAGGTATCAATTTTATTGTCGCCAGTACGGAATGTGATTTTATTGCCCAAGCCTATGCAAGCCAAACACTTTCGATTTCCACAGAGATATCCCATATCGGGAACAAGAGTTTCACAATGGTGCATGAAATCTTCAATCTGGAGACAGGAGCTTTGATTGCGATAGGACGTGCAGTAATCGTCTGCTACAACTTTCAAGAACAACAATCTGTTTCGATCCCACCGAACTTGCGCAATCGATTAGAACAGTTTTTGGCAAATGTTTCAATCTGACGGTATGCGAAAAGGAGAAGGTTTGGCTTCGCGGAATCTAGGTTCTTCGCAGAAATTATTGGACCTGTCCCTTACATATGGGAAGGAACGCATTCATTCAATGTTCCCATTAACGAAGGATTGCCCGCATTTACGAAGGAACTTCTGAAATTCAGAAAAATATCATTGCTAGCCAGTTAGCAAAAGATTGATCGGAAAATCTAGGTAGATGACAGGGATGCTTTATTGAAACCCTAGTGGACGAGGAGGGAATAGAATGGAATTATTTCTCCAACAGCTGTTTAACGGGCTCACTCTTGGAAGCGTTTACATTCTTGTTGGAATTGGCCTCACTCTTGTATTTGGGATCTTACATGTTCCAAACTTTGCGCACGGTTCTTTGTATTTGATCGGCGGCTATATTACATTAATCGTCATGAGGAGCTGGGGGGTCCATTACTTCATTGCAATCCTTGTATCGATTCTCGTCGTTGCCTTACTGGCGGTGTTGATGGAGCGGATCGTCTTTCATCCCCTTCGGAATGCGCCTCCCATTCACGATAAGATTGCTGCAATCGGTTTAGTCTTGTTTTTTGAAGCGCTCGTTTCACTCGTATGGGGAACTGAATACCACAGATTGTTGACGCCTTTTGATCAAACGTTGATGGTGAGTGGCGTCGCGATGACGACCCAACGGATTTTAGTCATCGTCGTGGCCGGGGCGGTTGTGACTTTGCTCTATCTATTCTTGAAAAAAACGATGATTGGTTCGTCGATTATTGCAATGGCACAAAACCGGGAAGGTGCTTTCCTAGTTGGAATCAATGCCAATGTCGTCGCAATGATGACGTTTGCCATTTCCGGTGCATTGGCTGCCATTGCTGCTTCACTTGCTTCCCCTATTAATCTGGTCTTTCCTGCTATGGGACATCTCGTCATTTTGAAGGCGTTCGTGGTGGTCATCATCGGAGGTATGGGGAGTATTCCCGGAGCGATTATCGGTGGGTTGATTCTCGGCATTTCCGAGAGTTTGGGAGCGACGTATATTTCCAATGACTATAAGGATATGATTGCATTTTTGTTGCTGATCATCATTATGACAGCTCGTCCAAGAGGCCTGTTTGCGAAGGAGGCGTATTGATTGAAAAAGCTGCTGACCCGACGGAATGGACTCTTACTGCTGTTTGGATTCGCTCTTTTATTTCCACTCGTCTTCTCGGAAAATCGATACGTTCTCCACGTCATGACTGTGGGCTTCATTTATATTATTGCGATTTATGGCATGAATGTTTTAGCAGGCTATACGGGTCAGTTGAATCTCGCTCATGCAGGATTTTTCGCAATCGGTGCATATGCTGTTGGAATTTTGACGACAAAGATGGGGATGAACTTCTGGGTGGCCCTTTTGCTGGCCATTCTGATTACTTGTGTCATCGGGTTTATTTTGGGAGCGATTGCGCTTCGGACAAAGGAACACTTTTTCGCGATCTACACGCTAATCGTGGGGTATTTAATCTATTTGTTGATAGATAAGTGGGATGATTTGACGGGCGGTGTGCGCGGGTTGATCGGGATTCCAGTACCCGATCCGATTGGACCGATTACTTTCACTTCAGCGGTTTCGATGTATTACTTGGTTCTCTTTTTACTTGTCCTATCTATTTTCGTCGCGTTCCGGATTGTCCATTCGTTGACAGGACGGACCTATATCGCCATCCGAAACAGTGAAGAACTGGCCCAAACTCTGGGAATCAATACTCGGACGAACAAGCTTGTCTCTTTCGTCATTTCAGTCGGCTTTGCTGCACTGGCGGGTGGATTATACGCTTCTTTGCTCCGTTTTATCGGTCCGGAAATTGCCGGCACTTCCATGGTGTTTACCTTCCTGATGTATTTGATCGTGGGAGGGATTGGCACGCTTTCAGGCCCGGTTGTCGGGACGATGCTGTTTGTCTGGCTGGAACAGTCGCTGCAAGGTTTTCAAGAATATCGGATGCTGATTTTCGGTCCTATTCTGGTCTGCATCGTCATTTTTTATCCGACGGGGCTGGTCGGTGCTTACTACTCATTGAAACAGAAATTCCAGACTCCAAAGAAAAAACCGGAAGCAGTGCTTCGAAAAACAGTTTTGGAATCCTCTAGTTTCCACCGAAGGGAGGTATGACCGTGGCACTTATTCAACTGCAAGGGTTAACGAAACAATTTGGAGGATTGACCGCGGTCAATGACGTGGATTTTGAAATAGAAAAGGGGAAAATCACCGCCATCATCGGACCAAACGGGGCGGGGAAGTCCACCTTCTTTAATCTCATTAGCGGATTCCATAAACCGACCTCCGGAACAATCCTATTTGAAGGGAAGGATATTACAAAGACACCTGCGCATATCGGGGCAAGGCTCGGCATTGCACGTACTTTCCAGAGCACCAATCTATTTGAACAGGCTTCTGTTATCGATAACGTCATTGTCGGTCATCGATTACGTACTCAATCGAAATTGTTCGATGCGATTTTCCGCACGAAGAGGGAAAAGCGGGAGGAGAAGGAAGCGTACGACCGGGCGATGGAGGTATTGGATTTTGTCGGACTTGTTGATTTGGCCAATCTGAAGGTCAGCATCATTTCCCAGGAAGCGAAAAAACGGGTGGCCATTGCCCTGGCGTTGGCAACGGATCCGAAAGTGGTTTTTCTTGACGAACCCGCCGCAGGGATCAATCCGGAAGAAACGGACGGTCTAGCTGTATTAATGAAGAAAATAGCTCAAAGTGGCATTACCGTCTGCACGATTGAACATAAGATGCAAATGATCATGGGACTTGCGGATCGCATTATGGTCCTGAATTATGGGGCGAAAATTGCGGAGGGAACGCCGGATGAGATCAAGAATAACCCGACTGTTATCGAAGCGTATTTAGGAGGGGAGACAGTTGCTGAAACTTACTGACGTTACCGTGAAGTTCGGCCTCTTTGAAGCGTTAAGCCATATTAACCTGGAAGTCGGGGAAGGGGAACTTGTAGTTCTGCTCGGAGCCAATGGCGCAGGGAAAAGCACTATTTTCAATACGATTAGTGGATTGAATCGGCCCAGTAAGGGGGACATCCGTTTTTTTGGAAACAGTGTACGCGGCCATTCCCCGGATAAAATGGTGAAAGCGGGAGTGGTGCAATGTGCAGAAGGGAAAAAGTTGTTTTCCGACATGTCCGTTGAAGAGAACCTGATGATGGGAGGATTCGTCCATCGTGGCAAAAGGCAACAATTAAAGCAATCGTTGACGGAAGTGTATGACTTGTTCCCGATTTTAAAAGACAAGCGGGAGGATCCTGCGGGTTCTTTAAGCGGAGGCCAGCAACAGATGGTGGCCATTGGAAGAGCTTTAATGGCCAAGCCGAAACTGATTATGATGGACGAGCCTTCCATGGGGCTTGCTCCGCTTATTGTAGAGCAGATGTTTTCCATCATCCAAGAAATTAACAAAAGTGGCACAACCGTGTTATTGGCCGAACAAAACGCCAATGCCGCACTGAAAATTGCGGATCGCGGCTACGTGGTCGAAAACGGGGTCATTGTCCTTCAGGGCAAAAGCGAGGAATTATTCAATGATGATGCAATCCGCAAAGCTTATATTGGAGCCTAGCAAAGTAGAGATGGAATAAAACTTATAAAAGGGGAGATTAGGATGAAAATATTCAAACTGTTCGGGCTTTTCTTTTTACTTCTACTGTTTATGCTAGCTGGGTGCAATGAAGGCGGGGATTCTGCTGCGACCACCTCCGACAACACGGGCGATGCCGTTGATTCCGCTGATACGGCGAGCGCAGAAGAGACAAAAGAGGCGAAAGAGCTGACAATCGGGTTCAGTGGCCCGTTAAGTGGTCCAGCTGCCTTTTATGGAACCGAAACATTGAATGGACTGACGATGGCTGTGGACGATATTAATGAAAGTGGCGGTTTGGAAGTGGATGGTCAAACGTATACGTTGAAACTGGCCACATTAGATGATAAATATTCGCCGAATGAAACAGCAGCAAATGCGAAACGGCTAGTCCAGGAACAGAAAGCAAAATTCATTTACAGTCCACATAGTGGCGGAGTTTATGCAATGCAGGTATTCAATGAACAAGAAGATTTCATCATTATGGGCTATACGAGTGAACCTGGTGTGACGGAGCAAGGAAATACGTTAAATGTCCGCATTCCACCGAGATACGATAATTATTTGGAGCCGTTTACAAATTATCAGATGGAGCGCTTCGGAAAACGGATTGCATTTCTTCCGACCGCCAGTCAGTACGGTAAGGATTGGGCAGAAGCTCTACGTCCTGTCTGGGAAGCGCATGGGGGTGAAGTGGTCTTTGACGAATCGATCGACTTCAGTAAAGATACGGATTTCCAAACAATCATGTCAAATGCTCTAAATGCCAAGCCGGATGTTCTATTCATTGGTGGCCCATCTGAACCGACTGCTCTTGTCCTCAAACAAGCACGCGATCTGGGCTTTGAAGGCGGGTTCTTAGTGATGGACCAAGCAAAAGTCGATCAAATGGCTGCCGTATTGGGTGGAGGATACGATCTCCTGGAAGGAGTCAGCTCCACGGTTCCGCTAATAAATTCGAACTTCCCTGGTACTGCCGAATTTATTGAGAAGTATAAACAGAAATATGATAAGAATCCTGGGGCGGAAGCCGGATTCCACTATGTTTCTTTATATGTGTTAACAGAAGCGATGAAAGAGGCAGGCACAGTCGATGATACGAAAAAAATCATGGCTTCATTGGATCAAGGCGCTAAAAACGTTCCAGAAGAAAAGCAAGTGTATGTTATTCCTGGCGTTGATGAGAAAGGTGGCTTTGAACCGGCACTTCGGATTGCATTTATCGATGATGGTCAGCTGACTATTTTCGAGCAGGATTAATATGATGGAAAAGGAGCTGAAGAGGCCATTAGCGGCCTCTTTAGCTTTTTTCGATGTATCGGTTATACATAAATGGTTAAAGAATTTTCCTTCCAAAATTCTATGAAAACGGATACAATGATGAAATACATGAAATTCATAAAAATACTATTGACTTTATATTTATACATTACTATACTAATCCTAACATGTAGTTGAGGTGATTGGCATGAAGGTTGGAATAATTGGAGCTTCAGGCTATGGGGGTCTTGAATTAATTCGATTTCTTCATAACCACCCTGAAGTTGAACAAATTACTTTATTCACATCGTCTGAAGAAGGGACGATTTTTTCACAAAAATATTCACATTTACTGAATATCCTCGATCAGCCGTTACAGCGGATTGAGAATGATAGATTGGAACAATTTGATGTCGTGTTTTCTAGTGCACCCGCAGGAGTTGCGAGCCAATTGCTACCGCCCCTAGTAGGAAAAGGGCCGAAACTGATAGACCTGTCGGGAGATTTCCGGCTAAAAGATTTGGCGCTTTACGAGGAATGGTATAAAAAAGAACCGGCTCCGGCATCTGCAGTCGCAGAAAGTGTATACGGGCTGACGGAGTGGAATAAAGCAGCGATTGCGAAAGCGCAGCTCATTGCCAATCCAGGTTGCTACCCGACAGCGGTTCTGCTGTCGCTCTTGCCTTTATTGAAAGAGAACTTGATCGACCCGTCACAGCTGATCATTGATGCGAAGAGCGGTGTTTCAGGGGCGGGCAATCAACCGAACCAAATGACTCATTTCAGCGAAACGAATGAGAATACGGCCATTTATAAATTAAATCAACATCAGCATATACCTGAAATCGAGCAGGCGTTTTCTCTATTTGCACAGGATGCGCCGCCGATTACATTCAGCACTCATCTTGTGCCGATGACACGGGGCATTCTCGCGACAAGTTATGCAACGGTCGCGGAAGGTATGACAGAAGAAGACCTAGTCAACTGTCTAGAAGAGACTTATGCCGACAAGCCGTTCGTCCGGATCATCCGGGAAACGAATAAATTTGGTACAAATCAAGTGTACGGCTCGAATTATTGTGATATTCACGTAAAAGTCGACCCACGTACCAATCGTGCTACGATCGTTTCTGTAATTGACAACTTAGTAAAAGGAGCGGCGGGCCAAGCGATCCAGAACATGAATGTCCAATTCAATCTGGATGAAACGGCCGGTCTCGCCCATGTCCCGGCATTCATCTAAATTTGGGGGTAGTACGATGACAACGAAAACAGTTTCCATGAAACGAATCTCAGGGTATAACATCCTGTCACCAAAAGGATTTAAAGCGGATGGTATCCATTGCGGACTGAAACATAAGAAAAACGATTTAGGGTTACTCGTCAGCGAAGTGCCGGCCAATGTAGCGGGCGTATTTACGACAAATGCCATACAGGCGGCTCCTCTTCACGTAACGAAAGAAGCGATTGCCAA
Organism: Sporosarcina sp. 179-K 3D1 HS; assembly: GCF_047228905.1. NCBI lineage: Bacteria > Bacillati > Bacillota > Bacilli > Caryophanales > Caryophanaceae > Sporosarcina > Sporosarcina sp. 179-K 3D1 HS. Next base: position 76,855 of record NZ_JBFEGI010000002.1, read on the forward strand.
AGAAGGAAAGTTGCAGGCAATCATTATCAACTCCGGCAATGCCAATGCATGTACAGGAAAGCAAGGCTTGGAAGATGCGTATGCCATGCAGGAGTTGACGGCAGAAAAACTCGGCATCGATCCCCACTTGGTAGGGGTTGCTTCCACCGGAGTCATCGGTGAAAAGATGAACATGGTTCCAGTCATCAAAGGAATCAAGAACATCTCGCCTTCCTATGGATTGGAAGGGTCGATTCAGTTCTCGCAAGCCTTGTTGACGACGGACACGGTGACGAAAAACACGGCATACACCACGGTCATCGACGGCAAAGAAATCACCATTGCCGGAACGGCAAAAGGTTCGGGAATGATTGAACCGAATATGGCGACGATGCTTGGTTTCATTACCACAGACGCGAAAGTGGAAACTCCTCACCTGCAGACGGCGCTGAAAACGGTAACGGATTTGACATTCAATGCAATTACAGTGGATGGTGACACTTCCACAAATGACACGGTCCTCCTATTGGCAAACGGCCTGGCAGAAAATGAAACCTTGACACCGGAGCATCCGGAGTGGGGGAAATTCATCCAAACCTTGCATGCGGTCGCACAAGACTTGGCGAAGATGATCGCAAAAGATGGCGAAGGAGCGACGAAGCTGATTGAAACCGAAGTCATTGGAGCGGTTTCAGATGAAGAAGCAAGAAAGATCGCTAAAACGGTAGTAGGTTCGCCGCTCGTGAAAACAGCGGTCTTTGGATGCGATGCGAACTGGGGAAGAATCATCGCAGCGGTCGGTTATAGCGGCGCAACCGTCGATCCGAACGCAATCAGCATTCAAATCGGTGACACGACGGTCGTTGAGAGTGGGGAGCCGGTCAGTTTCTCGGAAGAGCATTTGCGTGAATACTTGAAACAGCCGGAAGTGAAAATTGTCGTCCAGCTCCACCAGGGAGAAGGGCAAGGATTGGCATGGGGGTGCGACTTGACATATGACTACGTCCAAATCAACGCCACATACAGAACGTAAGCGGGTTGTCATTAAACTAGGCGGTAGCATGCTGGAAGGGTTGAGCAAACAATTCTTCGTCCAGCTGAAGCAATTGATGGCGGACGGGGTTGCGCCAATCATCGTGCATGGCGGCGGCCCGGCTATCAATCAAGAGCTTGCAAAGAGTGGTGTTACATCGACAGCGGTGAACGGCATCCGCGTGACGTCCGATGAGGCGATCGGCATCGTCCAATCGACGTTGATCGGGAAAGTGAATCCTGCATTGGTCCAACAACTGAACAGCGAAGGAATCGACGCCATCGGCTTGAGTGGCTTCGATGGGCAACTGATTACTTGCAGCTTTTTAGATGAAGAGGTCTATGGGAATGTTGGGGAAATCGAAAACATCCGGACAGAAGTATTGGAGAAGGTGACAAATGCTGGATACATGCCAGTGTTGTCCTGTATCGGGGTTTCTGAAGATGGTAAGCCTCTAAATATTAACGGAGATACCGTCGCCAGCCGGATTGCGCTTGCAGTAGAGGCGGATAGCCTGCTGCTCGTGACGGATACACCCGGAATCCGGATCCAGGATGAAGTGCAACAAACCGTTTCGCCTTCCTCCATCTCTCAATGGGTTGAGTCGGGGGACATTTATGGCGGCATGGTTCCGAAAGTGGAAGCGGCCCTCGCTTGTTTGACGGCGGGCATTCCTTCCGTTAAAATAGTCGACCAGCATTTAAGTGGGACAGATATACGCAGTGAGGGGGTTACGGCATGAGTGCTTTATTCAATAACTATGCACGGCGTCCGGTCCATCTAGTGAAAGGACAGGGGACCATCGTAGTGGACGACCAAGGAAAAGAATACTTGGACTTTACAAGCGGTATTGCGGTCGTCAGTCTCGGCCATGCACATCCGGCCATCGTGGAAGCTGTGCAAAAGCAAAGCGAAAAACTATGGCATACATCGAATTTATTCGCTAGTCCGGAACAGGAAAAACTGGCGGCATCTCTTGTAAAAGATACGCATTTCGGCCATGCCTTCTTCTGTAACAGCGGAGCCGAGGCGAACGAAGCAGCAATTAAAATCGCTCGTAAACATACACAAAAACATACAATCATCACATTCGAACAATCTTTTCACGGAAGGACCTTCGCAACGATGTCGGCCACTGGGCAGAAAAAGGTCCAAGAAGGGTTTGGTCCGCTGCTCGAGAAATTCAAGACAATCCCTTACAATGACATCGATGCGTTGCAAGCCGCTATCGATGGCGATGTGGCGGCTATCATGCTGGAGGTCATCCAAGGGGAAGGCGGCATCAACCCGGTCAACCCCGAATTTGCGCAAGTCATTTCGGATATTTGCAAGGAAAAAGGAATTCTCCTTATTGTGGATGAAGTGCAGACTGGAATCGGCCGGACTGGCACACGCTATGCGTATGAGCAAACCGTTCTGAAACCGGATATCATGTCGCTCGCCAAAGGATTGGGCGGCGGATTCCCGATTGGGGCTATGCTCGGAACACCCGCTTTGTTCGACGCTTTCGGGCCCGGCTCGCATGCGACGACATTCGGCGGCAATCCGCTCGGTGTGGCAGTTGCCCAGACGGTAATTGACCATGTTTTCCAAGAAAATTTCTTGAAGCAAGTGAATGAGCTTTCTACCTACTGTATTGAAAAATTGAAATCCGTTTTACCGGATAACCAATTCACAGTGCGGGGTTCCGGCCTTCTGATCGGCATAGCTTGCCAAGAAGAAGTCGGTCCATATATTGCGAAAGCGGAAGAAGCCGGCCTATTGGTCGTTCAGGCGGGTCCAAATGTAATCCGTCTCCTGCCGCCGCTCACCGTAACAAAAGAAGAAATTGACAAAGCCGTGGAGTTGTTGACGTCTGTCCTTGGAATCCCGGTAACTCAAAAATAAGGCAACGGTTTGAATTAAGGCGTTCAGTGAAGCGCTATTCAAAAAATGGCCTACATCTATTAAAAGACTCGCTATTTTCAGCGGGTCTTTTAATTTTTTCCCTTTCATACTTGATTATAAATAGATTTAGAGTTACTATAATATTCAGAAACATACTAACTGGTTAGAATAGAGAGCTGGAAAGGTGGAGAAGGATAGTGGATTTTTCATATTCAACCAAGACAGTTGCTTTGCAGAAGAAGCTGACTGCATTCATGGAGGAGCATGTGTATCCGAATGAAAAGACGTATGAGCAACAAGTGGAATCGATGGCAGACCGGTGGGCGGATGTGCCGCCGATTATTGAAGAGTTGAAAAAGAAAGCAAGGGAAGCAGGACTGTGGAATTTATTCTTGCCTGAAAGTGACTATGGGGCAGGGCTTACCAATTTGGAATATGCGCCCCTCTGTGAAATTATGGGACGTTCACCAATCGGACCGGAAGTGTTCAATTGCAATGCACCCGACACGGGGAATATGGAAGTGCTTGTCAGGTATGGCACGGAAACGCAAAAAAAGCAATGGCTGGAACCGCTTCTGGAAGGGGAAATCAGATCATGCTTTGCCATGACAGAGCCCGATGTAGCTTCTAGCGATGCAACCAATATACAAGCAAGCATCGTGCGTGACGGGGATGAATATGTATTGAATGGACGAAAGTGGTGGACTTCCGGTGCAGGAGATCCACGTTGCAAGATTGCCATATTTATGGGAAAAACGAATCCGGATGGTCCGCTTTACGAACAACAGTCCATGATTCTCGTACCTCTGGATACGCCGGGTGTGAAAATCGAACGGATGCTATCGGTGTTCGGCTATGATCATGCCCCTCATGGACACGGGGAATTGACCTTCGATAACGTTCGTGTGCCCGTTGAAAATATGATCTGGGGGGAAGGGAAAGGTTTCGCAATCGCACAAGGCCGTCTGGGTCCGGGGCGTATCCATCACTGCATGCGGCTGATCGGCGCGGCAGAACGCGCCTTACAAGAAATGTGTATCCGTGTGCAGCAACGTACTACGTTCGGAAAATTGCTTTCCGATCAAGGAGTTGTAAGGGAATGGATAGCCGAGTCCAGGATTGATATCGAACAAGCCCGTCTCCTAACGCTGAAGGCCGCATACATGATGGATACCGTTGGCAACAAAGAAGCGAAAACGGAAATTGCGATGATTAAAGTCGTGGCACCATCCATGGCGTTGCGCGTTATCGATCGCGCCATCCAAGCATTCGGTGGGGCTGGGGTGAATGGTTCATTGGCAGCTCAATGGGCATCTGCAAGGACGTTACGGTTAGCGGATGGACCGGATGAAGTACATCGGAACCAAATTGCCAGATTGGAACTGAAGAAATACGGAACAGAAGGAAAGGGGAGATAATCGTGACCGTCTTGGATTACTTTACATTGGAAGGGAAAACGGCCATTGTCACGGGTGGCGGTAGGGGGCTTGGTGCACAAATTGCGGAAGGTTTTGCCGAAGCAGGAGCCAATGTCGTCATCTGTTCACGGAAAGTCGAGGCATGCGAGGAAATGAGTGACAAGCTGAAGGAGTTGGGCGTCGATTCCATCGCGCTTTCTTGCGACGTCACCAATCCGGATGATGTGAAGGACGTCGTAAACCGGACTCTTGAACGTTTTGGCACGATTGATATTCTTGTCAATAATAGTGGTGCGTCTTGGGGGGCATCTGTCGTGGATATGCCGCTAGAAGCTTGGCGAAAAGTGATGGAGGTCAATGTGACCGGAACGTTTCTTATGAGCCAGGAAATCGGCAAGGTAATGATCGAAAAAGGTGGCGGGAAAATTATCAATATCGCTTCCGTGGCGGGACTAGGTGGGACGGACCCCCGCTATATGGATACGATTGGATACAACACAAGTAAAGGGGCAGTGATCACCTTTACAAAAGATTTGGCTGTGAAATGGGGGCAGCACAACATCAATGTGAATGCAATCGCTCCAGGCTTTTTCCCGACGAAGATGTCGAGTGCACTTATTGAACACGGGTATGACCGGATATTGGAGCAGACGCCCTTGAAGCGGCTCGGGACGAATGAGGATTTGAAAGGGGTAGCTTTATTCCTCGCATCGAAAGCTTCCGATTTTGTTACAGGCGATGTACTGATCGTCGATGGCGGAACGCATGCAATGTAGGGAAACATGCTCATCATACAGTTTTAACAGCGAGAAGGACGTGGCTTTGCAATGAAAGAAGACATTACGAAACATAGCATTCAGCTTTTTGAACAAAAAGGATTCAGTGAAACATCCGTTCAGGACATAGTGGACTCGGTTGGCGTGACGAAGGGGACATTCTATTACTATTTTAAAAGTAAAGAAACTTTATTGATGGATATACATTTGCAGTACATCAATAATTTATTGAGTAGACAACAAGAGGTCATCGAAAAAGAAGACACGTATCGAGGCAAGCTGATAAAAAACGTTGAGCTGCTGATTGGAGATATTGAGACACATGGTCCGAGTGGGCGTGTATTCTTCCGGGAAATTCGACACTTGTCCCCCGAAAATATCGAAGAAATACTAGTGAAACGGGATGAGTTCCGGCTTGCGATTGAAGAAATCTTACAAGAAGGAGTCCAATCCGGAGAATTCAGAGAAAATTTGAACCCGAAAATGATCAGCTTTGCTGTATTGGGTGTCACAAACTGGAGTTATCAATGGTTTAACCCTGCCGGAGATGTATCGGCAAATCAATTGGCCAGCATGTTTTCTGATTTCATATTACATGGAATTCAATCAGAAGGAGACTGAGTGATGGGGAACGGGATCAAACAAATTGTCGTAGTCGGAGCCGGGCAGATGGGGCATCAAATTGCCATGTTGTGTGCATTGGGCGGATATCGGACGGTCTTGCAAGATGTAAATGGAGAAGCCCTTCGGAAAGCGGAGGCGAATCTGGGTGAGCGAATGAGTGATTGGGTGAAGAAAGGGAAACTGTCAGACTCGGACAAGGAGACCGCTTTTGCGCTTCTTTCGTATACAGACAGTCTTGAAGAAGCAGTCCGAGATGCCGATCTGGTTATTGAAGCGATTGTCGAACAACTGGACGTCAAGCGTGATCTGTTTCGGGAACTGGACCGGTTGACACCAGCCCGTGCCATATTGGCCACCAATAGCTCCACAATGGTCAACTCACTGCTTGCGGAAGTGACCGGGCGACCTGAAAAAGTATGCAATATGCACTTCTTCTTCCCGCCCCTTGTCATGGAGTGCGTCGAAATCGTTATGAGTGACCAAACATCCGAAGAAACAGCGGCCGCAGCAATGGCTGTATGTGAGCGGATCGGCCGCAAAGGCATCTTGCTGCGGAAAGAGATTTCCGGATTTGTCGCAAACCGTATTTTAGGTGCGATTCAGCGGGAAGCGATCCATCTGTACGAAGAAGGCATAGCCGATTTCAAAGATATTGATGTAATCGTGAAAAAATCTCTTGGCCATCTGCTGGGACCGTTTGAACTGATTGATTTGTCCGGTGCAGATGTCGTTTATTCAGCAATGCAGCATCTATTTTCCGAAACAGGCAATCTTCGGGATAAACCACCTGCTTGTATCTTAGAGAAAGTGAGAACCGGTGAACTTGGCAGGAAAACGGGTGTCGGTTTTTATGAGTACAGAAAAGAGGAAGTTTTGTAAAAAGAAGTTTGAAAATGAAAGAGGTGTTAGAAATGGAGAAGACGCTCGAAGATACGATTCCAATCCGGAAAGGAGAAGAATTGGATGTAGGGAATCTGACACAATTTTTACGGACCCACATCGAAGGGCTTCCTGAAGGAGAGTTGTATATCCGTCAATTTGGTGCCGGGCATTCCAATTTGACCTACGCTCTTGCCATCGGAAGCTGGGAGGCCGTGCTGCGGAGGCCGCCGCTTGGACCAGTCGCACCGAAAGCCCATGATATGGAACGGGAATTCACAGTGCTGTCCGCTATTCATCCCGTTTTCGGAACAGCACCGAAACCGCTTGTCTTTTCGGATGATGAATCGATTATAGGCAGCCCGTTTTTCATTATGGAAAGAAGACATGGAATTGTTCTCGATACGGAGTTTCCGGAAGGGACGGAAGGAACGGAGCAATTGGGTCAACGGATTTCAGAAGTGATGGTCGATACGCTAGTCGAGCTGCATGAAATTGATTATACCCAAACAGGTCTGAAGAACATGGTGAAGCCCGATGGATTTTTGGAAAGGCAAGTGCATGGGTGGATTGGCCGTTATGAAAAAGCGAAGACATCCGAAATTTCAGAAGTGCATCAGTTGACGACATGGCTTCAAAACAATATTCCACAGTCTTTGGAACCGACAGTAATCCATTATGATTACAAGCTGAATAATGCGATGTTTTCTAATGATTATTCGAGGATGACAGGTTTGTTCGACTGGGAGATGACAACGGTAGGCGACCCGTTGACAGATGTCGGGGCAGCGATGAGCTACTGGGTGCAGGCAGATGATCCTGATGTGCTTCTTCATGCGTTAGGAAAGCCACCGCTTACTGCTCATAAAGGATTTTATACACGAGATGAATTCATCGCACGGTATGCGGAAAAAAGCGGCCGCGATATGACGAACATCCACTATTACATCACATTCGCCTATTTTAAGCTGGCTGTCATATGCCAGCAGATCTTTTATCGCTACAAGAAGGGACAGACCCAAGATCCCCGTTTTGCTCGAATGGAGCAGTCCGTCCACAATCTTGTGAAACATGCGTTAGCCGGGACGAAGAAATGAGAAGAGCGATTCGAGTGGAAAGCACACCAAAACTGCATGTTGTTCTGACAAAAGAAGAAGTCGATAGCGACCAGGTAGGTAGCGGTAAAGTGGCGGTCGTCTTTGATGTCCTGCTCGCTACTACGACCATTTCTGCTTTGCTCGAATACGGAGCAAAAGAAATTATACCCGTATTAGATGGAGCAGCGGCGTTGCATACGCTGGAAGAACTTCAAGATTCATCCGCAATTGTAACAGGAGAAGTCGGGGGAAGAACGATTCAAGGATTCTTTGATCCGCTCCCTACCCGGCTCAAAGAGGAAGTAAAGGGAAAAACGGTTGTTTTATCGACGACAAACGGAACCGTTGCCATTTTGAAAGCTTCCACGGCAGAACGAGTCTATGCCGGTTCGTTGGTGAACGCATCCGCCATGGCGGATAGGATAGCAACTGATCATGGGTCGGATACTATACTGGCGGTTTGTGCCGGTTCGGGCGGCCGTTTCAGTTTGGAGGATTTTTATGGAGCCGGTTGTTTCATTCATGAACTGCTGGACAGGAAAGAAGTGTGGGAGCTGACGGATTCTGCAAAAGCAGCGCTCTATTTCTATCGGGGGAATGCTGAACAAGCGATCGAGCTATTAAGCGAGTCAACTACCGGCGAGATGATGAGGGAGATGGGGTTGATGGAAGACGTACAATTTGCAGCTCGAAAAAACAGCATATCCGTCGTGCCTCAATTAGAAAAAGGAAGGATGATGGTGAAGCCACCGTCATCTGCACACATTGTAAATGGAGGGATTTAAAATGAAAGCCATTCAAATGGAGCAATATGGGAGTCCGGATGTACTGAAATTGGTAACAGTTGAGAAACCGCAAATCGGTGAGAGGGATGTACTCATCAGGGTAAAAGCAATCGGAGTCAACTATGCAGATGCTGCGCGGCGGGAAGGGAAGTATGTCATTCCTACGGAGTTGCCGTTCATTCCCGGAGCCGAAATTGCGGGAGAGATTGTCGAGGTCGGCGAAAAAGTGCAACGCTTTAATCCGGGAATGCGCGTGGTTTCACTCATTGAATCGCAAGGATACGCCGAGTATGCAGTAGCGCCTGAAGCGGGTTTGGCACTCGTCCCGGATAATGTGGACTTTACCGACGCGGTGGCACTTCCATTGCAAGGCCAAACTGCGTACCATGTGTTGAAGACGATGGGACGTCTTGAAAAGGGCGAGACGGTGTTGGTACATGCAGCTGCGGGAGGTGTTGGGACACTTGCTGTACAGCTGGCGAAAATCTTTGGTGCGGGAAAAATCATCGCCACTGCCAGTACGGATGAAAAGCTGGCGCTTGCCAAGGAGCTTGGAGCAGATGAGCTGGTGAATTATACGGAACCCGGTTGGGAAGAAAAAGTTAGTGAACTGACAGGAGGAAAAGGTGTCGATGTGGCACTCGAAATGGTGGGAGGCGAATTTTTTCAGAAAACACTCCGTTGTCTTGCGCCGTTCGGACGCCTCGTCATTTTCGGAGCTGCCAGCGGTGACCAATCACAATTTTACCCTGGCCAATTAATGAAACGTAACCAATCCGTCATCGGTTTTTTCCTACCTCAGATCATGAGAAAACCCGCTTTATATCAAAGCAGCTTTGAGGAATTACTAGGGTATATTGGAGATGGACGGCTGAAGCTGATCATCGGAGGTGTCTATCAATTGGAAGAAGCGGCTGAAGTCCATCGGATGCTGCAAGGAAGACAAACCATTGGAAAGCAGATATTGGTTCCTTAATTGGATAGCGGGGATAACCAACTAGTGGAGCATTTAACTGGACTTTGTTCCAGTTTTTTTGTGATTTCATTTTAATTTTAATAAAAAATATTGGTAAGATTATCCGTAACTTTTTATCGACCGCCCCGTCAAATGGAATGACAACGTATTAAAGGAGAGGACAACATGAAAAAAATGGGCACGATTGCGATGGCAGCTTTATTGACAGGCAGCTTGATGGGAGGGTACTCCGCCATGGCGCAAGAGGAATTGGTACAAGCCGTCCAAGAGCAACAGGAGGACACGACAAATTATATCCAGTATGCCGGAGTCATTACGGACATAGAAAAAGATGGCAGTGAGATCCGGGCGACAGTGGAAAACGAAGAGGGCATGATTACGATTTTCCGTGTCCACGACGATTCTTTAGTGTTCAATAGTGGCACAACGAAGCCACTGACAAAAGCGGAATTGGCGGTAGGGGATGCCGTGGAAGGGTATTATGACAAGAATAAACCGATGATCTTGATCTACCCGGCGACCGTGACGCCTGAAATTTTGATTGTGAAAGATGAAAAGATTTTCGGCGAGGTGAAGATAGGCAAGTTTGACAAAGACCTTCTCAGCCTGGATGGCGAGTTGAAATTGAACATCGGCGAGAAAACTGAATTAGTCAATCAAAAAAGGAATGCTATTAAGGAAGAGGATCTTCACGGCAAGAACCTGGAGCTTGTCGTCTTTTATGACGCTACCACTCGGAGCATCCCGCCTCAAACTACACCTAACAAAATCATGACGCTGAACTACGTCACAGACGAAATGTCAAAAGTCGAGGAACTGATCGCAAACGACCATTATATGAAAAACGGAGTGAAAATGATTCCGTTGCGGAAGGTCGCCGAGCAGCTTGGCTACCATGTCCAATCCCTACCGAAAGAGAATGGGGCATTGGTGACGAAACAAAATCTATCCTTCAAAATCATCCGGGGCGAAAAAACGTATGGATTCAACCGCAGTATTGCGAAATTCAAGCAAGCTCCTGAGTTGAAAGGTATGAAAACTTACGTATCAGAAGACTTTCTGGAACAATTGCTGCAAAACTGAATCATTGATGCGAGGCTAGGTGAAAGAGCATGAAACGATGGGAACGCCCAAGTATGGGGCGGATGTTTCATGCTCTTTTTTTGTGTAAAAGGCGTAGGCTTCTGGTGGATTGGAAGGGGGGCATGGTGGAATTTTCGGGTACTTGCAGTTCGGTAATGCCCTGACAGTTTCTCTGGGCCCTTACAGTATTGCCCCGCGCCCTGACAGTTTACAAGACTGTCCTTAGAGTTCGGTAAATTGCCCTGACGGTTCTCTGGGGCCCTTACAGTTTTCTCCCGTGCCATTTCGGCTCACAAGATTGCCCTTACAGTTCAGTAAATTGCCCTGACAGTTTCCCGTCGGGCCCTGGCAGTTCACTAGATTGCCCTCACAGTTCGATAAATTGCCCTGATAGTTCTCCGGGGCCCTGACAGTTTTCCTCCGCGCCCTTACAGTTCACAAGATTGTCCTTACGGTTTGGTGAATTGCCCTGACAGTATAAAAGATAGCCCTTACAGTTCCGTCATTAGCCCTGTCAGTTCAACACCTCGATAGTGGAAATTCTTCATTCTACCAAAATTATTAGCAAAAAGTACTATACATATCATGTCCTATCCTGTACTTTATAGAAAGATAGCATCATAGAAGAAATAATAAGGGAGATATAGGAATGAAAAAACTGTTATTCCCGATATTGGCGGTCATTTTAGCTTTCACTGCTTTTGTCCCGGTGTCGGCGGCTCCTCTTTTCAAGGATGTACCAGACGATTATGCGACGAAAACTGAGCTGAAATATCTTGTTGATCAAGGGATTATCGAGCATAATCCTGCTGAGGCATTCGGAGTCAATCAGGCGATCACTCGCCTGGAGGCTTCCGAAATGTTGGTACGTGCCTTGCGATTGGACACGAACCAGCGGCCTGACCCGAATATGAAAGATGTCCAAGTGGGGGACCGGGGATATGCCATAATTGCTACGATTGTCGACGAACGAATCATGGCAGGGAATACGGATGGCGAATTCCGTCCGAACGACAAGCTGACCCGTGCCCAAATGGCGTCCATTCTCGTCAAAGCATTCGACTTGAAAGGGACAACTGCTTATACGTTCCGCGATGTAAATCCAACCCATTGGGCATCCGAATCGATTAAAACGCTGTTTGCCAATCAAGTGACGACAGGGTATCCGGATAATACGTATAAGCCATCTGCTTCGATTACGCGCGGTCACTTCGCAACTTTCCTGGCGCGAATCTTGCACCCAGACTTCAAGCAGACGATCTCTTGCTATAAGCCGGACAATACGAAAAAGTATACGGTGAATGTGGCGGTGACGACACTCTGGAAAGAACCGAACAAAACTCGTAAGGTGGATAAGCCATCCATAACCGCGCCCGTCGATCTGGCCAAGTGGACAAAATCGATGTCCATCCCTCAAAAACAATGGCTTGTCGGAAAAATCGAGACGCAGGCACTCTATGGACAAGAAGTCTCCATTTTAAAAAGCAGCGGCGACTGGTTTTTGATTGCGGTGAAAGATCAATATTCACCAAAAAATAAAGAGGGTTATCCTGGTTGGGTGCCGAAATCCCATATTACCGAAACGTATCCTAACTACAAGGACTGCCAAATTGCTATGGTTAGTGCTCCGAAAGCAGGTCTGTACCATGATGCAGCCGGTACTTCGACTAAATTTATGGATATTAGCATTAACACCATTTTACCGGTGATTAAGGAAGAAGGCGCATGGCTCCACGTGCAAACTCCGGCAAATGGAGTAAAGTTCATCCGCAAGCAGGATGCTATGCTATTGAAAAATGAGGCGGCTATTGCCAAACCGACCCAAAAAGATATCGTCAATACGGCAAAACTTTTCACTGGTTTACCTTATCTATGGGCGGGAACGTCCGGTTTTGGATTGGACTGCTCTGGCTTCACGTACACCGTTTACCGGCAGCATGGCATCTCGATTCCACGGGATTCCACCGTCCAAGCGACGAATGGAACCGTAGTGGCGAAGAACAAAATGCAGCCCGGGGATTTGATGTTCTTTTCGCATAATAAAGGGAGAGGCAAAGTGCATCATGTGAGCATGTATATCGGGAATGGACAAATGATCCATTCACCGAACCCGAAGAAAAGTGTGGAAATCATCTCCATCAATACCGAGCCATATAAATCGGAATTTTCCGGTGCACGCAGATATTTAAAATAAAAAAACGGTCCGAACAGAATTTCTGTTTGGACCGCTTTTTTTATTGAATTATCGCTTTTTCCCTTACAAGTGCCGGAGGTAACACTTTTTTGTACAATGCAACAACATCTTCCTTCCTTACTTTTCGTGCGTTATATGGGATAATTCTTAAATCTTTCACGGCGTCATTTGCCAACCGTTCAATCATTTCATCTGTAAACAGTTTTCCCGTAAAGCTGAAGTCTTCCGGAATATTTAATGACCGATTGAATTGATCAATGATATTGGCCAGTTCCTCTGCAGCGGTTATATCATTTTCCAAAACTAAAGACGGGTTGAAAATCCGGGCAATGTCCGCGTATTTTTCATAATTCGCAATCACATTAAAGTCCAGCACATGAGGGAGCAACACGGCATTAGCTAGTCCATGTGGCACTTGATAGAGCGCGGACATCGGGTGCGAGCACAAATGGACGAGCCCAACTCCTGCAATACCGAAAGCGGCTCCCGCCAAAGTGCTCGCCAAATGGACTTGGGCTCTCGCTTCCAAGTTTTCCGGCTGGGCATAGCTTGCTGGTAGATGGTTTTTTATCATCTTGATTGCCTGCAGAGCCAAGCCGTCTGTGACCGGGTTGGAATTGATGGATGTATACGCTTCTATTGCGTGGACTAAGGCATCGATTCCAGTCGTTGAAACAATATGGGCCGGCAGTGATTTTGTCAGCTCCGGGTCGATTAAAGCAATTTTCGGAAGTAGCAAGGGGGAACCTAACACAAATTTTCTCCCGACTTCAGGATCTGTAATAACAGCGACAGCTGTCACTTCGGAGCCTGTCCCGACAGTGGTAGAAATGCAGATGAGAAAAGGAAGTTCATTGACAATCGGCTTTTTTCCGAGCTGGTACTCCAGCACATGCCCGGTATGCGCAGCGATGGCGCCAACCGCTTTCCCGAAATCCATCGCACTTCCTCCGCCAATCGCCAAAATCATGTCGCAGGATTGCTCTTTGTATAATTTCAAACCTTTCATTACGGTATCCGAGTGAGGGTTGGGTTCCACTTCAGAAAAAACGATGGAATCGATGCCATTTTCTTGTAAAACTGATTGAACGGTTTCAATAATACCTGCCTGAACAATCCCGGGATCTGTGGCAATGAATACGTTGGACTTTTGGAATTCCTTAATTTTACTCGATAAATTGTGTTTAACACTGTCTTTGCCGAAAATGATAGTGGTCGGCATCGCCAAGCTAAAACTTCTTTGACTTAAAATCATCCCGAAATTCCCCCTTGACCTTAAATTAATAGTATCTTCCCAACGATTTTATAAAGCCGGGTAACCAATTCTTAACCAATGTTAAAATTATACAACTATACTCATAATTCTGTCAATTATTATAATTGTAATCTAATGGAAGATCCATTTGAACAGATAAGGGCAGCATATCATATACATACGAGAAAGTGGGGTCGATTTAAATCGATGAAAGGGGCGGCTATTTTGGAGAATATCGGAAACTACAGCCCAGGGAAGTTTATCAATATTGTCATATTACTCGTCTTTCTCCTGATGCTCATTTTTGGTTCGAACAGTACGACAAATGAAAAAAGTGTTAAGGCTACAAGCTGAGCGGGCCGAGCAGTTATGCTTGGCTACATTAAAAACCTACTAATCAAATATGTATTGACTATTTTATATTGTTTGATACAATCAAAAGTAGAAATTGGAAAGAGAGGCGAGTGAATGCTTACATTTGAGTCGTGGGAAGAAAACAGTCAACCTTCTTTTCCTTCAGAATCAGAAACCAAGGGGGCCCTCGAAGTTTTGGAATGGGCATACCGGACGTATGAGGATCAATTGGTCTATGCCTGTAGCTTTGGCATTGAGGGGATTGTGCTGATTGAACTGATTTCTAGAATTAAACCTGATGCGCAAATTGTGTTTTTGGATACGGACTACCATTTCAAAGAGACATTGGAAACGATTGAAAAAGTGAAGAAACGTTATCCGTTTCTGCGAGTCCAAATGCAAAAGCCGGAGATTACGGTTGAAGAACAAGCTAAATTATATGGTGAAGATTTATTCAAGACGAATGCCAATAGATGTTGTGAACTTCGAAAGATCATTCCGCTTCAAAAAGCCATTGCTCCCTCCACTGCGTGGATATCGGGTCTTCGGCGGGAACAATCCGAAACTCGTAAAAGCACGGATTATTTGAATTTGGACAATCGCTTCCGCAAAGTGAAGGTTTGTCCGTTGATACATTGGACTTGGAAAGATGTTTGGCGTTTCGTTTCCAAGCATGAACTCGATTATAATGTGCTTCACGATCAAGGGTACCCGAGTATCGGATGTGCGCCGTGCACCAATCGTGCTTTCTCAGAGGAAGACTTGCGATCAGGACGTTGGAGCGGCTCTGGCAAAACCGAATGTGGGCTTCATACTAGTTAATTTTTTTACTATTATACCAAGTATTTTTATATGTATTATAAACATAATTGGAGGATGATGAGATGACTACCATTACACCCCATGGGGGACAGTTGATCAACCGGTACCAACCTGCATTAGATATAAGTGCGATTGAAAAAAGCCTTGAAATTGACGCCATGGCGTTAAGTGATTTGGAATTGATCGCCATTGGGGCATATAGCCCGTTGACGGGGTTCCTCTCCGAGGCTGAGTACAACCGTGTCGTTCAGGAAATGAGATTGACCGATGGGACGGCCTGGAGTTTGCCAATCACACTTCCTGTAAAAGATGCCTCCGCTTTTTCTAAAGGGGATACGGTTTTATTAACGCACGGTGGATCGGTTTACGGCACCTTGACGATTACCGATATTTTTGAACCGGATCAAGAAATCGAGGCGCAAAACGTCTATAAAACAACGGATCGAGCACATCCGGGCGTTGCGAAAGTAATCGAACGGGGTTCCATTTACTTGGGCGGCCCGATTACCCTGATTAAGCGGATTGAGCAAACCCGTTTTACGGACTTCTACTTTGATCCGGCTGATACGAGGCACCTATTTGCCGAAAAGGGTTGGAAGCGGATTGTCGGATTTCAAACGCGTAATCCGGTTCACCGTGCCCATGAATATATTCAGAAAACGGCTTTGGAGATTGTCGATGCCCTGTTGTTGAATCCGCTTGTCGGGGAAACGAAATCGGATGATATTCCGGCAGACGTACGCATGGAAAGCTATCAAGTGTTGCTGCGCGATTACTATCCGACAGACCGGGTCCAGCTTGCGGTATTCCCAGCGGCCATGCGCTATGCGGGACCGAGGGAAGCGATTTTCCATGCCATTGTGCGTAAAAATTATGGCTGCACGCACTTCATTGTCGGGCGTGATCATGCCGGGGTAGGCAATTATTATGGCACGTATGAAGCGCAAGAAATCTTCTCGAACTTCACGGCCGAGGAAATCGGTATTACGCTGTTATTTTTCGAACATAGTTTTTATTGCAAGGCGTGCGGCAATATGGCGACGTCGAAAACTTGCCCGCATTTGAGTGAAGAGCATGTCATCCTGTCCGGAACGAAAGTGCGTGAAATGCTGAAAAATGGGCAAGTGCCGCCTCCAGAATTCAGTCGAAAAGAAGTGGTGGAAGTATTAATCAACGGATTGAGAGAAAAAGAGCCTGTCAGCTAAGGAGGAGTCAAGATGTCCAATAATATCGTTTGGCATGAACAATCACTGTCGAAAGAGGAAAGACGACATAAAAATCAGCATCATAGCACCGTGTTTTATTTCACCGGCTTATCGGGTTCCGGCAAATCGACTATTGCCAATGCGGCTGCACGCCGGCTCTTTGACTTAGGCGTCAAAACTTATGTCCTAGATGGTGATAACGTCCGACACGGATTGAATAAAGACCTCGGTTTTTCGGATGAAGCACGGAAAGAGAACATCCGCCGGATCGGGGAAGTGTCGAAGCTATTCGTTGACAGTGGGCAAGTCGTGTTCACGGCATTCATCTCCCCTTTCCAGGAAGACCGCGATACGGTGCGGGCTTTGTTGGAGGAAGATGAATTCGTCGAAGTGTATATCAGTTCGCCGTTAGAAGTATGTGAAGAACGGGATCCAAAAGGATTGTATCAAAAAGCGCGGGCCGGTGAAATTCCAGAATTCACAGGGATTTCCTCTCCGTACGAAGAACCCGTCAATCCGGAAATCACACTGCGTACAGATATTTATTCGGTAGAAGAATGCGTTGATCAGCTAGTGGCATACGTTAAAGATCGAAACTGGTTATAAGGGAAGGAGGGTTTACGATGGGCAAAGTATGGCTTGTCGGGGCAGGACCGGGCGATCCGGAATTATTGACAATTAAAGGCATGAAAGCCATTCAACAAGCGGATGTCATTTTATATGACCGCTTGGTGAATAAAGAGCTGTTGGACTATGCGAAACAGGATACGGACCTTATTTTTTGCGGGAAGCTTCCCGATCACCACTACGTCCAACAGGATACCATCAACTTCCTATTGGTCAAATACGCGAAGGAAGGGAAAAACGTCGTCCGTCTAAAAGGCGGGGACCCCTTTGTATTTGGACGGGGGGGGGAAGAAGCCGCCTTTGCGGTTCGTCATCAAGTCGAGTTTGAAGTGATTCCTGGCATTACGTCCGGAATCGCGGCTCCAGCGTATGCGGGCATCCCGGTCACACACCGTGACTACAGCGCCTCTTTTGCCATCGTAACCGGCCATCGGAAAGAAGGTGTGGAGGAAGAGGAGAAATGGGCTGCGCTTGCGAAAGGAATTGATACACTGGCCATTTATATGGGAGTGAAAAACTTGCCGTATATTCAAGAGCAATTAATGAAACACGGTAAATCACCCACAACACCTGCCGCCCTTATCCATTGGGGAACGACCGGCAACCAACGGACAGTGACGGGGCCTCTCAGCGAGATTGGAGAAGTGGCGCAACGGGAAGGCGTGACCAACCCGAGCATGATTATCATCGGGGAAGTCGTCCGCTTGCGGGATGAACTGCAATGGTTTGCGGAACAGGCCGATTCACAATATGCTTTACAAGGAACAGCTCAATGAGAGCCGTATTATATATTTGCCATGGCAGTCGGGTGAAGGCCGGTCAGACGGCTGCTTTGGATTTTATAAAAAAAACGATGTTGAAAGTTGATGCGCCGATCCAAGAAGCTTGTTTCCTGGAGCTGGCGGAACCGTCGATCGAGCAAGGGATTACTCGTTGTATCGAGCAAGGGGCTACGGAAATTATCGCAGTCCCTGTTCTGTTACTGCATGCAGGCCATGCGAAGTTCGATATCCCGCAAGCGTTGGAGCAAGCGGTCGCTCCATACCCGGGTATTCCTCTTTATTACGGAGAGCCGTTCGGGGTCCATCCACAGCTCGTCGATGTGTTGGTCGAGCGAATGCAGGAAACGGCGGGGGGGATTCCGGATGATGCTTCCATTTTAATTGTCGGCCGGGGAAGCAGCGATCCCGTGGTTCATGACTACTTTGCTGAGATTATACGTCTATTCAAAAAGAGGACTGGGCTATCTGAAGTGGAGACCGGCTTTTTAGCCGCTTGCGGTCCATCTTTTGAAGATGCGTTGAATGGGATGATCCAGCGGGAGGCAAAACCTATTTTTATTTTACCTTACCTGCTGTTTACTGGTATTTTAATGAAGAGCATGGAACGGACCGTACGGCAACTGGCTACCGATTCCATCGTCTCGCTTTGTCCACCCCTTGGCTACGATCCGCTCATTTGCGAAGTTCTTCGGCAACGGGTGGAGGAGGCAACTTCGAAAGGGGTCAATTTGAATGTTTCCTATCATGGTCGACGTGTCGTCTGAAAAAGTGGTGATCGTCGGTGGGGGCGTTATCGCGTACCACAAGGTTGAAAATCTCTTACGTTTTAATATTACGCCTCATGTGGTGAGTCCGGAGTTCCATCCTTCGTTTGATAAGCTTGTTGCTGAAGGCAAGGTTGTCCTGCACGAAAAGGAAGCCGAATGGACTGATGTAGAAGACGCGTTTCTGCTCATGCTTGTCACAAATGACGAAGTGGTAAACGATCGGTTCGCAGCCCAAGCAAAGGCGGCGGGCAAGCTGGTGGTCCATGCCTCTAATCCGGCGTTAGGAAACGCCCAAATTCCGGCGGTCGCTTTGCGAGGTAAACTGATCCTGAGCGTGTCAACGAGTGGGGCAAGCCCGACATTGGCCAAGCAGATCCGGAATGATTTAGCGGAAGCCTATGATGAACGCTATGAGGCCTATCTCGATTTCTTATACGAAATCCGCCAATTTGTAAAAGAGCATGTGGAGCACCGTGCAGATCGGCAGAAGTGGTTAAAAAAAGCGGTCGAACCGATTTACTTGGATCAACCTGAAGAAAGGGAACGCTTTTTTCAGGAACTTGCCGAAGAGTTTCAAACTGTAAAATAACACAAAGAAATCCCCTCCATTTCGAACAGGCAAATGGAGGGGATTTTCTATGTCTAGCTTTCCGAATCTACCTTGTCGTTCCTGACCAAATCCATTAAATAATGTACAAAAGCATCGTCCCGGACAAGCCAGGCTTCGTAGTTTCGTTTCAGGAAACTTTCCCCCTCCTCAAAATTTGTAAAGGTCTGTTCCAAATTTGTGTTATTCTGTTCAATTGCCCAAGTTTGATCGTTTACGGGATAAAGGAAAAAGAGCTCTTCCATTCGGTTTTTATACAGGGAACCAAACGAGGAATGCTTCAAGTTAAATCGATTTCGCCGCGCATCTTCCCGTAACGGCTCTAAGTGGAATGTTTCTATTACAAACTGTTTGTATGCCTCGTCGGTTAACGAGCAACCAGACGCTTTGGCATGCCCGCCTCCACCGAATTGTCCGGCCACTTCAGACACATCAATATGATCATGAATCGTTCGAAAGCTGACACGTTTTCCACCCATATTTAAAATCGTGATGTAATCGAGATGAGGATACTCTTTTCCCAGTTCATTTCCAAGCTCAGAATGATAGGATTCCGCATAGACGACTCCCGCAAAATAGTCGCCCGCTTGCGTCTGGACGAGCTCTCTTCGCTTCCGGCGAATATAGCGCTCGATTTTATTTTCTTCCATATCCAGTATTTTCTTTTCAAATTCATCAAATTGAAAATGTTCGTTGGACTGAAGTCGACTGATCATTGTTTCTTCAAACTCTTCAATGGTAATTAAGAAAAAAAGGGCATTGAGCCGCTGTGCATGATGATTGTCGTTTTTCTCCCATTCCCATGTATCATACTGCCTAACGAGTTCAACAAATTCAGCTATGGCGTTTGATGGTTCTATCAGTTGATGTGTAACCAGATATTCATACAAGAGGGAAGTCGCTGAAGTTAATTTACCTTCGTCGTCTTCTACCACGACATGGCCCCACTCATACTCATTGAAGTGTAGAGCTGTTTTATGGTGATCAAGAAGTTGCACTTTTCCTCCATCTTGATAAAACGCATCCAGTCTCTTTTCATTTTCCTCATGTACCGATAAATCCGTAATAAATAAAAATGTATCTTTGTCATCATTTTCCAAAAACCATTCCACTTCCCGGTCCAATCCGGAAACGGAATTATAGCGCACTCTGACCTGCTTCCCAAAAGCGATCTTTGCTAAAATACCGCAACCAACACCATCCAAATCATTATGGGACAACAATTTATACATATCCTTCACTCCTCGAAAATCAGTATGTCCAATTGTGTGGGTGACAGTCACCATACAAGCAAAAAACCAACGCGCAAGCGGATTCAATCGCCTGCACTGTTGGCTTTTTCGAACTAGATGGATTTACAAGATTTTCTCCAAGAAATCTTTTGCACGTTTACTTTTCGGGGATGAAAAGAACTCGGCAGGGGGTGCGTCTTCCACTAATTGGCCGTCATCCAAAAAGAGAACGCGATCCGCGACTTCCCGGGCAAAGCCCATTTCATGGGTGACGATGGCCATCGTCATACCTGATCGTGCGAGTGATTTGATGACCTCCAGCACTTCCTTCACCATTTCAGGGTCCAAGGCGGACGTCGGTTCGTCGAATAACATCATGTCAGGTGACATCGCTAACGCTCTCGCAATGGCTACCCGTTGCTTCTGACCACCGGATAACCGTCCAGGAGAAGCTTGTTCTTTTTCCGCTAATCCCACTTTTTGAAGCAGTTCGCGTCCGATGTCTTCGGCTTCTTTTTTAGACATGCCTTTGACAGTTACCGGTGCGTACGTAATATTATCCATTACAGTTTTATGAGGAAAGAGATTGAACTGTTGAAAAACCATCCCGACCCGTTCCCGAACTTTTGAAATATTGGTTTTCGGATTTGTGACTTCATCGTCACCGATCCAAATCTGTCCGCTCGTCGGGGTTTCCAGTAAGTTAATGCAGCGTAAGAACGTCGATTTCCCGGATCCGGAAGGGCCGATGATGGCAATCGTTTCCCCTTTTTTCATCGTCGTTGAAATGCCTTTCAATACTTCGGTTTTTCCGAAAGATTTATGGAGGTCTTGAATTTTAATCACTTCTACTCATCCTCTTTTCAATCAGTTTTCCGAGCATAGTCAGCACAACGACCATGATGTAATACACGAATCCTGCAAATAACAATGATTCAAAATAACGATAGGTGTTGCCGCCAACGATATAGGATCTGCGCATAATATCCATGATCCCGATCACTGTGACAATCGCCGATTCTTTTGTCAGTGTAATAAATTCATTGACTAAAGCCGGCAATATGTTTTTCACGGCTTGCGGTAAAATGATATCTTTCATCATTTTGCTATACGGGACGCCAAGCGCCATGGATGCTTCTTGCTGTCCTCGGTCGACGGCCAAAATCCCGGCACGGATAATTTCCGAAATATAGGCCCCGGAATTGAGACCGAATGCTAAAATGGCTGCGATATACGCTTCGACTTGAATGCCGAGTAATTGGGGGGTCCCATAATAGATGATTAATAGCTGTAAAATTAACGGTGTTCCACGGAAAATCGAAGTATAGATATCAGCAAACCAAATCAGTGCTTTCACTTTTCCGATCTTGCAGATTGCTAATAATGTTCCCAGGAAAAAACCGATCAAAGCGGCGATGCCGACGATTTTTAAGGTAACCCCGATTCCTTGTAGGATATAAGGAATCGAGGAGGTAATTTGGGTAAAGTCTAAGTTCATAAGTCTTTATCCCTCTTTCTAAGGATTAAAATTATTGGTTAAACCACTTGGTAATTAATTCGTCCACTTTACCCGACTCTTTCAGTTCTTTTAAGGCCTCGTTGAATTCAGGTGTATATTCGCTATCTTTTTGGAAAGCGATGGATAGTTGCAATTTATGCTCTTCCGGCAACTCAAAGTAAGCTAAGTCTTCATTGGCAGATAAGTAGCCCATCGAAACGGCGTTTTGGAGTACAATTGCATCTAAATGTCCGGATTTGATCTCTTGGATGAGCTCAGGAACACGATCCCGCGTTTCAACAGAATAGCCATACTCCTCTTGAAGCGCCAAAGCACTTTTTTCTTGGATCGTTGCAGTTTGGGCACCGATTTTTTTACCTTCTAGATCTTCAGCTTTTTCAAAACCGCTATCTTTTTTGAAGACGACATAGTTTGTTGCGATGAAATAAGGTTCTGTAAAATCGACAACTTGTTTCCGTTTTTCATCGTCGCCATCCATCCCTGCAATGACAAAATCAACACTTTTTGCTTGAAGGGCCGGTATCAATCCGTTGAAATCCATGTCTTGG
The DNA here is from genome assembly GCF_047228905.1 of Sporosarcina sp. 179-K 3D1 HS. Classification (NCBI taxonomy): domain Bacteria; kingdom Bacillati; phylum Bacillota; class Bacilli; order Caryophanales; family Caryophanaceae; genus Sporosarcina; species Sporosarcina sp. 179-K 3D1 HS. Next base: position 99,304 of record NZ_JBFEGI010000002.1, read on the forward strand.
ATATCCAATTCATAGCCAAGTTCATCCGCGATCATTTTTGCCAAATCAATGTCAAAACCGATGATTTCATCACTTTTCGCTGTGTCAACATATTCGAAAGGAGGGTAGTCTGCAGACGTTCCGACTTTGAGCACCTTTTTCGCTTCTGTTCCTGACCCAGCATCAGCATTAGAGTTTTCACCGTTCGTTTCGTTTTTCGTGCCGCATGCTGCCAGCATACTCATCACAAGGACGAGCAGTAGGGCAATTCCTGACCATTTTTTCATATTCATTCTCTCCCATTCTTTTTTTGTTTTTATATTGTCAATCGTGATGTAAAGAGCATTCAACGATTTCCAAACTCTTGCAATGCTTCATCCAAAAATGCTAACCCTTCGTCAATCTGCTCTTTTGTAATCGTCAGTGGAGGAATCATTCGGATCACTTCACCGGAGTTTCCGCATAGATAAAAGAGAACGCCTTTTTCCAGGCATAGATCGAGGACTTCCATGACGGCATTCCCATCCGGTTCACCTGTTTCAGGATCGCATAATTCAATGCCGAGCATCAGTCCGACACCTCGGATGTCCTTGATGACCGGGTATTTCGCTTTCATGTCAAGCAGGCGTTCCTTCGCATAGGCACCCATCGCCGTCGCATTTTCCAATAACTTCTCCTCTTTCATTACTTCAAGTGAAGCGAGGGCAGCGGAGCAGGCGATCGGATTCCCTCCGAATGTTGTCCCATGAGATCCAAGAGGCCATTGGTCCATCAGTTCTTTCGAAGCGACAGTCGCACTTAGTGGAAGTCCAGCGGCAATCCCTTTTGCGATTGCCATGATGTCCGGTTTCACATCGAATGTCTGCGCAGCAAACCAATTACCCGTGCGGCCGAATCCGGTTTGGACTTCATCAAAAATAAGCAGGATGCCATGACGATCGCAAATTTCCCGGATTTTTTTCAGCCATGATTTCGGTGGAATAATATACCCGCCTTCACCGAGAACTGGTTCGATGATCATACAGGCGACTTCTTCCGGATCGACTTGGTGGTTGAACAATTTTTTGACGTCCTGTTCCAGTTTCTCTGGGAAGAATACTTCCGGATCCGCGCCTTTCGGAAGATATTCCGGCAATGCGTAAGGGAGCTGATAAGCGAGCCACGAAGGTTGCAAATGTTTACGGTATTTACTTTTTGACGTCGTGACGCTTAATGCACCCATGGATCGTCCATGAAAGCATCCGGTAAATGAAACGACATAAGGACGTTTTGTTGTATACTTCGCCAGTTTTAATGCACCCTCAATGGCTTCGGTCCCGCTGTTCGCAAAAAAGAAATTATCGAGTCCGGACGGTAAAACGTTTTGCAGTTCAGCTGCCAGTCTTAAGATCGATTCGTAAATGATGACACCTGAGGGACCATGGATCAGATGGTCTGCACTGTCCTTGATCGCTTGGACGACTTTCGGATGGCGATGGCCGACATTTTCGACTGCAATGCCTGATGTGAAATCCAAATATCGCTTGCCATCCACGCCGTAGTAATAACAACCTTCCGCTTTGACGACGGGGAGGTTCGGGTGATCTTTCGCCATACTCGGGGCGAGATAATTACCAATATGGTCCACCATATGATGCCATTCTTGTTGTGAATCTACTTTATGTTGCATCCTACATTCTCCTATTCAAAATGGGAATATTTTTTTAGTTTACGAACGACGGATGGTTGACTGATGCCGAGAACTTTGGCCATTTCCGTCGTCGTTCGATAGCGCAGTTGAGCATCCCGTAATATTTTCATTTCCACCGATTCTAGAAGATGGGGAAGCGATTGGCCTTCGAGTTGAAACATCGAAAAGTCTTCCCCGGTTTCCTTGCGATACTCTGGCGGCAAGTCCTTGACGGTGATGATTGTGGATGTGCTTTGGACGATAAGCCGCTCCATAACATTGATCAGTTCACCGTGATTCCCAGGCCAGTCGAAATGGCAAAGGTGAAAATAGACATCGTCTGATAGCTTCTTCACCATTTGATGGGCCGCTGAAAATTTCTCGAGATACGTAGAGATTAACGTACGGACGTCTTCTTTCCGTTCCCGGAGCGGCTGTAAATGAACCGGAACGATGTGGAGCAAATAATACAAATCTGGATGAAATGCTTTCTCTGACACTGCTTCTGCCAATATAGTTTCGGAAGAGCTGATCAGTCGCACGTCGAGTGGAAGAGGGATCTCCGCCCCCACAGGCGTATATTTCCGCTCTTTTAAAATTTGCGTCAGCTTACTTTGTAGATGGAGAGGGAGTTTATCCACTCCTTTTAAATAGAGCGTCCCTCCGTGAGCAAGTGTCAACAAACCCGTTTCCGTTTGTTCGAATTCGCTGCCGAAGAGTTCACGTTCAAACATCGCTTCAGGCATCGTTTCAAAGTCGATTTCGATGAAAGGGCCATTTTTCCGTCCGCTTTCTTTATGGATGACTTTTGCCATCGTTGACTTTCCAGTTCCTTGTTCACCGTAAATGACAATCGATACATCGAGAGGGGCTGCATTGCGGGCCGTTTCATAAGCGACCCGCGTCGACCTGTTTTCAATCGTTAGACCATCGATTGCCAGTTTTTCTTTTCGGAGCAAGGAAAGTTCTCCTTTTGCCAGCAACATTTCCTGTTCCAGTTCTTTCATATAGTCATGTATGACAAGTAGCTCGGATACTTCATACGAATAGCTAAGGACAAACTCGACTTCCCCCGCCTCGTTAAAAAAAGGCATGCCTGTGATCAGCACTTTTTGACCGGCTGTCGTCGTTTGGATAACGACCACCTTCTTTTTCTGCCGGAGAACGAGGGGAGTGATGGCCGGTGAGAAAATCCCTTTTTTCTCCAGATCATAAACAGACTCTCCGAGCAGCTCCTCGGCGCTGATGCCATAATGTCGGCCGCTTATATGGGATGCCTTCACGATATAACCGGCAGCATTCGTCACGATAATATCCTCTTCGTATGTATCAATAATTTCTTCCTTTGAATTTGGATGTAAGAAAAATCCTGTCATCGGATCACCCCTTCAAAAATCCCTTTATTCGAAAATGAATTGTTATTTGAAATTAAATAAAACATACACTATTATCGAAGATTGTAAGTATGAACCTATTATTCTGGAAGAAATAAATTGCTGAAACAATGTTATGGAAGATTATATCATGTATATTCATACATGTATAGGTATTTATATGTGAGTATTAATAAATTATAAAAATGCTGAAAACGGGTTGTTTATTGTTAAGTAGGGTGTTATTCATTACTGGATAAATTAGATGCTCACAATAGGCGTAGATGCGTTGAATACATAAAAGAGTACCTGCCGAACAAATCGTTGGCAGGTACTCTTTATCTTGGCAATTAGTAGGCTAGTTGTAAAATGAGTGGCAACACTCGCCGGAATCAAGCATGGAAATTCGTTCCGGAAGTCACTTCTTTCACGTAGCCGTTCCGGATGACGAAGTCTCCGAAATGTTCCTTCTCCTCCCGCTCTTTTGCATAGTGGTTGAGGATCGGGTGGAGCGCTTCTAATATTTCTTCTTCCCCAATATTTTCACGATAGAGTTTACTTAGTCGATTACCCGAGAAACCACCGCCCAAATAGAGATTGTATTTTCCAGGTCCTTTTCCGATGAAGCCGATTTCCGCAAGGGACGGTCGGGCGCATCCATTCGGGCAACCGGTCATCCGTATTGTGATTTCTTCATCACGCAAGCCGGCTTTATCCAATAGCACTTCCAGCTTATCAATCAGAGAAGGGAGATAGCGTTCCGCTTCCGCCATGGCCAATCCGCAAGTCGGGAAAGCCACACATGCCAATGAATTTCGTCTAAGCGCGGAATGCTGTTTGCCGTCCGACAGGTTATATTGTTCCAAAAGCTTTGAGATGACAGTTTTCTTTTGTTCCGTCACGCCACCGATGACCAAGTTCTGGTTCGGGCTCAATCGGAAATCACCGGTATGCACCTTTGCAATTTCACGTAATCCCGTCATCAGCGGGTAGCCTTCAAAATCTTTGACCCGGCCGTTCTGGATGAAAAGCGTATACTGCCATTTGCCGTTGGACCCCTTGACCCAGCCATAGCGGTCGCCGTTGTGATCAAAATGGTAGGCTCGTGCTTCCTCCAAGGTCCAGCCCAGTCTCTCTGTCAGCTCGCCAACGAGCCAATCCAGGCCTCGCGCATCAATTGTATATTTGAAGCGGGCATATTTCCGGACGGAACGGTTTCCGTAGTCACGTTGGATCGTAATCAGTTTCTCTGCCACTTCCACTACTTGTTCGCTTCGGCAAAATCCAATAACCCGTGCCAATTGAGGATACGTATTCGTGTCGCCATGCGTCATGCCCATTCCACCGCCGACTGCGACATTAAACCCTTGCAGTTTCCCCTCCTCGACAATCGCGATAAATCCGATATCTTGGGAGAATACATCCACATCGTTCGCAGGAGGGACGGCAATTCCGATTTTAAATTTTCGCGGTAAATAAAGGGCTCCGTACATCGGTTCTACGACTTCGACTGATTCCGTACTATCCACGACTTTTTCGTCATCCAGCCAAATCTCATGATACGCATTTGTTTTTGGCAGCAAATCATCACTTAACCGCTTCGCCCACTCAAAAACCTCTGTATGCACATTGGACAGGTCGGGATTTGGGCTGCACATGACATTCCGATTGACATCTCCGCAGGCTGCCATCGTATCGAACAGAACGTCATTGATTTCCTGGAGATTCTTTTTCATATTCCACTTTAAGATGCCGTGCATTTGAAAAGCTTGCCGGGTTGTCAATTTCAAGGTCCCATTTCCATATTTATGAGCCAAGTTATCCAATACAAGCCATTGTTGCGGCGTAGCGACACCTGCGGGGGTGCGGACACGCACCATGAATTGGTAGGCGGGCTCCAACTTCTGCCTTTGCCGTTCGTTCCGCAAATCCCGATCATCCTGCAAATAGCTGCCATGGAATTTCATTAACCGGTTATCGTCATCGGGGATTCCGGCACTGAGATCATCTTGCATCGTTTCGGCAAGGGATCCTCGTAAGTAATTGCTTTCTTCTTTGATGATTTCCACATCACTCGGTGGTCCATCCTGCATGTGAATAGGTAGCGTTTTAGTCATTGTTTTAAATTTCCCCTTTCAAGTTGGACTTAGTATACATCGCGTTGATAACGTTTTTGCTGCTGTAACTTGGTTAAATAAGCCTCGGCCATTTCCGTGCTCATCCCGCCTTCATTTTCTAAGATAGAAATTAAAGTGGAGTGTACGTCTTTGGCCATATACTGTTCGTCTCCGCAAACGTAGAGAACCGCACCATCTTCTATCCATTGATAGAGTTCCCGACTATGGGCCTGCATCCGATGTTGCACATAAATCTTCTCATCCGTGTCCCGGGAGAAAGCGACGTCCAATTTTGTTAACACGCCTTCTTTCAACCAACGTTGCCATTCGATTTGATATAAGAAGTCTGTTACATAATGCTGATCGCCGAAGAACAGCCATGACTTTCCGACAGCGCCGGTTTCCTCCCGTTCTTCCAAAAACGAACGGAACGGAGCGACTCCTGTACCTGGGCCAATCATGATAATCGGTGTGTCCGGATTTTCCGGGAGCTTGAAATTCGGATTTTTATGGATGTAGACGGGCAGCGTATCACCGGGCTCCACTCGTTCCGCCAGCTGCACCGAACACACACCATTCCGATCTCGTCCGTGCGCTTCATACCGAACGACACCTACAGTCACATGCACTTCATCGGGGTTGGCTTGTAAACTACTGGCAATCGAATAGAGACGGGCAGGAAGTTTACGTAAAATGGACACGAACTCACTTGCCGAAACATTCCACGGACCGAAGTCACGCAAGACATCCTGCAAATCGCGGCCGACAATATAACTTCTCAACTCTGCCGCATTTTCCGGTTTCAATAAATTCCGCAAGGTGTCCGATTTCGTAAATTGGGATGCTTGTTCCAAGAGCGGTTTTGTCAGGACGGTAATTTCATAATGATGAAGAAGAGCTTCCCTCAAAGAGCGCCGCTCGCCTTGTTTATTAATCGGAATGGATTCATTCGGATTCCATCCTGCCTCTTGGATAAGGGCATCGACCAGTTGCCCGTCGTTTTCTGGGTAAATGCCTAAACTGTCGCCTGGCTCATATTCCAAGCCTGAACCTTCCAGGGATAACTCCAAATGACGTGTTTCCTTATTGGAGCCGCGGCCATTCAGATTGATATTTTCGAATACTTCGGCCTGGAATGGACGGGTCCGCGAATAAGTGGATTGCCCGGCATCGCTGGCAAAGGCAGCTGCCGAATCATGTGAAGAATGGGCGGATCCCACGGTAACTTCATCCAAAGCGCTTAATACATTTTCAAACCACTCGGCGGCCGAATCATCATAGTCCAAATCACAATCCACACGTGGGGTCAGTCGGGTAGCGCCTAATTCTTCCAGCCGACTGTCAAACTCCTTGCCGGTTTGGCAGAAAAACTCATATGAGCTATCTCCCAATGAAAGGACCGAAAAGCGCAACTGATCCAGTTTAGGCGCTCGTTTACTATGCAGGAACTCATGGAACTGAATGGCTGTGTCCGGAGGGTCGCCTTCGCCTTGTGTACTCACCACAATGAACAAATGCTCGATTTTTTTCAGCGCATTGGGCTTGAAATCGCTCATGGAGGTGAGTGTCACATTAAACTTTTGTTCCTTCAGTTTGTTTGATAACTCCTCGGCAATTCCTTGACTATTGCCGGTTTGAGATCCATAGAGAACGGTGACTTCTTTAACAGCGACAACCTGTTCCGTCTTGGCTTCAGGTCGTTCCAATACCGCTACTCCGGCGGATGCTGTTGCCGCAGATCCGTATAAAGCAGTTAGATAGCCGCTTAACCAGATCTGTTGTGCTTCCGTAGTGTTGGGCAGAAGGCGGTTGAGCAATTCCACTTGCTCTTCATCGAAAGGACTGTTTTTCACTTGTAGTACCAACGGAATCAACCTCACAAAATTTATTTTTATTGCCTAATCTCTGGTAAAAGGATTAAACAATGAATATAGAGATAATTGAATTCTATTATTATTAATCCTATTAGTCAAGTAGGTTTTATTGGATTGTTGATTTTATATGAATTTGTTCTACTTTTTGCATCAGATTTCTACAGTGTAACTAGGGCAGAAATAAAAGGAGGGGAAATAGATGAGAATTGATGGGGTGTTTTCAGGAGGTGGATTGAAGGGCTTTGCATTGGTGGGGGCTGTTCAGGAGTTGGAGGATAAAGGCTATCGATTTCAACGTCTTGCCGGAACAAGTGCGGGGGCCATTCTTGCCAGCTTTCTGGCAGCCGGATATTCAGGGAAGGAAATTGAATCGATGCTCGCAGAGGTTGATTTCCAGTCGTTATTGGATCCGCGTAAAACGCTGATCCCATTCTCGTTCATGAAGTGGATTGCCCTCTATTGGAGGATGGGATTGTATCAAGGCAAGGAATTGGAAATGTGGTTTCTCGACAAGCTTGCTAGGAGAGGGGTCTATACGTTTTCCGACTTGCCGCCGGGTTCCTTGAAATTGGTCGCTTCCGACCTGACGAACGGTAAAATACTCATCTTGCCTGACGATTTGGAACGATACGGCATTGATGCCGGAAACTTTTCAATTGCTCGCGCTTTGCGGATGAGCTGCGGAATTCCGTACTTTTTTGAACCGGTCCGTTTGCAGGCAGCGGGCGAGACGATTGTTGTTGATGGCGGGGTGCTGAGCAATTTCCCGATGTGGATTTTCGATGGCGAGGACGGTAAAAGGGAACGGCCGATAGTGGGTATCAAACTGAGCCGGCGCAAAGAAGAGATGCAGGGGAGAACGATCGAGAATGCCTTACATTTGTTTGAAGCTCTCTTTTCTACAATGAAAAATGCCCACGATGAAAAATATATTTCACGTGAGCTGGAAAAAGATGTTGTGTTCATCCCGGTCGATGATATAAGTTCCACCCAGTTTGACTTGGATGATGAGGAGAAGGACAATTTACTGGAAATCGGCCGTCTCCGAACCCGTCAATTCCTTACGACTTGGAACGCGGGTAGACCGTTGCGGGTCATCTACGGGGGTGCCAGGTACTGAAACAATCATGTTAGTTCAAACAAACGTGAATGTTTTAACTTTCACGTTTGTTTGGGTGCCTGTCACCAGTTTCAAGCGGCGGGTTGATTTGCTACCGGTTGCCGCTTGAGCGCTTTTTGCAAGCGGGGGATTAAGATTAATGACATGATCGTCACACCGATATCTAATGGTAAATACGCTACCATCCAGGACCATGCCATGAGATAGCTGAATCCTTCCGGTGCTGCCACCCAGTATTTGAATGCGAGATACATATAATTCGTGCCGATGCCGTAGTTTACGAGGATGGACAGTGACCCGGCACCGATATAGGTGAGCCAATTCATTTTTTCCTTTTCGAATAACTTTCCGACGAGATACGCAACGAAGACGAATGAGATGACATAGCCGAATGTCGGACTGAATAGGCTCCCGAGTCCCCCTTTGAACTGTGCGAAAATCGGCGCACCCGCCAAGCCGATAAACAAATAGGCTGCCATTGAAAACGCCCCCAATCTGCTCCCAAGCAAACCGCCCGCAATAATAGCAAACAATAATTGTAGCGTAATCGGCACGCCCCCGATTGTCAGTAATGGCGCCACATTGGCCCCCACCCCCATCAAAGCCGCAAATAATGCGCAAGTAACGATATCTTTCGCTTTCATTTCTTCCCCTCCTAATTGGTAATTGTAGATGTACAAAATATATGTTAACATAAAATTTAAATAAGTTAACATATTTTTGGAGGTTTTGCGATGGTTGTTTTATTTGTAACCGGAACTGATACCGACGTGGGGAAAACGATGGTGACTACGTTGTTGACAAGCTTTCTGGAGAATCATGGACATTCTTGTTTCCCTTTTAAGCCGATCCAATCTGGTGCGGTGGAGAAGGACGGCGACTGGGTGGCCCCCGATCCCGAAATGTACCGGTTGGTAAGGGAAGAGGAAAAGGCCGAAGAAGCGTGTCTTTATTTATTGAAAAAAGCATGCTCCCCTCATTTGGCGGCCGATCTAGAAGGAGTGAATATCGATTTTTCATTGATTCAGACCAGAATGGAGGAATTGGAAGCGGCATATGGCACGGTAATCGTGGAAGGAGCAGGCGGTTTGTTTGTGCCACTCACGACAGAGGGATATTGCGTGGTCGATTGGATGGAAGGGCTTGGAGTTCCAGCCATCATTGTGGCAAAGGCCGGCGTGGGGACAATCAATCATACTGTTTTGACGGTTGAGGCAATGCGAAAGAGGAAGATCCCGATTGCAGGTGTGATTTTTAATTATATACATAACGACGAGGAAGCAGTTGTGAAGGACAATATGGAAATGGTCCGGCGATTAGCCGACGTGCCGATCATTGGTACTGTGCCGTATTGCGATAACATCCATGAGACATTGGCTGATGCGGAAAAGCGAAAACAGTACTATGCCGATTGGGATTTTGAATTGATCAGGGGGGCGATGGGATATGAATCCGCAACAATTGCTTGAGAAGAGTAAGAAATATATGTGGCTGCCGTTTACGCAAATGTCCGATTACGAACGGGATCCGTTAATCATTGAAAGTGGTGAAGGGGTCGTTGTAAAGGATATTTTCGGGAATGAATATTTGGATGGTTATTCGTCCCTGTGGTTGAATGTCCATGGTCATCGCAAGGCGGAAATTGACGAGGCGATCCGGAAGCAGCTGGAATCGATCGCCCACTCGACTTTACTTGGCGCAGCTAATGTACCTTCCGTTCTGCTCGCGGAAAGATTAGTCGGTATTGCGCCGGAAGGACTGACAAGGGTGTTTTATTCGGATAGCGGTGCGACAGCTGTAGAAATCGCTGTGAAAATGGCTTATCAATATTGGCAAAATATAGGGCGGCCAGAGAAGACGAAATTCGTGACATTGAGTAACGGCTATCACGGGGATACGGTCGGGACAATGAGTGTCGGATCCATCGAACTGTATCATAAAGTGTATACGTCGCTGCTGTTTGATGCGCTTGTCGTGCCATTCCCTACTGTCTATCGTCATCCATCAGGCAATGAGCAAACGGTTTGTGAAGAGAGCTTGCGTTCGCTCCGCGAATTATTCGAAGAGCGGCATAGTGAAATTGCAGGAATGACGGTGGAGCCGATCGTGCAAGGAGCCGGGGGGATGAACATCATGCCGCAGGGGTATTTGAAAGGGGTCGAAGCCCTGTGTCGTGAGTTCGATATTTTATACATCGTGGACGAGGTGGCAACAGGATTCGGACGCACAGGGAAAATGTTCGCCGTCGAACATGAGGAAGTGCGGCCGGATTTGATGACGGTGGCAAAAGGGTTGACCGGCGGGTACTTGCCAGTGGCGGCCACGCTTGCGACTGAAAAGGTGTACGACGCATTTTATGGAGAATATGAAGAAATGAAAACGTTCTTCCATGGCCATTCGTATACGGGCAATCAACTTGGTTGCGCAGCGGCCCTTGCGAATTTGGACATCTTCGAACGGGAACAGTTAGTGGACCAAGCGAGCACAAAGGCAGAGCTGCTCACCGAATTGTTGCAAGACCTATGGGAGCTGGACCATATCGGCGACATCCGACAGTGCGGCCTTATGTGCGGGATTGAATTGGTACAAGATCGGGGGACAAAAGAGCCGTTCCCGTTCGAATGGCGTGTCGGCTACCGCTCGACATTAAAAATGCGGGAACTTGGCATGATCACCCGGCCGCTTGGCGACGTCGTTGTCTTCATGCCCCCGCTCGCCACGAATGAAGAGCAGTTGAGGGAAATGGTCCGGATTTTGAAAGAGGGCCTCGCCTGGGCTACCACAGCGTATGTCGAAGGGAAAGTGGGCGTGTAAGAGAGCGGACACCGGGTGTCCACAAAGCACTTATATATCAAAACAGGCTGTCCCGTTGCATGCGGGACAGCCTGTTTTATTGGGTGGTAATCATATGTTCTTTCACTAATGTGTATAAGGGCAGTTCATATAGTTGTTTACCATGGATTTTGAAAACACCATTTTCAACAAGTTCTTCAATGATTTCTTCTCGTTTAATTTCCATTTTTGTATCTTCATTATTGATCATGTTGCTATTTCCTCCTTGATGTGCAGGGGAGAGTGGGGCAGGGGGTACCCCGATATATATAATTCCCTCTTCCGAAGGTTTTAAACATTTGCCATTACCAACGCCTTATGATTTCATCCGAATGACAAATCGGCTTTTCGGCAATGTCGGCATTCGGACGAAGCTAACGGTCAAATCTTGGCCGTCAACTACTTCATAATCAAGGTCCTCCACTAAGAATCGAAAGCTCGCTTTCATGATTTCCACCGTCGCTTTTTCACCGGGGCATCGATGGCCTGTGTTTGGATCACCGCCACCTTGGGGCACAAATTCATACAAGTCTTCCTTTCTCTCTTCAAACCGTTCCGGACGAAAAATATTCGGATTTTCCCACAGCTCCGGGTCATGGTTTGTTCCGTACAAGTCGAGGAGCACTGTCTCTCCTTTGGCAAAGTGGTAGCCCTTCCATTTGAAGTCATAACGGACTTTGGCCCCCAGCATCGGGGCGAACGGATAATATCTGCGCACTTCGTGGGAGAACATTTCCAGATAATCCTCTCCATACTCTTTCAGCTTCTCCTTGTATTCGGGAAAGTCATGTAAAGCCAAGGCTCCAAAAATGACGAAACGGGCTACCGCTACAATTGGACGCAGGACGTTGATCAATTCAACAGCCGCGATGCGGATATCAAGCATCTGGCTGTCCGCATCCCGGTGTGTTACTACTGCATGAATAGCCCTCCCATCTTCAATTTCAACAGCGCCGGCACGGCATTTTTCAATCAGCGACACAATCCATTGTTCCGCTCGCTTCCTCGCTTTCACCCCTTCTTGATAACGCGGGCCGACTCCGCCAAACGCATCGACCATCGCTCCTAACTCGTATGCGCGCACTGCCAAATCGGATTCCTTCAGGGGCACGCCTGCCCATAAGCAAGCCACTCGGCATAAGATCTCTTCCGTTTCGTCAAATAAAACCACCTCGCGACCTGCCCGTTTCATTGCCCATAAGCGCCATTGTGCCAATGTCAGCCTGTGGAGCTCCGCGAGTTTTTCTTCCGTCATAAGCGATAGGAACAGTTTTTTTCGGATCAAGTGGAGTTCTCCATCCAACGTTTGGACACCGCCAACGCCGAACAGCGACTTCTGGATTCGTTTCGGAACGGCGCCATGGCGTTGAAAGCGATTGTCGTCATAAAATAATTGAACCGCTTCTTTCCCTGTCATGCAGATCATCTTTTTCCCCATAATTCGCGTTTCGAACAGCGGGGCATCGAATGTTTCCGCCCGGCTGCGGATGAATGAGTATCCTTCCGCCAACAAGTCTAAGGAATGATCCCACCCGGATTCTTTCGGTCTAAGCATATGTTGTCCATCCTTCTTTCTTATTGTTCTTATCCATTTCTACTCTTCCCTCTTTGGCCCGTCCTCACACGTTTCGTTCCTATCTCTAAAACTAGCAAAAAGTTTAGCTTTTTTTGCACTGGGTAAATGAAGTAAGTAGAATATTGTCGATTACTTGCCAAATTTATTTGACTTAAGAACTAGGTGGAAAGGGGATTCGTAATTTGCGGAAAAGGATTTTGTTTATTTCAGACCATGGCGATCCACTCGCTCCCCTGGGCAGTGAGCAAGCAGGAGGACAAAACAACTATGTCAGACAATTGGCGGAGGCGCTTTGCGAGCATGGAAATCAAATAGATGTCATTACACATTGGGCCAATCCTGAGGATTCCGAAATAGAGTATTTTGGAACGAATTGTCGGGTCATCCGGATTGCGGCAGGAAATAAAACATTCATTTCGAAAAATGAGATGTTTAGTATGTTGCCTCAGTTTTACAGGGAAATGAAGCAAACAATCGAAATCGATTCCTACGATATGGTCCATACCCATTATTGGCTTTCGGGCGTGCTGGGCCTCTATATACAACAGGAATTTAATCTCCCGTGGATTCATACAAATCATTCATTAGGGAAAGCGAAAGAAATGGCGACGGGAGTTACAGATAAAACCCGCCTCTCCGCTGAAAAAATCATCTTGCGGTCCGTGGACACCATAGTGGCGACCACGGATTCCGAAAAAGATTTGATTCACAGCTTCGTACCGGAACCTGCGCAGGTAGTTGTAATTCCCATCGGTGTGGATGAAGCGTTTTATCCTAATAATACCGCTATGGAGACAGCTCCATACTTTGCATTTGCAGGGAGGTTGGAAAAGACGAAAGGAATTTACGTATTAGTGGATGCGTTCCGTAAACTGGTCGATTCCAATGCGGTTCCATCGTCGACCAAACTACTCATAGCTGGGGGCGATTCGACGAATGTCGACTCGACAAAAAAATTGCCCAAGAAGAAAATGTTGCGACAAGCGGTTGCGGGACTGGAGCATCGCATTGACTTTCTCGGGTCCCAGACGCAAAAACAACTCGCTTCGCTATTCAACGGAGCCATCAGCACCATCGTTCCTTCCTTTTACGAATCATTCGGCATGGTGGCTGCGGAGTCACAGGCATGTGGATGCCCGGTCATCGCTTCGAAGGTTGGAGGATTGAAAGATGTGGTGAAGGATCGGGTGACCGGAATACATGTCAAGAAAAATGATGTGGGACACCTGGCACAGTCGATGGAAACTTTGATTGTCAATCAAGATTTTACTGAACAACTAGGAGAAAAAGCGTTCCTCCATGCGAACCGGGCCTTCCGGTGGTCGACATTATCTGAGAAAATGGATAATTTGTATGAGGTGATCAAACTTGAAAAGCAAAACGCATATGTTGGCGACCGATCTCGATGGTACGTTAGTGGGTGATGAAGAGGCGCTTCGTTCACTTTTGAAATATTATGAAGAGCAGCCTTATGATGTTTCATTCATTTATGTGACGGGACGGCATCTGAGCTCAGCTTTGCTTTTGATTGAAGAAGAGGGGTTGCCGGTACCTGACATCCTCATTTCAGATGTGGGAGCATCAATATATGTGGGTAAGCACTTCAATGAAGATGCTGAGTGGGCCAAGCGAATGCAGGCGAATTGGGACCCGGTTGAAATTGCCGGAATCGTAGCCCGGTTCCCTGAATTGAAAAGACAACTTCTGCCGAATGAAAAACGGGTCTCCTACACGATGGAAAACGGAGATGAACGAACAGTTTATCAAGTAGAAGAAGCGCTTATCCAGGAAAAACTACCCCATAAGTTGATTGTCAGCTCTAACCGGGATGTCGACATCCTTCCGATGAAGAGCGGGAAAGGGGAAGCACTCCAATATGTTATTGATACGTATGCCAACGATAATGTACAAGTCCTCATCGCAGGCGACTCCGGGAACGATCTTGACATGCTCAGCCTTGATTATCCATCCGTCATTGTCGGAAATGCTCAAGAAGAGCTCGCCATCCTTCAACCCGACCCTCTACTTTACCGCGCCACTTCCCATTGCGCAGGTGGCATCCAAGAGGCCTGGATGCACTTCTATGAAAAAATGAATACAGAACCAACCCCACCGTCTTAGGCGAGACCGTGGGGTTTTATTTTGCTTAAAATCAATAGGATATTTACATAACGATAAGAATACAATAGAAAAGAATAATTATTTATTGTAACTCGATAAAAGACCTGCTAAAGTTAAAAAGAAAAATAAATGGAGAGGTGCTTTTGGTGAAACGAGAAACAGTCTTTTTAAAGTTCGTCGTGGTTCTTATGGGATTGCCTGTCCTTGCTATTTGTATCTTTGTATTGCCAGTGTTATCGGAATATGTGGCCAAGATAATGCCGGCATTCACTTCTGCAAAATATCTTTTTTTATTCGGCATGTATGCAACGGCCATGATATTTTTCTTTGCCCTGTACCAGACTTTGAAACTATTAACCTATATTGACAAGAACAAAGCATTCTCGGAATTATCGGTTCTTGCATTAAAGAATATAAAATACTGTGCTATCACAATTAGTATTTTGTATGCAGTGGAATTACCGATCATCTTTCAGATAGCAGACGCAGACGATGCCCCCGGTGTCGTGTTAATCGGATTGGTCATTACTTTTGCTTCCATGGTGATAGCTGTCTTTGCCGCCGTTCTTCAAAAGCTGCTTACACATGCTATAGATATTAAATTAGAAAATGATTTAACGGTCTGAGGTGAAAGCGATGGCAATTATTATCAATATTGATGTCATGTTGGCTAAAAGGAAAATGAGCGTGACGGAACTATCGGAGAAGGTTGGAATAACGATGGCTAACCTGTCCATATTGAAAAATGGAAAGGCAAAAGCAATCAGGCTCTCGACTTTAGAGGCAGTTTGCAAAGCTTTGGAATGCCAACCCGGGGATATTTTGGAATATAAAAATGATTGAAGACCCGAAATCAATAAGTGGTTTTATTTAAAATGAACAGAAAAGAGCTTGGTAAAATAGCCAAGCTCTTTTTGCATTTTCCGTTCATGAAGTTTGTTGCAAAAACTTCCGGGTCCGCGGGTTTTGGGGGTGGTCGAGCACTTCGGCGGCTGTTCCTTGCTCGATGATTTTTCCATCAGCCATGAAGATAACTTTGTCTGCCACATCACGGGCGAATCCCATTTCATGCGTAACGATGATCATGGTCATTTGCTTTTCCGCCAAGTCTTTAATGACGTGCAAGACTTCCGAGACCAGTTCGGGATCCAGCGCGGAAGTCGGCTCGTCCAACAAGATGGCGTGCGACCGGACAGCAAGTGCCCGGGCAATGCCGATGCGCTGCTGTTGACCGCCCGATAACGTGACCGGATAACTGTCCGCTTTATGGGAGAGCCCCACTTGTCCCAACAGGTCGAGCGCTATTTGCTTCGCTTCCTCTGCACCAGCCTGTTTTGAAATGAGCAGCGGCTCCATGACATTTTGCAGGGCATTTTTATTTTTGAATAAATTATAGTTTTGGAACACCATGGCAGTCTTCTTTTGCAGTTGCCGCGCCTCGTCCCGGCTATATTTTTCCGCATTGAGCGCGGCGTCACCGATTTGGATGGTCCCGCTATCCGGTTTTTCCAATAGGTTCAAGCAGCGGAGGAGGGTGGATTTCCCCGAACCGGATGGCCCGATAATTGCGACGGTTTCCCCTCGGTTAACTTTGATATCGATACCATCCAGAACGACGAGATCCTTGAACTTTTTCTTTAAATTATGTACATGAATCATAAGTACGTTACCTCCTACACTTCATACGGCTTATTCAACCGGCGCTCCATCAATCCTTGCAAGTAAGTGTAGATGATGGTGAGCATCCAATAAATTAGGGCCACGGCCAAATAGGTTTCAAAATAATTCAGGGAGGCGGAAGCCATCATTTTTCCTTGGGCGAAAATCTCGGCGACTCCTAGCGTAAAAGCCAAAGAGGTCTCTTTCACTAAACCGATGAAAATATTGCCTGTGGCAGGCACTGCATTCCGCACCGCTTGTGGCAACACAATCCGGTACATCGCCTGGAATTTCGTCATCCCGATCGAATGACAAGCCTCCAGCTGACCTTCATCGACCGAATTGATGGCAGCCCGGAAAATCTCTGCCAAATACGCTGCGTTTTTCAGGCTTAACCCGATGATCGCCGCCGTCACTGCATTCAAGATGGACAGTGACGGGACCATCTGGGGCAATCCGAAGTAAATGAGGAATAGCAACGCGAGCATCGGGATGGCCCGGAAAAAGGAGAGGAAGACGGCTGTAAATTGGTACAGCACGGGCACCTTATATTTTGTAATCAATGCCATGATTAGTCCGATGATTATGGCGAAAATCATCGATACCACAGCCAACCCCAGGGTCAACGGAATGTATTTAATTAACGTAGGAAACACTTGCAACATATATTGTAGATCGAAATTCATAGCTTTCGGGCACCGCCTGCCTGTTTAATCAATTATTTGCTTCAACTGTAATATCTTCTTTGAAATATTTATCGGAAATCTCTTTGAGTGTGCCATCTTCGCGAAGTTTGTCGATGACTTTGTTGAACTCTTCAATGAGAGCGTCATTTTCTTCCTCTTTCACGAAAGGGAAGGCGACTTCCTGAAAAGTGATCGGCTCGCCGACCATTTTCAACGGCAAATCGATTTTTCCGAGTTCCGCGGATAGAATATTCCGTCCGCTGACATACGCATCAACGCGGCCAAATTCCACTTCATGCAGCGTGCCATCATGGGCTTCATAAGTTTTAATTTTCACTTCACCCGACGTGTCAGCAGTTTCCAAGTTTTTCGCGTGGTTAGAGCCAAGTACCGCAGCAACGGTTTTCCCTTTCAAGTCTTCCACGGATTGGATTTCGTTGTTATCTTCTCTTACTAAAATCTGAGTACCGTCATACGCGTATGGCCCGGTGAAATTGAACTTTTCCTGGCGCTCCGCATTAACGGCGACCTGATTGGCAACCGTGTCAATCTTACCTGATTCCAATTGTCCCATTAGGCCGCTGAAATCGGCAAGCTGCCACTGGATTTCATATCCTAAATTTTCGGCGACCTTCTCTATCACTTCCACATCAAATCCTTGTAATTTATCGTTTTCTTTAAAAGAGAATGGATATACAAGTCCAGTAGTGCCGACCTTTAATACTTTCTTCTCGGATTCAGCGGAAGCGTTAGCTCCTTCCTTTTTCCCGCAAGCAGCAACCGCCAGCAGTAAAATGATTGAGATGAGTGTAAGTAGTACTTTACGATGATGTTTTCTCATTTCCTTTGTCCTCCAATTTGTTTATTTCTGCAAGTAAAAACTATTCTGTTAACTAGATGTAATTATAAATAAATAAAGTATACCTGTCAACTAAGGATTTAGATTAAAAGGTTGATATAAATGCTTTCAGAGCAGGCAAGGACTAACAAGATCATATTGTGGAGAGTTGTAAGCGTTATCATTTAATTGTCAAAAAGCATAATTTCTTTATAATGGTAAAAAAAGATACTGGATGTTGTGCCCGAGGACGATTAGCCATTTGGATTTATGATCGCTTGCCGTGGGATATGAGCGGTCGTTGGGATTTATGATCGCTTGGTGGGAGATATGAGCGGTCCGTCGGGTTTATGATCACTTGCTGGGGGATATGAGCGGCCGACGCGATTTATAATCACTTGCATAGAAATTTGAGCGTGGTCCAGCAGCATAACCTATAGAAAAACCCGCCAAGCGGCGCAACGCGTGCTTGGCGGGTTTCTTTCTTACGACAATCGCTCCTTGAAATCTTCATAGCCGAATTCTTTGATGACTTGGATGCCATTATCGACTGAGTTCAAGACGATGGACGGCAGGTTGATGCCGTTGAATGTATTGTTTTTCACCATGGAGTAATGAGCCATGTCGCAGAAAACAAGTTTGTCTCCTGGCTTCAATGGTTCGTCAAAGGAGTAATCCCCGATGACGTCTCCGGCTAGGCAAGTCGGTCCGCCGAGACGGAACGTATGGGCTTTTTCCCCGGGCATGCCCGCGCCGATAATTTCCGGGCGGTATGGCATTTCCAATACATCCGGCATATGGGTCGTGGCGGATGTGTCCAGGATTGCAATCGGCATCCCATTATACATCGTGTCCATCACAGTCGCGACGAGGAATCCCGTATTCAATGCGATCGCTTCGCCGGGTTCCAAATATACTTCCAATCCGTATTTGTCCTGCATGAACTGGATGGAGCGGATGAGCGTTTCCACATCATAATCCGATCTTGTAATATGGTGCCCTCCCCCGAAATTGATCCACTTCATGTTCTTTAAATACTTGCCGAACTTCTCGTCTACGACTTGGATCGTCCGCTCCAACGTGTCGGAGTTTTGCTCGCACATTGTATGGAAATGAAGGCCGCTAATGCCATCCAACTGGTCCGGTTCGAATTGGTCGAGCGTCACGCCGAAACGGGAGTACGCGAAACACGGATTGTACAAATCGACTTCAATCTCCGAATATTCCGGGTTGATGCGGATGCCGCACTCGATCTGCTTTGGGTAGTTCTGCACTCGCTCTTTAAATTGAATCCACTGGCGGAATGAATTAAAGACAATGTGATCGGAATATTTCAGGATGTCATCGAACTCCGCTTCGGAAAAGGCGGGTGCATACGTATGCACTTCTTTGCCCATTTCCTCATAGCCAAGCCTTGCTTCCAATAAACCGCTCGATGTAACGCCATTCAAATATTTCCCGATAAGCGGATAGACCGAAAACATCGAAAACCCCTTTTGGGCAAGCAAAATTTTGCAGCCGGTCCGGTCGATGACGGATTTCAGTTTCTCCAAGTTCTGGATGAGCAATCCTTCGTCCACCACATAAGAAGGGGAGGGGACTGCGTGTACATCAAAATTCAATTCGGTCGCTCCTCCTTAATCGATCAATACAGGGTTGAAATCTTCTTGCCATGGCAAGCCGTATTCATTCAACGCTTCCATAAACGGATCCGGATCAAATTCCTCTACGTTGTAAACGCCTGGTTTGTTCCATTTACCTGTCAGGATCATCATCGCGCCAATCATAGCCGGTACGCCAGTTGTATAGGAAATTGCTTGTGAACCGACTTCGCGGTAACACTCTTGGTGGTCACAGATGTTATAAACATAATACGTTTTCTCTTCGCCGTCTTTCACGCCTTGGAAAATACAGCCGATATTCGTTTTTCCTTTTGTACGTGGTCCAAGGGAAGCAGGGTCCGGCAGTACGGCTTTCAAGAATTGCAATGGCACGATTTGCTGACCTTCGAATTCAATCGGTTCGATGGAAGTCATGCCGACGTTTTCTAACACGCGCAAATGCGTCAAGTATTTCTCGGAGAACGTCATCCAGAAGCGGATCTTTTTAATGCCTTTAATATTGACCGCCAAGGATTCCAGTTCTTCGTGGTATAGCAAGTACACATCTTTTGGACCGATTTCAGGCAGGTCATAGACACGTTTTAATTCCAAAGGTTCCGTCTCAATAAACTCCCCATTTTCCCAGTAGCGGCCGTTTGCTGTAATTTCACGGATGTTGATTTCCGGGTTGAAGTTCGTGGCGAATGGATAGCCGTGGTCACCCGCATTGGCATCGACGATATCAATCTGGTGGATTTCGTCAAAATAGTGTTTTTGCGCGTAGGCGGAGAAGACGCCCGTCACGCCAGGGTCGAAGCCGCTGCCGAGCAGAGCTGTGAGACCCGCTTTCTCGAACTTTTCTCTGTACGCCCATTGCCATTTATATTCAAATTTCGCCGTATCCAGCGGCTCATAGTTGGCTGTGTCCAAGTAGTGCACGCCTGTTTCAAGGCAAGCGTCCATAATCGTCAAGTCTTGGTAAGGAAGAGCAACGTTGATTACGATATCCGGTTTAAACTCATTGATTAACGCGACAAGTTCTTCGACATTATCCGCATCGACTTGTGCCGTCTGGATTTTCGTACGGCCGCCATCCAACTTTTCTTTCAACGCATCACATTTTGACTTCGTCCGGCTGGCGATGCAAATTTCTTCAAACACGTCAGGCACCTGACAACATTTATGAACGACTACACTTGCAACTCCACCAGCACCAATAATTAAAGCTTTACCCATTTTAAAAACACCACCATTTTTATATTAGTTTTTTGAACTGATTGCCAACAATAATTCACGCAGCACTTTGCATGCGACTGCTGTCGATACACCGCTTTGATCGTAAGGCGGGGAAAGCTCATTAACATCGCAACCGATAATATTGAGCTCGCTCACTTGTAGGATCGCTTGCAATAATTCCATAAAGCTGACGCCGCCAGCTTCCGGTGTCCCGGTTCCGGGGAAAACGGATGGGTCGAGGACGTCCAAGTCAATCGTCAAATAAACCGGTTTTCCTTTCAATTTATCAATTACATCGGTAAGACCGTTGAAATTGAATTTATTCGTAAAGACACGGTCTTTGCCCCATTGGAATTCGCTGCGGTCACCTGAGCGGATGCCGAATTGGTAGATCCGATTGTCCCCTAGCAAGTCCCATACCCGGTGGATGACCGTCGCATGCGACAAAGATTCGCCCAAATAGTCTTCCCGCAAATCGGCATGTGCATCGAATTGGATGACATGGACATCGGGATAATGCTTGGCAACAGCCCGCATCGTCCCCAAAGTGACCAAATGCTCGCCGCCGATCATGCACGGAATCTTGCCGTCTGATAAGACTTTTGCTGTGAACTCCTCGATCTGCCCGAGAGCCCGTTCCGTATTGCCGAAGCTCAGCTCTAGATCGCCACCGTCAAAAATGGCGATATCCTCCAAGTCTTTATCTTGGTAGGGGCTATACGTCTCGATTCCGAATGAGTCGCCCCGCATCGCCTTGCTGGCGAACCGGGTGCCGGGACGGAATGAGGTCGTCGAGTCGAAAGGGGCGCCGAAAATGACGATTCCTGACTCTTCATACTCATTATCACAGCCGATGAAAGTTTCAATGTTTCGGTTCAACATCTTTCAATTGCTCCTTTACATAGTTTGGTAGAGCAAACGAACCGACATGGATCTTCGGATTATAGTATCGTGTTTCCAGACCCAGGCCGTTCCATGCAGAAGCATCCAAATCCTGGATCGGATCAAACTTCTTCGAAGCAAAGCCGAATAGCCAGTGACCGGATGGGTAGGTCGGGATATGCACCTGATACACATCAGAAATCGGGAAGAATCCCATGATCTTTTGATGGGCCCTTTTCATGCCGAGGGCGTCTTCCTCATAGAAAGGACTTTCGTGTTGATTAACGAGAATCCCTTCTTCTGTCAGTGCTTTATAACAATTCCCATAAAATTCTTTCGTAAACAAACCTTCACCCGGTCCGAATGGATCCGTCGAATCAACGATGATTAAATCATATTCGTTCTCTTTCTTGCGGACAAATTTCAAACCGTCTTCGAAATAGAGGTGGACTCGGGGATCTGTCAGTTTGGATGCTGTCTGTGGCATATATTCCATGCACACATCGACGACCATCTGATCGATCTCCACCATGTCGATGTTTTCGATGGTCGGATACTTCACCAGTTCCCGTACCGTTCCGCCATCTCCTGCGCCGATGACGAGGACGTTCTTGATGTGCGGGTGTGTTGCCATCGCTACATGGGTGATCATTTCATGGTAGATGAATTCGTCTTTCTCCGTACACATGACAAGCCCGTCCAATGTTAATACTCTTCCGAATTCAGGTGTCTGTAAAATGTCGATTTTCTGAAATTCACTTTGGCCCGAGTAGAGATGTTTGTCCACTTTAATCGAGAATTTGACATTGGGCGAGTGGTGTTCCGTGAACCATAAATTCATGCCTCGACCTCCTCTTTCAACACGTTGATGAACTCAATACGACTATCTTCGGTACCGGTGAGGAAACAACCTTTTTCTTTGCAGTAATCGATGTATGCTACGATTTCGTCTGTAATCCGTTCGCCGGGAGCGAGGATTGGTATGCCGGGCGGATATGCCATGACAAATTCGCTTGCGACATGGCCGGCGCTTTCCGAGATCGGCAATGTCTTTTTCGGCGAATAAAATGCCGCTTGAGGCGTCTCTGCAATGATCGGCTTGATGTATTCGTGATCGAATAGCCCGCTTTTGTCACGTGAGTACCGTCTTTTGATTTCCCCTAGGGCGGCGACGAGCCGCTCCAAATCTAGCTGGCGATCCCCGACCGAGATATAGGCCAGCAGGTTGCCAAGGTCACCGAATTCGATCTGGATATCGTATTCATCGCGAAGAATATCGTACACTTCGACTCCCGCAAGCCCGATATCGATCGTATGGACGGATAGTTTGGTCACGTCATAATCGTAAACCGTGTCACCATCGATCAATTCTTTTGAAAAGGCATAGTAGCCGCCAATTTTATTAATCTCGTCGCGGGTGTACTGAGCCATCTCCGTCACTTTACGGAATGTCTCTTTCCCATGAAGTGCCAGATTCCTTCTTGAAATGTCGAGGGAGGAGAGCAATAAATAAGACCCGCTTGTCGTCTGGGTCAAGTTAATGATCTGCCGGGTGTACCCCTCACTCATCTCGTTATTGATCAATAAAAACGAACTTTGCGTCAGCGAACCGCCTGATTTGTGCATGCTAACGGACGCCATGTCGGCACCGACGGACATCGCGGAAGCAGGGAGATCTTCCCCGAAATAGAAATGGGTCCCGTGGGCTTCATCCACGAGCACAAGCATGCCGTGTTCATGTGCCAAATCGGTAATCGCTTGTAAATTGGAACAGATACCGTAATAGGTCGGGTTGTTAATCAAAATCGCCTTGGCATCAGGATTTTCCAAAATCGCTTGCTTTACTTCTTCTACGGACATGCCTAGCGGGATTCCGAGTTTGCTGTTGACGCCTGGGTTGACGTAGACTGGAACCGCTCCGCTAAGAATAAGCGCATTAATCGCGCTGCGGTGAACATTGCGCGGCATGATGATTTTCTCGCCCGCTTTACAGGCAGTCATGACCATCGCTTGGACCGCGGAAGTCGTGCCGTTCACCATGAAGAACGCATGCTTTGCCCCAAATGCCTCAGCCGCTAATTCTTCCGCTTCCCGGATGACGGACACCGGATGACATAAGTTGTCGAGCGGCTTCATCGAGTTAACATCGAAAGACAAGGCTTTTTCACCCAAAAAATCGGCCAATGCGGGATTGCCCCGTCCGCGCTTATGGCCCGGCACGTCGAATGGCACGACCCGCATCGCTTTATATTCATTCAAGGCTTCCATAATAGGGGCTCTATGTTGCGAAAGAGGTCCCATCTTATCACCCCTCACTCATTATATTCGTCATATATATTGGAACCGCTGAAGATTTCAATCATTTCTTTGCGTAAATTATTCGTAATGCGGAGCCTCTCCTTGGGAGGAATTTCATAGACGTCCGTGTTAAATAAATAATTTTGCAAATTGATGTCTTTAATCAACAGCTTGGTGTGAAAAATATTGGATTGGTAGACGTTGACATCGATGGCATCATATTTCTGTAATGTTTCGCTATCGATATAATCTTGAATCGACGTCATTTTGTGGTCCATGAATAACTTCTTCCCTTGATCATCCCGTGTGAATCCTCGGACTCGATAGTCGGTTGTGATAATATCCGAATCGAAACTGCCGATTAGGTAATCAAGTGCTTTCAAAGGCGATATTTCACCGCATGTCGAAACTTCGATATCCACCCGGAAGGTAGCGATCGAATTGTCAGGGTGATATTCGGGATATGTGTGGACAGTAACATGGCTTTTATCGAGATGACCGACGACGGAATCACGGGTTTTTAAGATGTTCATTTCGCCCAGATTGCAGGATTCGTCAATCAGGCCGACTGGAATCGATTGCTCTGTGATCAAGATGGTCACACTTGCACCTTGCGGATCATAATCCTGCTTGCTCACGTTCAGGACGTGCGCTCCGATGATTTCCGTCACATTATATAGGATTTTCGTCAATCGCTCAGAGTTGTATTGCTCATCGATATAGGCAATATAATCCTTCTGCTCCCGCTCACTTTTTGCATAGCTCACATCATAGATGTTGAAGCTAAGTGTCTTGGTGAGGTTGTTAAAGCCGTACAATTTCAGCTTATTTTCCAACCTAACACTCACGCCTTTCACTTAAAATACGTGCTGTCATAACTAAATGATCAATTACGCCTCGGCGTAATTGCGAATCGAACAGCGAAGGGTTCGATTTGCCTTAATTTCTGCGTTGTTTGCAGAAATTAAGGCACTAGCCCGTTGCAGCTAAAGCACAATTATAATCGCTTTATTTTACAATGTCGAACAAAACTTTTCCATACGAATTTTTAGCGAATTATATACACTCGAAAAAGCAGTAAACTGAAAAAAGAAGCAACCGTCCACCATGACGAGGTTCGACAGTTACTTCAGGGTTGAAAGTCCAAAATGCGCTTTTCCAGCACTATGCAAGTCTTCCTACATTATACATGGCTTGGCGGACCTGAACAACTGTGGAGCCGCTGTCATGTGCCGAACTGGATCAGCCGGTCATCGTCCCTCGACGGACTGCCACGACCATCAGTATTATTGGTGATGAAGTAAAGAGATTGGCCGTCTGAGAACACGTCACGGACACGGCCGAATCCTTCGATTCGATCAACAACTTCCGCTTGGGCCGGATCGATGACTAAAACGGCCTGACCACGAAGCGCGGCGACATAGAGGAGTCCCTTATGGAACGCCATGCCGGAAGGGGCCCATGTTTCGGACGGGTCGGAGGTGAGAAGTGGCGGCTCCATTCCGATGCGTGTCTCCCGCCCTTGGACGATCGGCCAGCCATAATTGGTACCTGGCACGATTTTATTGATTTCGTCATTTGCGGTTTGCCCGTGCTCGGAGGCGAATAGTGTCCTATCTTCATCCCACGCCAGCCCTTGCGGATTCCGATGCCCCGAACTGATTACACGAAAGGAACCATTCTCTTGAAGTGCAATGATTTTCCCGTTCCATGAATTCGGGTCTTGTGCAGATTCAGGACGAGCTCCGTCGCCTATTGTTGCATAGAGCGTCCCGTCAGGGGAAAGGGCAAGGCGGCCGCCGTGGTGAACTTGGCCTGAGCGGATGCCATCCAGGAGAATGTCTTGCTCCCGCCACGTACTGCCATTATATGATAACGTGACAATCCGGTTGACCGGGATGCCGTCCGAGTCATATGTGTAGTAGGCGTAGGCTGAACGGGAAGTCCGGAAATCCGGACGGAGCACAAATCCCATCAAACCGGCTTCCGCAGCAGTGGACAGCGGTTGTGACAAGGTTACGGACTCACGGACGGCTCGTCCATCCGGGTCCACTCGTACAATATTTCCCGTACGTTCGGAAATGAAAAACCGTTCCCCATCCGTTGAAATGGACCATGGTGCATCCAACCCGGTCGCCAAGGTTGCAAACGGCGGCGGTCCGCCAACGGATTGCGTCTGTTCCGAACAACCGGACAGTAGGAGGAGAAGGACCAGTAGGACGAAGCGTTTCATCAGTTTCACTCCTATACGATAGATATACCCAGAATGGCTAGAGATGAACATCTTTTTCCTTAATGATTGCTGGACGGCAGTATGAAACACTTTTCGTCTGCCGGTTCGGCGAAAAAAGCACGGATCAGTTGCAATCGATCCGTGCTAGGTTGTTTTCCCGATAGGCTATCGGATTGGCCCCCGATTCAGCTTGCTTAATACGGCATTCGTCTTGAAAATCTTGGCGTTGACGGCTGGTACGCCAAATCCTGTCAACCTGTCCGTGTGCATGGCCAGATAGCGTTCCGCATCTTCCTCCGTTTCAAACAAATAGATGCCTCCTGCTTCTTTCGTCTCTTCGTTCTCAGTCCATATTTTCCAAATGAACCCTTGTTCCTCATTAATGCTTTCTGCCAACTCTGTAAAGGCAGCCACCATATTATCACCGAATGGGCCATCATGCTGAAAATCCACTTGTAAAATATAAGTCATTCCGATTCCTCCTTCATCTCAAAGGCCGGACCCGTTCCTCGCTCATCAGTTCGGATACCGTCCCCACAACATAGCCTTTCCCTTTTATTTCTTCAATCATTCGCTCTAATCCTTCCGCAGTCGGCTGTGTCGGGTGCATGAGGATCATGGAGCCTTTTTCCACTTTCGAAACGACCCGATTCACCATTTCGGTCGTGTCCGGCTTTCGCCAGTCGACGGTGTCGACCGTCCAAAGGATTGTATACATACCGAGCTCCCGGGCGATTTCGATCGTTCTCTGATTGAAACTACCGCTTGGCGGGGCAAACCAAGTCGGGGTCAGTCCGAGCACTTCCTCAATCACGTCGTTCGTTTTCTGCAATTCGTCTCTCGTCTTGGCCTCGGAGGATTTTGCCAAATCAGGATGACTGTAAGCATGGCTGCCGATTTCATGTCCGTGGAACTGAATCAGACGTGCCATGTCGGGATTCTTTTTCGTCCAACTGCCGTCTAAGAAGAAAGAAGCCTTCACTTTGTGTTGTTGCAAAGTATGAAGGATGGGTTCAATGAATTCATTTCCCCACGCGACATTAATCAGGAGAGAGACCATTGGCTTTTCAGGGTTTCCCCGATAAATCGGAGAGGGCGGCAGGTCGCTCAAATGGACTTCGGGAGGGGTTTCCTTCCATATAATATCTTCTTCTTTGAATCGGGATCCCTCCATTATTCCCAAACTTTTTTCTTGGTCAACAACCAGGCCGTTATAGCCGGGGATCGCTTTCCATACCCGGTCAATCGTCGCGTCGATTGGTGGAATGTCATGCTTTTGTGCGTACGCTTCGATAGTCGTAGCCGTCGACTTTTCATCATAAGATGTCATGATGGAAATGGGAGAGTCGCCCGGTGTGGTCCACGACTGCAATCCGATCCATAGGGCGGCCATTACTAGGAAAGCAAAAGTTCCATGTTTCATGATATCCTCCTTAATTGACAATTCTTTGTATTCATTCCCTAATGCGGAATTTCAATACAATTTGAAAGGATGTTGCATATGTACCTTCAGCAAGTCCGCTGTTTTCCAAATCGGACGCTGACAGTGACGGGCGAGGGCAGCGTCACGGTCTCGCCTGACGTGGCGGAGATCCGATTGGAAGTGAGCACGGAGAATCTGGAAGTGCGTACGGCGCAGCAGGAAAACGCCGAGATTATGGATCGGGTTTTGGACGCCCTAATGCGAGCTGGCATTCCACGGGAGCAAATCCAAACTACCGCGTATACGATCTTTCCCCGGTATGACTTTGTGGAAGGAGAACAAATTTTCAGGGGATACGAAGTGAACCATGCTATTGCAGTAACGATCCCGGATATCGGCCGCGTGGGAGAGATAATTGACTTGGCTGTCCGGAACGGAGTGAACCGCGTTTCCAATATCCAATTCCGGGTGGGCAATGAAGAGCTTCATTACCAGCAGGCATTGGGGTTGGCTTTACAGGATGCCCGTTCAAAAGCGCAGGCGATAGGGGATGCGATGGGAGTGCAAGTGAACCCTATACCAAAGGAAGTCATCGAAGAACAAGTTCCGCAAGCGACCCCATTTCAGTCGATGGCATTAATGGAACGAGAGGCCGCTACTCCGATCGAACCGGGTCAGATGAAGATAACCGCTCGATTAAATGCCCAATTCATCTATTGAGGTATCAATTCCAGCTGTCCTGCATACGTTGGTCTGAGGAGTGATGAGATTTGGAAAGACCGTCATATCGGGGAAGTTTTCGACCATATGTCTCCCCTCTTGACCCTTGTCCGCCCATTCTTGTAAAGAAGTTCGTTTTGCCGCCGCAACTTTTCATGGATTTCCAGCCTCCGGGTCTTCCGCAATACACACCAGAACAGGCGTTGATTCATGGTTCGCTCTGGCCGGCCCTCGTGGATGGGTTTTCACGGAAGGAGGGTATATCGTGAGTTCGTTTGAAGAGGAACGCGAGATGATGCAACGTGTGCAGGAAGCCGATTTTGTCGTCGTCGAACTGACATTGTACACAAATACACATCCTCATGATGAGGAAGGGCTCAGGCAATGGAGGGAAGCAATCAAAGAAGCGGCACGCGTCCGGCGTCAATACGAAAATCGATACGGCCCGTTATCCTTGTATTCGGTGCCGTCCGAACAGGCACTGGAAGCTGGCTGGCGTTGGAATCAACCACCATGGCCGTGGCAACGGTAATAAGGGGGAAATGGAATGTGGGTGTATGAGAAAAAACTGCTCTACCCGGTCGAAGTAAGTACGTGTAATCCAAAACTGGCCAGATATCTCATGGAGCAATATGGCGGGGCGGACGGGGAGTTGGCGGCGGCCCTTCGATACATGAATCAGCGGTATACGGTTCCTGACAAAGTCATCGGAGTTCTCAATGACATTGCCACGGAAGAGTTTTCCCACTTGGAAATGTTGGCGACCATGATTTATAAGCTGACGAAGGACGCCACTCCCGAGCAGCTGGAAGAAGCCGGACTCGGGGCACATTTCGTCAATCATGGGCATGCCCTTTTTTATGAAAATGCAGGGGGGGTCCCATTTACCGCAACATACATTCAGGCAAAAGGTGATCCGATCGCCGATTTGTACGAAGATATCGCGGCGGAAGAAAAAGCGCGGGCGACCTATCAATGGCTTATCGACATCTCCGATGATCCATCTGTAAACGATTCCTTGCGGTTCTTACGGGAGCGGGAAAATGTCCACTCCATGCGTTTCCGGGAAGCGGTGGAAATTTTGAAGGATGAGCGCGACCGCAAGAAAATATTCTGATGTTAGACCGTCTCTTACTCAGGAGGCGGTTTTTGATTGTCATAAGTTTTGAATCATAAAAAGGAAGGAAAGATATAAGAGAGAGTCATTCGGCAGAACCTTAGGTAACAAGTGAAACTTTCCTATGTAGGAACCGTATAACAAGAAGAAGGAAAAAGTCGATTCACCATTATAAACCCGTCAATCACAACAGAAAGGAGGACGACAATTGGACAACCCAAAGTTCATGTCTGACCAAGAATTCGATCGCATCTTTGACGAAAAGACAACAGAAATCAATGAGCAACTCGAGAGGGAAGTACTCATCGCGATGATCGGCGATGTCAACGCTGGAAAGTCATCGACGTTAAATCAGCTTATGGAGGCGGATGTCGCGAAAGTCGGCGCGATGCCGGGCGAGACGCAAGAGATTCAGAAGTACATATACAAGAAGAATATCGTATTCGTCGACAC
Organism: Sporosarcina sp. 179-K 3D1 HS; assembly: GCF_047228905.1. Classification (NCBI taxonomy): domain Bacteria; kingdom Bacillati; phylum Bacillota; class Bacilli; order Caryophanales; family Caryophanaceae; genus Sporosarcina; species Sporosarcina sp. 179-K 3D1 HS. Next base: position 129,111 of record NZ_JBFEGI010000002.1, read on the forward strand.
GCCGGGACTGGACGACATTTATAAAGAACACTCTGCAGAAACAATGAAGTTTTATAAGCAGGCAGACTTGATTTTATTTTTTCTGAACGCCGCAGGCACAGTGTTGTCGGATACCGAACTCGTATCTTTGAAAAAGATCGCCAAGGTCAACCAGGACATCATTCTTGTATTGAATAAAATCGATGCAGCCGAAGATATCGGCAGCTTGGTGAAATATATCCAAGATCATACGAATTATGATTATCCTGTCGCGCCGATATCTTCGCGTACAGGAGAAAACATGGGTATGTTGCAAAATGAAATCCTGAAGCTATTGGAAGGTAAAAAAAAGGACATTTTGATGGCCGCCAACATGGCAGATAAATCGTCCATAGCGAATAAGTGGATTCTAGGCGCAGGCGGATCAGCCGCTGCAATCGGCGCTCTCCCTATGCCCGGTTCCGATTTCATCCCATTGACCGCCTTGCAAGTGGGACTTCTGCTTCGCCTCTCCACACTGTATGGCAAGCCGATTTCCAAGGATCACGCAAAGGAATTGATCATCGCCACCGTCGTGGGGAATGTGGGGAAAACCATCTTTCGCCAAATCGTCAAGATCGTCCCCGGTGCCGGAATGGTGGCGGGGGCAAGTGTGGCAGGAGCGATGACGATTGCGCTCGGACATGCTGTCAAATATGCACATGAAAACAATATAGAGCTGACCCCGAATGCGTTACTTCCTCTTTATAAAAAATTCCTTAAGAAGGGCAAATGAAAAACGGAGCCGTCCATTAACCGGATAGCTCCGTTTTTGAATGAAGGCGGGTGATGTGCAAATCGGTTATGGGCGGTCGTTGTGGAATATGAGCGATCCTCCGCCGTTATCGGCGCTTGCGGAGAAATATGAGCGCCAAGAAGTACTTATGAGCGTTTCTCTGTAAATATAAGCGCCATTCCAGTGTTATGAGTGCTCTCCGAAAGTTATGAGCGCAGGGACCTCAAGCGAAAAGGATTTCCTATGCAGGCTGCCCCGTTTTTCATTCGTCCAACTCGTCAAACAGCCCGATTTCCTTCCAATATGCTTTCTCGCTGATAGCATCCTTAAGAACTTTTTCAGGAATCCGAATTTGCTTCACGGTATCGTCATGGATGAACGAACGGTGCAGCTGTTCATGAATAGAGACCGAATCCTTGTCCGTGTCAATTGTCGTATCTGTGATGGTCAGCGCATGGATTGGAAGGAACGTTCGTTTATCGAACTGCGTGGACGTGTATCGGACCGTTTTACTGGATACGAAATCGTCTTCGTTATCACGATCCGTTATCCGCTGTACCAAAACAAACACATCCCCGTAATCATAAAGCTGAAGCGTCTCATCCTCGCCTATTTCTTTCAGCTGTTCGATCGGGTGGGGGCCAGGCAATACGCTTTCCATGAACTCTGCAGATGGCTCGTCTTCCAAATGGACCCATTTTCGGATTTCCTCTTTATACTCCAAGATACCTTCCTTCGTCAAAAACATTTCGGACGTCTGTTTCACCGGTCTGCCTTTCAACTTGGTTGCCATCGCCGTCTTCATGAATAAGGCCCCCTGCACTTCATTCACGATCAAATCTGTGTCAATCGTGAATTTGACGACTTCCGGATCATAGGAGAATATAGTCCGGTGTTCCAACTTGCTGGTTGATGAATAACCGGAAATTTCCTTTGCGGCAACCTTGTCCAAAAAAGGGGCGATGTCCTGTACCTGGTTGGTCGTCACGTAGACCGCTGACTGGTCCTTCGGGATATTCACCTTAAAACCTTCCAAGCTGGATAAAAAATCACTTGAGATATAGTTTCCGGCATTGCGTAACGTGAGTGGGAAATCGGTTTTCTTCGCCTCGCCATTCACTGTGATGACTCCAGTACGTGGCTGAAACTCGATGGTGAGAAACGAGTTGGTCACTTGCAGATGGCCTGATTTCTCGTTTGTTACATGGAATCCGGCCGCCTCGAATACCGGCTGAACCGGGAGCCATACTTGTCCGTTTGATTTGAGGAACGGTTGTTCATGGCCGTCGATTTTCACATCATCCACGAATAACTCCAATCTTTCACTAGCTGTTACTTTGAATGAAGTCCCTAGTAAACTGACAACCAGAAATATGAAGAGAATAACTGCGTTTTTTTTCACGAAAATCCCTCCAGTCAATGAGTAAATGATGACATATAAGTCTATTCCCGCTGGAGAGGAAATAGAACCGCTGCTCTTAAAAAAGGTTTATCAAAGTCAGTTAATAGGAATAGTCGAAGTAGACTAGCAAACGAATGGAGGAAATTAGATGTTCAGAGATCCGTATTATGATCATATTTTCAGTTGGCTGCCTGATTTATTATTTGCCCTACTCGTTCTGCTTCTCGGCTTCTTTGTCGCAAAAATCGCAGAAAATGCGGTTTACAAAATGCTGCGGAAATCGAGGGTGAACGAGCGGTTCGGCATGAGAGATTCGAAATGGAATATTGAAAAAATAATTAGTAAAGTCGTCTTTTTCGGTATTTTACTACTCGCGTTCCTATTATTCTTCAACATGATGAATATGCACATGATTGCCACGCCGTTCATTTCCATGTATTCCGGGATTGGCGGAGCGATCCTTGGAATTTTGAAAGCGGCCTTCATCCTGTTGTTGGCCTGGGTCATCGCGTTGGTCGTTAAAAAATTGATTTTGATGGCCGGCAATAAACTGAATTTGAATAAATACGTTATGAAAACAGGGGTTCCTCCCGAGGACGTGAACAAAGCGAAATGGGTGGAGACCGCAGCGAATATCGCCTTTTACCTCATCCTACTGCTATTTGTCCCTGCTATTCTTCACTCGCTTGGCTTAAGTGGAGTAAGTGGACCGTTTGAAGACATGCTGGCAGGATTCCTGAATTTCATTCCAAAATTGGTCGGTGCAGCGCTCATTTTCTTTGTCGGATTACTCGTAGCCAAAATTATCCGTACCATTTTGACGAAGTTTCTAGAAACGATCGGAACGGACCGTTTGGCGGATCGATTAAAGCTTTCCTCGTTTTTCAAAGGAACGAGCATTTCCAAGCTGGTCGGGACGGTGGCATTCATCCTGATCATGATTCCCGTCACCATTTCCGCTCTGGAAATCTTGGATCTGGAAGGAATTTCGCAACCGGCGATCGCCATGTTGAATGACATAATGACAATGCTGCCGAAAATTGCAGTGGCCATCCTGCTCGTGTTGGTTGGTACGATGCTGGCACGTTGGGTGAAGGGTGTCGTAATCGCACTTCTTGAAAATATTGGAGTCAATTCTTTGTTTGGCATGATGGGTGCCCGATCGAGAAGACCTTCCACGACGTCATTCACGGAAGTGATCGGAACGATTGCCCAAATCATAATTATTCTGTTGTTCGTTGTGGAAGCTTTGCAGATTTTAAACATGCACTTTATGGTGACACTGGCAACCGCCGTCTTTGCCTACTTGCCGATGGTCATCGCGGCAGTCGTCATCCTAGCTATCGGTTTCTGGCTGGCCAATCTCGCTGAACGATTCGTCGGCAGCATTATGACGACACGTACGGGCACGCCGCATGTCCTTCGTTACGTGGCAAAATATGCGATTTTGGCATTCGCCTTCTTTATGGCATTGAGCCAGCTCGGCATTGCGCCAGCCATTATTAATGCAGCGTTCATCCTGACACTTGGAGGAGTGGCCCTTGCATTCGGCTTGGCATTCGGTCTGGGCGGACGCGAACACGCTTCCCGCTATTTATCGAAAATGGAACAAAGTGTCCAGAATGCCAATGTGTCGAAAGATAAGTGGGAAGACGCTAAGCAGGACATACAGCAAAAGAAAGAGCAAGTGAAAGAGCAAACTGAGCAAGGATTCCGGAAGACGGAGGCAACCGATGGAATGCCGGATGGCGGAAGCGACCCAACCGGTTCATTTGCAACAGGCATGACTGTGGAACCGGAAGTGGACCCTGGCATGATGGGGCCTACCCATTCGGACGACGTGCCTCCAAGCGATCCGTCCTATGACCAATTGCCACCGGAAGGCAATCCGCCATTCAATCCGAATCAAAATCCGGACGATCCACTTAAGCCATAATCTCTAAAACGGCCACCCGAAGAGGGCGGCCGTTTTTTCGTTTCGATAGGGGGATGAGCAGTTAATTGGAGTTATGATCTCTAGGGGGGAATATAAGCGGTTGATTGGAGTTATGATCGCTAGTGGGGAACTATGGGCGGTTGTCCGAAGTTATGATCGCTTGTCGGAAACTATGAGCGGTGGTCTGAAGTTATGATCGCTTGTCGGAAACTATGAGCGGTGGTCTGAAGTTATGATCGCTTGCGGGGAACTATGAGCGGCCGTCTAAAGTAAAGAGCGCTTCCGGAAACTTATGGGCACTAGCACTTCATTCAACCAAAATGAAAAGCGTTCACAGCATTTGTGAACGCCTGTCAATTAGCGAAATCAGATCCGTTTTCCGGGAGGAATGCCTTCTATCGGAGGAATATCCATTTGATTTTCCGGTTGCTGTAGATTGGCTCCCAGATTCGGATCGGTGCCTGCGCCATCCAAGCTGGATACGTCGTCATTGCTCCGAATGCGTTGACCGTATTCACCGTGGTCCACGAACAATAACATAGCTCCGCCTTCCAGCAATTTATAATAGTTTTCCGCCTCGATCGGATCCAGCCCCATCTGTCCAAGTGCCTTCTGTACAGGCTCTTCACCGGACAAAAACGAGGTGAATCGATCCCACCAGGAACCGCCTGTCCGCTCGATTTCTGCGCCTGTCCGTGCTTTCACCATCGTAATATCCGTATTGTCTCTTGTGATGATATAAATATTCTCCTCGGTATACCCTTTTAGCTTCAGTTCATCGATTTTGGCAATCAAGTCATTCTCGTTATCAAAAACACCTATAAAAGAGGTCTCTGCCATAGTCCTTCTCCTCCCGAATTCATGTTGTACTACCATACCCTACCTGGACAAACCTTAAAACAACATCGAGTAACTGAAATGTTCGTCCTTTCAGGAAATGTTCGCTATGATAAAAGGGAAAGGAATGGATTTACATGAATATCGGATTAATTGGAACAGGTTCCATTGGAGAGTTTCTTTTGCAGAAAATTAATAAAGAAAATGGATTGCCTGGCTGTCAGATAACAGCGGTTTTTGATGAGCGAGAAAAAGCGAAGATGGCATTGCCCAAATTGTTGAATACTTATCGTTTCACGGCTTTCGATAATGTAGAGACATTTTTGAAATCGGATATCGATCTTGTTATTGAATGTGCCAATATAGAAGTCGTACGAACATTCGCCACCCGCATTGTCCGGGAAAAAGACCTGCTCTTAATTAGCATCGGTGCATTGGCGGACCTTGCCCTCTATGAGGAGTTAACAATGAATGCCAAAGAACACAACCGTAAAATCTATTTACCTTCCGGTGCAATCGGTGGATTGGATGTCATTAAAGCCGCACGGGTGGGGGGCGGATTGCAACAGGTTTCCTTAGAAACACGGAAACCGGCAAATTCACTAACGGCACAAACAATCACCGAAGAGACCATTCTCTTCGAAGGCTCGGCAAAAGAAGCCATCAGTCGATTTCCGCAAAACGCGAACGTCGCCATTATTCTCGCATTAGCAGGCGTTGGAATCCATAAAACCGAGGTTCGAATCATTGCCGACCCGCTAGTTAAAAATAATATGCACACAATGGAAGCGATTGGCGATTTTGGAAAATTGACAGTCCAGCTAGAAAACCACCCCTCTCCCGATAACCCGAAAACGAGTCAATTGACGGGACTCAGCATTTTGGCCGCCCTTCAAACATTGGATAGGGAGATTCAAATCGGATAATATTAAAAGCGGATCGCCTCATTACAAGGCGATCCGCTTTTCATTTACTCTTTTGTCCGCGGCTTTGCCGGGTCGCAGTCGGGGGCGGGCACCTCGGTCGTTTCAGCCAATTTCGTGAGATAATAGCACTCTTCCCGCGCCATATGGTCGGCCATGAGTGGCGACAAGACACCGAGTCCCTTTTTACTCAGTCTCAATTCCTCCAATTCTCGTAAAAAAGCTTTGAAAATGGTCATTTCTAGATGGACATCATCGTGGAATTTAGACAAGGCAGGAAATTGTGCGGCATTCGTCCGTAAAAAACCGGTCAACTCAATCGCTTTCAGATAAAAAGCTTCCCAATCCTTCATAAATTTACGGCTCTTCTTTTTCAACGGTTTCTCCACCAGGTCCAACCTGTCATCGATCGACCCCGCATGTCCTACTGCATCCAATAGCCAAAGCAAATCATGATGGAGCGGGTGAACGTGGGGCGGCATCTCTTCTTTCTCCAGATGGGAGAATAAGCGGATCGCCTCTTCCACCTCATTGACCATATGATTGATAAAGGTAGGGGGCAACGATATTTTGATTTTCCCGACGAGTTGTTCCCGAAGAATTGTCAGTTTAAACGTTCGGATCATCTCGCTAGCAGCCCTTGCCTTTTGAAGCAGGACTAGAAGTGCACGATGATCCATGTTCTGTTTCGAGTCGACCAGTAAAGAGTCGAATTGGCTGATAAAAGATTCCGCTTGCTCAATGAACGTAGTTTCACTTGGCGCCAACGAATCGTGGATGAACCGGCCGTGATCGCCTAAAATTTGCAACCAGAACTGCAGTTCATCCCGCGCCGTTTTTGTGAAATCCTTGCTCAAACTACCACCTCCGGATTCCTACTGACCAATATATGAAAAGCCGTTACTGAATATGTGATCATGTGATACAATTGGCAGAACAATCACTCTTTACAGGAAAGGAGAAACGTATGTACGAATTAAAAACAAAAGAGACTGATAGTAGCGTCATCGAGTTCATTGAACAAGTAGAACATCCCAAAAAGCGGGAGGATGCCTACCGCCTACTCGATATTTTCGCTGAAACGACAGGGTACGAGCCGAAACTATGGGGGCCCAGCATCATCGGTTTTGGCTCCTACCACTATGTCTATAAAACCGGACATGAGGGAGATGCTCCGTTAGTCGGCTTTTCGCCGCGGAAAGCGAAGATCAGTTTGTACTTTGCGCCCGGCGATCCGGATCGCGAAGCTTTATTGGCCAAATTCGGCAAGCATACGACAGGAAAAGCCTGTGTCTATATTAATAAAGTCGACGATATTAATGTCGATGTGTTAAAGAAATTAATTACCCAATCGGTCGATTTCCTACAAAAGCTGTATCCTGAAAAATAATAGCAAGATATTAGGGGTTAAATTCTGAGGTGGAAGGGTGAATGGTTATGAAGGCGACTATGGAGTATTGTCCGGTTTGCGGAAAAGGAAATAATTGTTGCAATGGTAAAGAGAAATCATTGGGAGAATGCTGGTGCACGAAAGAGTTCTTTCCAAAGGAAGTTTTTAATGAGGTGCCGGCCGACCAACTCCGGAAAACATGCATTTGTTTAGATTGTTTGGATTCATTTAAAAACCGTGCATCCCAGTAAGTGGAAATGCACGGTTTTCTTTAGGAGAGCGTCGCTGTCGATTCTTCTTCTTTTCCAGCAACCCCGGCACTTTCGAAGGTTGCCATTTCATTGATCATATTGACTGCAGCTTGCAAAATCGGGAATGCGACGGTGGCGCCGGTTCCTTCTCCAAGCCGCATATTCAATTGAATAATCGGTTCTTTCTGTATTTGTTCGATGGCCGTAAGATGGCCGGGCTCTGCGGATTGATGGGATAGAATCATATAGTCTGCCACTCGCGGATCGATTAATTTGGCTAAGAGAGCCGAAACGGTACAGATGAATCCGTCCAGTACAATAGGCACACGGTTTTCGGCGGCAGCCAGCATCGCTCCAGCCATCGCGCCCATTTCCAGACCACCTACTTTAGATAGGATATCATAGGCGTCTTGCGGGTCTGGCTGATGAAGTTCAATTGATTCCCGGACGACTTCAATTTTCCGTTCGTGCTGAGAGGAAGAGATGCCCGTTCCATAGCCTACTATAGTAGCGGGATCGGCCCCCGTAATAGCTGCCAGCACGGCACTGCTTGCAGTCGTATTTCCAATGCCAACTTCCCCGACGATCAGGCATTTCACACCGTTTTCCATGAGTCGCTTCGCTTCCGAATATCCGACCTCCACTGCTTGTTCGGCATCTTCCCGGCTCATCGCCAATTCCGATAAAAAGCTTCCGGTACCGGGCCGGATCTTCCTTGAACTAACTTCTTTTTCCCTAACTTCTCCGGCGACACCGACATCGACGACTTGAAACGTAGCCCCAATTTGCCTGCCGAAGACATTAATGGCAGCCCCGCCATGTATGATATTGGAAACCATTTGCAACGTCACTTCTTGAGGAAAAGCCGAAACGCCTTCCCGGGTTACGCCATGATCAGCCGCAAATACGATGATGCCAGGCGGTGTAATGTCCAATTTATGGGTCCCGGTCATTTTCGCGAGTTCGATCACCAATTCTTCCAATCGACCGAGACTTCCGACCGGCTTGGTCAAAGTCGTCAGATAGGCCTCAGCCTCTTTACCCGCTTGTTGGTCCAGGGCAGGTATATTCACTTGAATCATAACTAAATCCCATCTTTCTACAAAAATTTGATGCGGTGTTCCTTATTCATTCTGCAGCATTTCAAAAACTTGTTCAACGTCTTTGTCGCCGCGTCCGGAAAGATTGACCAATACAATGTCGTCCGGCGACAGAGTGGCTGCGTGCTTGATGGCAAATGCAACCGCATGAGAACTTTCCAATGCTGGAATGATGCCTTCCGTTTTGGAGAGTGTCTTAAATGCTTCCAATGCTTCCTGTCCGGTAACCGGGAAATAGGTTGCCCGTTCGGCGTCTTTCAAATAGCTGTGCTCTGGCCCGACGCCAGGATAATCCAGTCCTGCCGCAATGGAATAGGTGGCATCCGGCTCGCCGTTTTCGTCCAATAAAGTATAGCATTTGAACCCATGTATGACAGCCGGCACGCCTTTGGTCAAGCTGGCCGCTTCAGTCGGTTCCACACCGATCAAATCCACGCTCTCATCATTCAAATAATGGGCAAATGCACCAATCGCATTGCTGCCCCCTCCAACACAAGCAATCACGGCATTCGGAAGTCTACCTTCTCTTTCCAACATCTGGCGTTTGGACTCTTCGCTGATGACGGATTGAAAATATTTGACGATGGAAGGGAACGGGTGAGGACCTACCGCAGAACCAAGCAAATAATATGTATTTTCATAATTGGCCACGAGATCATTCAACGCTTCATCGACGGCATCTTTCAAACGGCCTTGCCCTTTTGAGACCGGCACGACTTTGGCACCGAGCAATTCCATCCGGAAGACGTTCAATGCTTGGCGTCTTATATCTTCTTCTCCCATGTAGATGACACACTCTATGCCGAACATCGCACAAGCGGTGGCCGTGGCGACGCCATGCTGGCCGGCGCCCGTTTCCGCAATGACGCGTTTGGCGCCCATCCGGTTTGCCAATAAAATCTGGCCGATCGCATTGTTGATCTTATGGGAACCGGTATGGTTCAAATCTTCACGCTTCAAATAAATCTTTGCGCCGCCGACCTGCTTCGTCAAATTTTCGGCAAAGGTGATCGGATTTTCCCGGCCGACATACTCGGCCAAATAACGGCGGTACTCGTTCAAGAAGGCGGGGTCCTGGATCGCTTCCTCAAATTGTTGTGCAAGATGATCCATCGCTTCCTGCAGCTCGGGCGGAATAAAACTTCCCCCGAATTCTCCAAAATAACCTTTTTCCATCAACTCTTCCTCCCTTTTCTACCATAAGTACTCCAAGTATAGTAGGTAGCTGTTGGCAAGTAAATAGGGTGGTAGGGAGATACTATGTCACAATTCCGACAATTATTAGGTGCGTTTCATTGATTAGGTTCTTGGGCAAAGGGGCTAGTATTCGCCAGCCGAGACTGGGCGCTTATATTTCATTTTAAGAAATCATAAGTGCACCGAGGCGATCATACTTCCGAAGTGACGCTTCGAGCAGCGCCGATAAGTCACCGCAAGCGATCATACTTCCGCACAACCGCTCATATTCCGTTGATTCTCCCCGTTTAGAAAGCGGGAATTCCTCCAATTTCTCCTCTTCAGCTAGACACCCCATCCGCATCCGTTGGAAAGGGGAGTGTGATGGTGAATTCGGTCCCTATGCCCAGTTCGCTGTGGGCTACAATGGTTCCTCCGTGTGCGTTCATCACTTCCTTGACAATGGATAGACCGAGCCCCGTTCCCGGCTTGTTCGAATTTCGTACTTTACTGACGCGGTAAAAACGGTCAAAGATATACGGCAAGTCCGTATCCGAAATGCCCCATCCTGCATCTTTTACGGTGATGACTGCATGTTGGTCCTGCTGTCTTACCTGGACAGCAATAGGTGTGTCAGGCTCGGAATATTTGAGGGCATTTTTAATGAGATTCATCAACGCCCGTTCGATATAGTGGACATCAATATTGAGCGGTGGTAGGTCTGGTTCAATATCGAATGCAATCTGTTCATAGCGGATAAAATTGTTTTTGATTTCCTGGAAGAAGGATACCGTATCGACTCGCTTGAAATGGAAAGGCTGCTCCTTCAAATCGATCCGATTCAGTTCGGAGGCATTCACCACCAGATTGTTGATGGAATCCAGATGATTTTGGATGCGATTGAAATACATCTCATAATCGTCTTCGCCGATCAATCCGTCCTGAATCGCTTCGATATAGCCATGGATGAGCGTGATTGGTGTTTTCAGATCATGTGCGATATTGGCGAAAAGTAGTTTCCTTTGCTGCTCCGTCTCTTGCAGCTTTTTATTTGTCTCGATGAGTGAAATGTTCAGGCGGACCAATTGCTGGGTACGTTCCGACACTTTGTCCTCCAATTGGCTGTTCAACGTCTGGTAGTTGCCGATTAATTTGTTAATCCGCTGGCTCATCGAATTGAAGGACTGGCTGACCACATTAAACTCGTGAAGTGATTGTTTAGGAATCACTGATTTAAAATTTTCATTTTGAAAGGAACGGATCCCGCCTAGGATCTCTCGGATCGGGTTTGTGAAATTGCGCCAAATGGCAATTGAACAAAAAATAATAACTAACAAAGTGAAAATCATGATATTGCGCAGGTGGCTGAAAATCGTTTGCTTATGAGCCGTTAATTCCCGGTCAGTCAAGCTTTTAATATGATCTATAATCCCCGCTTCAGGAATCGCAAAAATCAGTTTCCATCCAGAATGGTCAATTGTGGCGGACAGGAAAATTTTATTCAGACCGTTGACGTTCAGGAGGACAGGCTGTTCGTTTGCCGATATTTGTTGCCGGATTTCTTTTGTCAAGAAAGGCAGATCGTCATCCGCCTTGTCCTGATAGGCGATAAATTCATCATGTTGGTTCAATAATAGAGCGTAGGCGGATTCTTCTTTGAACTTCATATTAAGCAAATGGTTTAAGGCGCGGTGGGTCGTAATATCCGCGCCCAAAATGCCGAGTTCCTCACCGTTGCGGCCGGTAACTGGAGCTGAAATGGAGAACATTTCATGCCGATGAGTCAGGTCAATATATGGATCCGTCCAACCGACCGCATTGCTATCCGAGGAAACATTCGCTCCAGCAGTATAAAAAGTCTCTTTCGTAAAATCAACATCTGCCGTTAAAAAGCCATCCTTAATTTCCTTTGGAGCATCCATTGCCGGGTAAATACGCCACGCGGATGTTGGAGAAACATAATAAACAGCGACAATGGCTTTATTGCTTTTGACGATTTGTTTCATCGCTCCTTCAATGCTTTTTGTCTGTTCGAGCCGCTCCACTGTTTCTTCCGTTACGGGATAGACAGCAGTCGTTCCTGAATTGGAGGAATCTCCTTTTACTGACTCCCAATAAATACCGCTAATATCTTGTTGTAAATGGAGGGAATATCCTGGTGGCACAATGGACGATTCAAATGCCTCCAATAAAGATGTGCGCAATTGAAGGATCTGTTTTTTATATCCCTCCAGCTGAATGCTCGTCGCTTCTGCCTGTCTGGTAATATTTTCTTTATATAGATAAAGGACATACTCGCTGATATCTTCTTCAATATTTTCTCCTGTCACTGTGATGGAGTTTTTGGTGCTTTGAATGACGAAGTAGCTGATGATAACGAGCGGAACAAGTGAGAGAAGGAGCAAAGTCCATAGCATCCTGCCTCTGAATGTATAAAAGGATTTATGAATAAGAGTTTTAGCCTTTTTGGACAGACTCATTGAATTTATACCCTGCCCCGCGAAGAGTTAATATGACCTTTGGCTTTTTGGGGTCTTCCCCTAGTTTCTTCCGTAAATTCCCGATATGAACTGTCACTGTCTTCGTATCAATATCCGACTCGTATCCCCAAACTCTCTCCAGCAAATGCTCTGCGCTTAGCACCTGGAAAGGATGGAGCATGAAGAAATGAAGCAGTTCGAATTCTTTGGAGGAAAGCTGGACTTTTTTGTTCCGTATATAACAATCATGACGTGCGCTATCCAAGACAATTGAAGCTGATGTTAAAACGTTCCCCTCATCTAGAGCCGTATCTTCTAATAAAGGTATCTGGGATTCGAAATAACGGCGCAAATGGGCTTTCACTCGTGCGATTAATTCATTCATCCCAAATGGCTTCCCGATATAGTCGTCACCGCCTACACTTAGCCCAATGACCTTATCAATCTCCGAATCTTTACAACTCAAAAAAAGTACAGGCACGTTCGTCTCTTGGCGAATGCGTCGGCAAATTTCAATGCCATCCAGATCGGGGAGCTGGACATCCAGCAAGATGAGTTGCGGATTGACAGCTTTTAATTTCTCAAGCGCCTCTGTTGCATTGCTTGCCTCTTCGAAGTTATACCCTTCCTTTTTTAAATAAAGACCAATCAATTCCCGGATTTCTGGTTCATCGTCCACATGCAGAATAGTAGATTGATTCATCATTTTTCCCCCTTTTGAAGATGAATTTTTTTATTATGCCATAAACGGATGGTTCCATTGAATCCAAGTCCACATAGTTTCACTAGTTTACCATTGTCGGTATTCGCAATATTTCTCATCATATCAAAATACTATAATTCTGAAAAGTTGATATCTTTACTTTATTTTTACTTTCGCTTTGCTTTGATTTTACTCTACCTTGATATTCTTAATTTTGCAAAGGCTTACATTAAGAAAGGAAGGGTGGGCTTATGAAACATAGTAAACCGTTGAACCGCAAAGGGAAAATGGCCATGAGGCGAATAGAAGCAGGAGAAATTATGGACGTTGAAGGCTTACAATTGCCGATTGGCTGTACAACTGTCTTTGATCCGGGCTGGGAGGCGGACAGTTCGGGGACATCCGTAGCCGCCCTTTGCCAGCCGATGGAGCGTGATCTGTACGGCTGTTACGGAGATTGCTGGTGGGCAGCCCAAGTACCGGATGGTTTAACGAAGTATCCGGAATGGCATCAGGATTGCCCGGCTGCCGTAAGAGATTGGCAAAAATTGAAATTCATTGACGGGTAAGGGGGGATTCAGGTGATTCGCAATAAACGGACAATGATCGGGGTTATTTCATTATTGCTCGCTGCTCTTGTAATTGTTACCGCTTGTACAAAAGAAGAACCGCAGAAAGTAACAGATGACGAGGAAGTCAAGGCACCTGGGGTGAGCTTGGCAAATGAAGAATGGAGCGACACATTCCAGAATTCTTGTATAACATGCCATGCCGTGGGGGAAGACGGAAAGGTCGAGCGGATTAGCGACATCCGCAAAACACCGGAAGGATGGCAGGATACCATTACACGTATGCAAACGGCGTGGGGAGTTCAAATAACAGATGAAGAAAAGGCTGTGATCGTTCAGGAACTGAGCGACAAGAACGGTTTGACTCCCACTGAAACTGAAAAAGTCATGTACTGGCTGACCGAAAGCGGTTCAACAATTGAACCGGTTACGGAAGAGTATAACAAGATTGAAAAAAGTTGTATCGCATGCCATGCGGGAGGACGACCTCTTGCACAGTATCGTACCGAAGATGAGTGGATGAAATTAAAAGACTTCCACATCGGGATGAGTCCGGCCATGATTTATCAAATGCGGACGATGAAATGGGAAGAAGAGGCAGACCAGGTCCTTTCTTATATGGCAAGCATCCACCCGTATGATTCGGAGGATTGGAAAGAATGGAAAGACAATAAGGCTGATTATGAGATTACAGGTACATGGAGGATTGTCGGACATCAGCCGGGAATCGGATTATATAGCGGATACTCGGACATTTCTGAAAAGGGAGATATGTACTTTGAAAAACGGAAGTTGCTCATGTCCGACGAAAAAGAAACGAAATCCGAAGGGAATGTACGGAAGTATGCCGGGTATTCATTGCGCAGTAGCTTAACTGATGGCAATGTGAAAACCCGCGGCGTCTTTAATGTAATAGAAGATGGCAATAGAATTGAAGGCCGATGGAACGAGGTAAACGATAAAGGGATATACGCAGATGAAACGTATTATAAAGCGGACAAAACAGCTGTTTTGGCTACATGGCCAAGATCCATCAAAACAGGCACAACTGAAACGATCCGGGTGATTGGTACAAAACTGCCCGACAAGCTGACACCGGACAGCTTTGTTGCCTCTGAAGGACTGGTTGTCGATAAAGTTGAAAAGCAGAACGGTGATGACGTCTGGATTACAGTGACAGCTAAAGGAACTGGCGAATTAACGCTCGATTTGAAAGACGGTGAACAGCCGGTCAAAATCATAGCATTTGATAAAGTTGATTCCATCAAAGTATTGCCGGAGAGCGGATTGGCCCGTCTGAATTATACCGGTTATCAACAGAGTGTCCAGTTTGAAGCAATTGGCTATACTGCGGATCATCAAGAAATCGGTCCACTAAACGTCAAATGGGAACTTCATGAAGATAAAGAAGGAAACGAAGATTTGAAGTACATTGGACAGATCGATGCCCAAAACGGACTGTTCACGCCAGCAGTAGGAGGTCCGAATCCGGAACGGGTGTGGACTACCAACAATACGGGATACGTCACTGTCAAAGCAATTTATCAAGATGCGACCACTCAGTCTAACATGACCGGTGAATCAAAACTCTTTGTCACACTTCCAGACTATATGTACATCAAATAGAAAGCGGTGATTCCCATTATACAAACGGCAGATCAATTATCTGTGACAAATCAGCTCATTTTTGAAGTCAAAGGCAAATCATATGTGTTCCAGGGACTCAGTGGCTTTATCAGTGAAATCTCACCCCTTGGAAAATCGATTTTGGAAATATTGAAAAGTGGTCCGCTATCATTAAGCGAAGTAAGGGAGCAACTGAGCAGACAATACAAGACGGAGGAAGTCCAGTCGGCAATCGAGGAGTTGCTTCAGCAAGAAGTCATCCGGCTAAATGGCGGTATAGGGATGAACAGCCGGACTCCCGGCGTTCCGCAAGGGGAACTGCCGATCCAGACGCTCGTTTTCCATCTGGTGAATGAATGCAATCTCGGCTGTACGTATTGCTATGCGGGCGGCGGCGAGTACGGTGCTCCGATGAAAACGATGGATGAGCCGACTGCGGAAAAGGCAATTGATTTTCTAATTAAAGAATCCAAAGACGCGCCAAGCGTTTCTGTCATTTTATTTGGCGGAGAACCGACGCTCAATTGGAGGCTGTTGACCCATGTTGTTGAATATGGGAAAAAAGCGGCACGGCAGGCGGGCAAACAGATTGATTTTTCCATGACGACAAATGGGACGCTATTGAACGAAAGACGCATCGATTTCCTCGTCGAGCATAATATCGGCGTGTCGGTCAGTATGGATGGAGATGAAGATACCCAAGACACATGGCGGCCATTCAAAACAGGCCATGGATCTTATGAAATGGTCAATAGAAATGCACGCAAGCTGATTGAAAAGCATCGTACGAAACCGGTTGCTGCCCGAGTTACACTGACCAAGGACTTCCCGCATGTGAAAGAAACGTTTGCGCATCTTCAAGAGATGGGCTTCCATGAAGTCGGATTCGCGCCTGTTTCTGAGACGGACGAGGCTTTTATATTGAACAAACCAGAGTTATCCCGCCTACTTGACGAGTTTGAAGAACTTACAGAGATTTTTATTCGAGAAGCAAAAGAGGACCGCTATTTCGGTTTCTCCAATTTGGTGAATGTCCTAGTTGAATTGCATACGGGAGTCAACAAAAGCTACGGATGCGGGGCCGGTATCGGCTTTTATGCAGTCAGCCCCTCAGGCGACCTGTTCCTGTGCCATCGTTTTAATGAACAGGATGAATATAAGATGGGAGACATTTATCAAGGAGTGGACCGGAAATTCCAGAAAACGCTGCTTGAGTCGCTTCACGTCGATAACAAAACGACATGTTCCCGCTGTCCGCTGAAGCATACGTGTTCGGGCGGGTGCTATTACGAAGCGAAAGAGCGTCAAGGGGAGATCACGGCTCCGAATCTGCATTACTGCAACTGGATGTATCGTTGGTACACCATTGCGCTGAAAGCATATGTACAAGTCATGGAAGACAATCCGACGTTCCTTGACCGGATCGCCGGGCTGCCTCTTGACGATTGTCATGCCAATTAGAAGGGAGGAAGCGCAGTGAAGAGAAAATGGCTTATTTCGGTGCTTGCCGTTTTCCTTGTATGTAGTTTGAATGCTTCGGTATTGGCCGAAGAATCCGGGAAAACGAAAGAAATGCTTTATCTCACTGGTTATGAATATGTCTTTGCAGTAGATCCGGAAACGAAGGAAGTAACGGAAATTCCGGTAACCGGGATGACGAGGGATACGACTTTTTCGAAAGACGGGAGTAAATTATATGTTAGTACAGACATAAGGCAGAAAATTACTGTCATTGACACGGCCAAAAATATTGTTATTGATGAGCTAGATTTTACACAAGACAATTACCGTTCCCGCATCTATGGAATGACGGTAGATCCGGAGGGCAAGCTGCTCTACGCTATGACGATGCGCTCAAAAGTTGAAGGAGCAGAGTTGAAAACATTGCCTCCTGCCATACTCGTTATGGATATAGATAAGAAGGAGATTGTCAAGGAGATTGAAGTGCCCTACGGTGTCAACGCTCTGCAATTTTACGTGGACGGCAGCAAAATCGCTGTCTGGGGAAGAGATCTGTACGAATATGACATTAAGAAGGACACTTTGACATTACATTATGAGCTGTTCGACCCTGAGGATAAGAGTGCTGGCAACAGTAACTACCTCCAACTTTGGCCCCGCGATAGAGAGACTGACTATCTGGCATCCACAGTCAACTATGTGTACTATCCGGAAACAGGCGAAACGACGGAAGGCTTTGTTACATGGGATCTGAGAACGGGCGTTGTGGAGAAAATCGAGTACAAGGAAGAACCGATCGGCTTTTTCTCAGGGATAATTTCACATGACCGGAAAACGGCATATGGAGGCATGAACATGTTAGCCAAGACTGATCTTACGACTTTGAAGCATGATAAAGTCATCCAAACGAAGCTGGGAACGTCTTATGGCTTCAACATTAGCGGTGATGGAAAAACGATTTATGCCGGCGGAGGAGGTCCCGATGTCAACTTCTATGATGCCGAAACATTGGAATTTAAAGGAACAGTCGATTTGAAAACAGATGCGATGGATGTCCGTGTCGTACAAATAAAACAATGAATGGGAAGTGAAGCGATATGGAGTTGGCGCTCGCTGTCCAGGATGCAAAGCAACTCTCCCTGTTGGAAAACAGGGAGAAGCTTTCCCCGATGGAGCAAGAAACTATAGCAATCTTGGAAGAGAACATCAAACGAAAATTTCAGCTGACAGAACCGGAGCGCTTATATTTTGGATCGGAATTTTGTCAATATCGGATTGCGGAGCTGGCGGATGTCCAGAAAGCATACGAGTATGCGAGAGAAAGAGGGTACGCTTTTACATTTGTTACTCCGTATGTGCCGGAAAATGGTATGAAGTTGCTAATTCCCATCTTCGAATGGCTCGAATCACAAGAGGTCGCAGTAGAAGTGGTCGTCAATGACTGGGGTATGTGTTATGCAGTTGCCACAAAATATCCGAATCTACAAATCGTTATCGGCCGGCTCTTGAATAAGATGATCCGAGACCCGCGCGTCGCCCATTTATACAACCAGAAGCATGCACCGGAACGTGCAAAATCGGTGTTCATGAATTCTTCATTTGAAACGCCCTATTTCCGACAGTTCCTAGACCGAATGGACGTCAAGCGGATTGAATATGATTCGTTCATCCAGCCAATTGAAAAGACGGCTGACCGGGAAGGGTTGTCGACTTCGCTCTATTTAGGATATGGGGTCATTGCTACGGGCCGTTCTTGCTTGGTCGGAACGCTGCACAAGCCGAGGGAGGAAAAGTTCCAAGGGGATATCCAGTGCAAGCAGCAATGCTGCCAGTATGTCGCCCAGATGGAAAATACGAGGCAGCAGTTAGGCCAGCTGCCGGTAAAAACGATGCAAAAAGGAAACTCGGCGTTTTACCAGCAAACCGAAGAACTTGTCGGGAATGTCCTCGATTGGGCAGATGACATGCAGGTGGACCGTTTGATCATCAGCCCGAAAATACCGGTGTAAAAGGAGGGGAAATCGATTGAAAGTATTAGCACCTATCAGCCAGATCGAAGAAGTGGAGATGCTCGTCCATAACGGCGCGGAAGAATTTTATGCGGGATTCATCCCGACCAACTGGGTCCGTTCATTCACGAGCGGCGTCTGGATGAACCGCCGTGCAACACAGGCCAGTATCCCGGCTGTAGAAGAGTTTGCTAAATTGATTGAGAAATCGCATTCCTATGATGTCCCAGTCTTTATGACATTGAATGCACCGTACTATACCCAGGAACAAATCCCGTTGTTGCTCGATATTATCGGTGAGGCTTACAAATGCGGAACGGACGCTTTCATCGTTAGCGATATCGGCCTTATGATGGCGATTAAAGCACATTACCCAGATGCCGGCATCCATGTGAGCAGTTTGGCTGCACCGCTGAATAGTGAAAGCGTCAAATTGTATCGCGAGCTCGGTGCGGAGCGAATCGTCTTCCCGCGCAGCCTGTCACTGGAGGAGATGTCGGAGATCATGGATGCGGGCGGACGCGACCTGGAGTATGAGTTGTTCATACTGAATGATGGCTGCGTCTATGAAGAGAGCTTCTGCTTTACAACACATAACCAAGTCGGTGCTTTCTGTGCGACGCAAAACTGGGACTTCCAATTTGAATCGGCGGAAGATCGCGAGCTGTCTTCCAAGGAGCAGGAGAAACTCGCATCACATTTAAAAGACTACCAGGACTTTGTTTGGTTCACGCATAGTTGCGGGTCCTCCGTCTCGGATCATGGTATTCCGCTTGGTCCATGTGGATTATGCGCATTGCCAGACATTGCCGCACTAGGCATCGATTCGCTGAAAATCGTCGGACGAGAAGCGAATTCCGTCCGGAAACTGGCCAGCGTGCAACTCGTTTCAGATGTGGTGAAATCAGTACGTCGGGGGATGGAAAAGGAGAAAGTGCAGGAAAGGGCCATTGCCATCCGCAAGACCCCGGAATTCTGTGAATCCAAATATATGTGCTATTACCGATGATTCGGCAGCGAAAAATGCTCGGATGGCTCTGGCCCTTCTTTGCGCCGCACCGTTTCGTATTGGGTCTCGTTTTCATCCTTGCCATCATCGGAACGGCATTGGAGCTTTCCTACCCTTATTTATCGAAGGTGTTCATCGACGACGTGCTCATCCAGCCGAAATATTCGCTGAAGACCATCCTCTTGCTGACATTCGGATTGACCGTTTTTGGTATCGTCTTGCAACTGATCAATAGCTATATCTATTTGCGGACGACATTGACGATCATCAAGAAGCTGCGGCTGTATCTGTTCCATCAATTGGAACGACTCCGTTATTCATTTTTCGTTCGGACGAGGGTAGGAGACATCACGACGCGGCTTAATGGAGACATCAATATCGTCCAAGGGACATTGACTGACGGGTTGCTTCAACTTTGCATGTCTGTCCTAACGCTTGTTTTCATCACAGGCGTACTGATCTATTTAGACTGGAAGCTGTTTTTAATGACCTTGCTCATTTTCCCGTTTCTCATCGCTTCGCTTTTGTACTTTCGTCCGAAAATTACGAAAAAGACAAAAGATATTCGGGAGAATCAAAGCGATATCCAAGGTCATATGATTGAAACATTTGGCCAAATCCGCCTCATTAAATTGCTGCGGGCGGAAGTGGACAGGAAAGACAAGCTGGGCGTCAAAATCGATCAACTGAATCAAAACTCCTTGCAATACGCCATCATTGAAAGCGTGGCAGGGGGCATTCCGCGGATCATTACGATGGGCATGACATCAATCATTTTATTCCTCGGCGGGATGATGGTCATCGAAGGGAGCATGACGCTCGGGAGCCTACTTGCGTTCACGACGTATTTGGGCCGGTTCTTTTCCCCGGTGCAATCGTTGGCTGGGCTTTACATCCGATTTCAGAATATGTTCGTCTCCTTGAATCGGCTAATGGAGTATTTGCAGATGCCGCTAGAAGATGAGGGTGTGGGTGCTGCGCGTCCAAGGTTACGCCACTCCGGCCCGCTGTTCGAGTGCAGGGCTGTCGGCAAGCAATATGGGAAAGGTATGCCGGCTATATTCCGGAATGTAAATTTGACTTTGGAAAGGGATCGTTCATATGCGCTAGTCGGACCGAGTGGAAGTGGCAAAAGCTCGTTCATCGACTTGCTTGTCCGCTTGAAGGGACCGTCCGATGGAACTTTGTTATTTGAAGGACAGCCTATCAGTGACATACCCGTGAATGAGCTGCGCAAGCAGGTGTTCATTGTCGCGCAAGAAGTGGAAATTCTTCACGACACCGTGACGGAGAATCTGTTGCTCGGCCTTTCCGAGGAGGAACGGAAACAGATCACGCAGGATGAAATCATCCGGGTCTGTAAGGAAATTGGGCTTCATTCAGAAATAGAGAACTTGCCAGAGCAATATGAAACGGTGATCGGGGAACGAGGAAAAGTGCTATCGGGAGGCCAAAAGCAACGGCTGTCGATTGCCCGTGGCCTCCTCCGGAAACCGGCCGTCCTTATATTGGACGAAGCGACGAGCGGTCTCGACTACGAATTGGAGCGGGAGTTGTTCAAACGGCTACACTCCTGGCAAAAAGCGGAGACGGGCAGGATGCTTCTCGTCATCTCCCATCGCTTGGAATCATTGCAATGGGTTGACCGTTGGCTGGTGGTCCAGCAAGCTGCCATTTCGGAAGTAGACTCATATGTTGGGATGAGAGCCGTAGCGGATCATTGGAATGAAGGAGGAGAAGCGAATCGCCATGGTTATTGGGAAACAAGCAGAACGAGTTGACCCTTTGTCGGAGTTTACAGGAAAAGGTGTAAAAATCGCCGTTCTCGACAGTGGGGTCAATGTCTATCATTCGCATATCGATCAAGAGTTGGGAGGATTGGCTTTCCGAGTAAACCGGGAGGGCGGGATCGAGCTTCATGAAGACATCCGGGACTACCTTGGACATGGCACAGCGGTGACCGCGGTCATGCGTCAAATGGCTCCAGATGCAGAAATTCTTGTTGGAAAGATTTTTGATGAAAAGCTTGCTTGCTATCCTTCTGTCCTGGCAGAAGCGATTGACTGGGCGGTGGAGCAGGAAGTTCATATCATCAATCTGAGCTTAGGTGTAAACCGCAACCATCAAGTGATTGAAGAGGCGTGTGCTGCAGCCATTGAAAAAGGGGTTGCCGTTGTCGCCTCATACAACAAGCAAACTGGCTTGCTATGGCCTGCGAACTATCCTGGAGTCTTCGGGGTACGAGCAGGGGAAGTTCCTAGAATGGAATGGCAACTAAATGCTTTAAATAACTTTTCGGCATGTGGATTCCCGCGGGAGCTGCCGGAAGAAACGCAAATTTATAATATTCACGGGCATAGCTTCGCAGCCGCTCACTTCACTTCTTGGCTTGCTCGATTGTATGAAAAACAGGAAAGAAAAACCGTTCAGGATGCAATGTCTTACTTCCAACAATACGTCAGTTGACGGAACGCTCAAACAATTGGAAATCGGCGGTAGATCATTCAGTTATTTATCAAAATAGACACTCTATTTTGTTGGATAAAATAAATACTACACTTAGGGAGGAAATTACATGGAAACAACAATCGAATTGCATGCAAAGGTCAGAGAGTTTTTGAAAGGGACGAAAAAACTCCATATCAATGGACAAGACGTAGAATCCGTCACTGGCAAAACATTCGAAACGCTGAACCCTGCTACAGGTGAAGTGCTTGCGAAAGTGAGCGAGGCGGGTGCAGAAGATATAGATATCGCGGTGAAAGCGGCTCGGAAAGCGTTTGATGAGGGTCCTTGGTCGAAAATGAGTGCGGCGGAGCGAAGCCGGCTCATTTACAAACTGGCCGATTTGATGGAGGAAAACAAGGACGAGCTTGCCCAGTTGGAAACTCTCGATAACGGGAAGCCGATTGTGGAATCGTCGAATGCCGATGTCCCGCTCGCAATTGAGCACTTCCGCTATTTTGCTGGATGGTCGACCAAAATCGTCGGGCAAACGATCCCTGTTCCAGGTCAGTTCTTCAACTATACGCGACATGAGCCGGTTGGAGTTGTTGGGCAAATCATCCCTTGGAATTTCCCGCTCTTGATGGCGGCGTGGAAATTGGGGGCCGCCTTGGCAACGGGTTGCACCATTGTGTTGAAACCGGCGGAACAGACGCCGCTTTCTGCGCTGTATCTTGCGGGGCTTGCACGGGAGGCGGGCTTCCCGGACGGCGTTCTCAACGTGGTTCCTGGCTTCGGCGGTGATGCCGGCGCGGCACTTGTCGAGCATCCGCAAGTGAACAAAGTCGCCTTTACCGGTTCTACAGCGGTCGGAAAGTCGATCATGCGGGTCGCTGCAGATACGATGAAACGCGTCACATTGGAGCTTGGAGGAAAATCACCAAATATCATTTTGCCGGATGCCGACTTGTCCCGGGCAATTCCAGGTGCATTGTCCGGCGTCATGTTCAACCAAGGCCAAGTTTGTTCGGCAGGTTCTCGCGTCTTCATTCAAAAGAAAATCTTTGACAACGTGGTGGCGGATTTCGTCAGCCATGCCGAGAAACTGAAGCAAGGCCCAGGAATCAATCAAGACACGACAATCGGTCCGCTTGTATCGAAAAGACAGCAGGAGCGGGTAGTCGAATACATCGAAAAAGGAAAATCGGAAGGAGCCGAGCTGCTGACCGGTGGAAACCATACGGACAAAGGATATTTCGTGGAGCCGACCATTTTTGCCGACGTGCGCGACGAGATGACAATTGCGAAGGAAGAAATTTTCGGACCGGTGATCTCCGCTTTGCCTTTCGAGGATTTGGATGAAGTGATCAAGCGTGCGAACAACACGAATTACGGCTTGGCAGCGGGACTATGGACGGAAAATATTCGAAACGCCCATTACGTGGCGAACCGCCTGCAAGCCGGAAGCGTTTGGGTGAACTGCTATAACGTGCTGGACGCTGCTTCCCCATTCGGCGGTTACAAAGAATCTGGTTTCGGCCGGGAGATGGGTTCGTATGCACTTCATAACTACACGGAAGTGAAAAGTGTCTGGTTTAACTTGAGCTAATGGGGAAGGGCATCGTAAGTAAAACTAGGAAATGATGACAGAGCCCTCCACTTAAAAAGCGAGTATTCCGGTGCTAATGAAGGATTCAAAACGCCTTAATTTCTGCGCACTTTGCAGAATTTAAGGCGTTTTTGACTTGCTTTAGCCCTCCTTATCCAACACAATCCCAAATACCTCGCGTAACACTTCGATTTTCTCCTCGGGCGTCAGGGATCGATTGGTTTCCTGTCCGTCCTCCTTCACCTTCAATTCATGATCCGAAAGTGTGATCCGTCCCGACTCTGTGGCAATAGTAGCCAAATCTTCATGAGTGAACGTAGACTCCTTGGACACTTGGTTAAACACACAACCTTCATGAAAATCAATTAGTTCCTTGCTGTCCAGGCTAAATCGGTATAGTGTGCGCTTTGCTCCGTTTCTTCTACGCATCAAATCGAAAAATCCATCTTCTTGTGATTCCACCCAGAATGTCCCGCTTGGGTTCGTCCGCTCCGTGCCGTCCAAGGGAATCGGCTGGACTGTGGAATCGCCGAACCCGACGTCGACCAAGTAGGGCTGTCCCATTTGAACGATAAGTGCCGCATGCGTATCGGCTTTCGCCCATTGCCCGTTCGGCCTGCAGACTGTGGCGGCAATCAGGTGTGCCTCGTAGCCAAGTTCATTCAAAAGCCAATGGAATAGGCCGTTCAGTTCATAACAATAACCGCCACGTCTTGCGGTGACGAGTTTTTCATAGATGGTTTTCACATTCAGATAGATGGGCACTTTTCGGATGACGTCCAAATTCTCAAACGGAATATGCCGCATATGCAGAAATTGTAATTCAGTCAAGTTTTCGAGCGAAGGTTTCATTAAATGGGCGGCTTTAAATCTCTTTAAATAATCCGTGGTCTCCATGAGTTTCCCTCCTTGCTGTTCCGGAAGTTCCTGTCCACTTCCGCCTAAAAAAATAAAAAAAATAGCATACGATCACATTGTGATTGTATGCTATTTCACTTACCCTTCTTTAGTTGAAATAAGCCTTAACGTCTTTCGTCACTTCTTCAGGAACTTTCAAGCAAAGTGGTTCCTGATGCAAATAGTTGAAGACATTCATATCGCTCGTTTCCAGCATGCCCGTCGTCATCCGCGGAATCATCCGGACATGGACCCGCTCGTTTCCGCCGTCTGTCATTGGAATGAAAAGCCCCAGGTTGAAGCTGGCGAGTCCCACTTCACCGTAATATTTGAAGAATCGTGTGACGCTCTCCGCGAGATCTTTCCACGCTTCCTCAGTCAAGTCCTTGATGGAAGCTGCATCGAAAACACCGATGAAGTCGACGTGGCTTTTTGGCGCATAGGCATGCACCCAACTGATCGATCCGACTTTTCCGATAAAGCGTTCATCCCGCTTCTGTTCTTCTTCCAACAATTCCGCCAAGCGGTTATCGCCACTCTCCATAATCCGCTGATAGTTCGTCGGATGTTCGGAAGCGAGCACATGGATATGCGGATGTAGAATACTGCCGCCAGAAGGAGGGAGGTAGTTCCAGTTGATGGACGCGTACTTCGTGTCGGCATCGGACTCGGCTACCTTTTCCAAATAGGCAAAAGCCGCAGAGAAAGCATCCGAAATAATTGGCACGGTGAACTCGTCCAATTTCACGTAATGCTGGTCGCACATCCGGACGACGGCATTATGCTTGCTATATGGAAACAGATTCGGAAAAGCGACTGCTTCATTCTTGATCAATCTTCCGCCTTTGACCAGTTCCTCCGGAAACCGGGGTGTGAAGGACTCTACATTCTCCGGACAAAACGGACATTTGGCCCCTTCCGTTTCCTTCCCGAGCGCTTCATAATCAGGCGGCGAGAAAGGCGCGCCCGGATCAAAAATGATGCGGGATGTTTCTCCTGTCAACGGATCGAAACGGACTTCCGTTTTTCGGTCAATCAATTTCCCTTCCTGCATCGGATCGTGGAATGTAAAAAACTCCTCTTTCGCTTCAAATGAAATCGTCATCTAGATAGTTCCCCCTTTGATCTTCACTCTCTTAATCATAACGATAAATGGCAGAAAAGTCAGCCATCACTTGTCCGAGGCTGGGGTTCGCGTGTCGTAAGGAATACTCCCAAAATGACAAACAGGCCGCCGATCACTTGGAACAGTTGCAGCGATTCTCCAATGAATAGCACTGCAAACACAGTAGCAAACACTGGAATGAAGTTCAGATAGATGCCCGCTTTATTTGCCCCTAACCGGATCACTCCCGTATTCCAGCAAACGAAAGCGACAATCGAAGCAAAAATACCCGTATATAAAATAGCTGCAATGGAATGCAAGGACCACGTGATAACGATGTCCGGATTCGCCGTTTCATAGAGGAAGAAAGGAAGCAGCATGATCATTCCGAGAAAGATGCTCACCAGAAAGGTCGGACTCCCCGGAAGACGCATCGAGTATTGCTTCACGAGCAGTGAATAGACCGCCCAGCAGATGACCGCGATAATGACGATCAAGTCTCCCTGGTTGAACGAAAACTGCAATAGGCTTTCAAAGGAGCCTTTGGATATGATGAACAGGACACCGAGCAGCGAGATGAATGTCCCGATCAGTTGGTTACGCGTCAACTTTTCTTTTAAAAAGAAAAAAGACAATATGTATATGATGATCGGCGTCGACGTGTTCATCAGCGACGCATTGATGGACGTTGTATAGTGTAGTGCCACGTAAATAAGCGTATTGAAACTTGCGACCCCCGTAATCGACATGAAAACTACAGTAGGCCAGTGCTCTTTCATCTGCCGCCAGTCCCGTTTCAGGGGAACCCATGCAATCGGAAGAAACAAGAGGAATGCAGTGCACCATCGCAAGAACGATAAGGTGAAAGGCGGCAATTCGCTCGAAATACCCCGACCGATGACAAAATTGCCGCCCCACAAGATGGTGGCAAATACGAGCAAGACGAACGGAGGAACTTTATTCAATGTAATAACCCCACTTCTTTAAATTGAAATCTACACCCCTCAATCAAGGCACACCCAACAATAGTAAAACGATGGGAACTGTGACCAAGCTTAGCAACGTCGTCACAAGTGTGCAAAAGGAAACCAAATCCGATTCCGTCCCGAATTGCAAAGCAAACATCGTCGTGTTGGCTGAAGCAGGCATCGCAGACTGAATAATGAGCACGGTTTTCAGCAAATCGCTGACCGGCAGAAAATAAAGGACGGCAGCCGCGAGCAAAGGGGAAAAGATCATACGGATGAACACGGTAGCGGAAACGAACTTATAGACGACCCGCTTTCGCGTGATGACCGCCAGCTGCATCCCAAGGACGAGCATGACAGTCGGGATGGAGGCGTCTGCAATGAGATGAATGCCTTCCATTAAAGAAGATGGGATTTGGATGTGGAGCAGCTGCATGATTACGCCAACGATCGCAGCGTAAAGCACAGGCATGCGGATGACTCGTTGAAACGAATCCTGGATAGTCGCTTTTTCGGAACCACCTAAAGAGGCGAAAAAGATGCCGAATGAGTTCATCAAAACCGTCTGGAACACCATCATAATAACTGCATAATCGAAACCGACCGCTCCAAGGGCAAACAGGACGACCGGAGCTCCATAATTTCCGCTGTTCATGAATACCGCCCCGAGAATCATTGCAGCGAACTGTGGCCGTGTCGATTTCATCATGCGCGATGTGATCCAGACGGTGAGGAAGAGGGCTCCCATTTGAAAAAAGCAGAAGAGAATAATGTAGAAATAATCCATTGTAATTTCATTCGCATAAAATGTCCGGAATGCTAAAAAAGGGGACATCAGGTACAGTGCCATAGTGGAAATGGTTTTGATATCAAAACCTATGAGCTTCTGCCCTACATATCCTGCAGCGAAAATCAGAAAGACAGGTAAAATGATCAATAATAATTCCAAAGCGGTTCAACTCCACAAATTCTAGTCCTAAAACTCTTTAACTCTATCATAATTAATAAAATAAGAAAATGCTAAAAAACGGATTAAATCAGAAATCTAGCAATACAAGAGAATTAAGACACTTTTGTTTTAAGACACTTTTAGTAATGTAGTGGATAAAAAAGACTATTGAAAAAAATCCCATATCAATTAAAATGGTTCAAGGTACACATAGGGCGATAGACTTGGTAAATTTCCAATTAGCATGGAAAAGGAAGGATGAAAACTATGGTGCGTTATTTTCGGAGGGCGAATTCATCCAATGAACTGGTAGCAATTACTGGCCTGTCACAAACAGTAGCCGGTGTGATAGACGTTGCGGACTTTCCGACAGTCCAAAAGCAACTTACGCTAATCCATCTCACGACGAAGGACTTGGGGTTGCTGAAAGGATTGAAACCCCATATCGAACCAATGGTTGCGACCGCGGTCAATGCATTCTATAAGGCGTTGGAAGTCGAACCAACTCTGATGGAAATCATTAAGAAGAACAGTAATGTGGATCGGCTGAAAGGCACGCTCCATACACATTTGCTTGAAATGTTTGAGGGGCGCATCGATGCAGCCTACTTACACCAACGCAAAACGATCGCACGCGTCCATGTTCATATCGGACTGGAGCCGAAGTGGTATATGGGTTCATTTGAACCGCTCTTTTACGAGTTTTCGGAGTATATTAAAACATTGTCGATCCCACCAGGGCAAAAGCATAAGCTGTTAGTAGCGTTCAATAAAATCTTGAACTTTGAACAGCAGTTAGTACTGGAGGCGTACGAAGACGAACTGGCCAACATCCGGCAACAAGAACAGAATATCAAGATGGGGGTCAAGCAAGAAGTGATCCAGACAGCTCAAGGTCTTGCCTCTGTAAGTGAAGAGACGAGCGCTTCTGTAGAGCAATTGGCCATCCAAGCGGAAACTATCAAACATTTCACATCCAAAAATGTAACGTTTGTATCAGATACCGAGCAAAAATCCAAGCATGGCAATCAATTGATTGCCGAACAAACGATACAGATGGATTCTGTCCAAGCGAGCATCACTCAATTAGTGAGAAAAATGGCAGAGCTGCAGACCTCTTCAAGCCAAATCCGGGAAATCGTCAAATTGGTGACGACCATTGCCAACCAAACAAATTTGCTCGCGTTGAACGCCGCCATCGAAGCGGCACGGGCAGGGGAGCAGGGGGCGGGGTTTGCAGTCGTTGCTTCCGAAGTCCGCAAATTATCCGAAGAAACGAAAGAAGCCATTGGAGGCGTGACGGGTCTAATTCAGCAGACAGATGAAAAGATAGTGGAAATGACAGAATCTGTTACCGAAATGCACCAATTAATTCAAAACAGTGCGGAGAATACGGAACAGATTTCCGAATCATTCCGGGAAATTGTCGATGCGGTATCTGGCATCCAGCAGCAAAGCGAGCAATCAAACGATGAGATCCAAACCATCTCGCAAATCTTGAATGAATTAAATGAAGTTATCGATACATTGGCGCAATCTTCGGATGGGCTGATCCAAACGATGGAAAACCTATAGAAAAAGACCAAGTCCCACCTTTGTAGTTCAGTACAAGGGACCTGGTCTTTTTCTATAGGTGAGCAATCCAAAAGACATGAAGGCCGAAAACCATCAAATAGAGAAACAGTGCGGAACCAAGGAAAAAAGCCAATAATCGCTTCGGTTCGATAGATTTCAAAAGCAGCAAGAGGATTAGGGGGAGGCCGATTTTGATGCCATAGAAATAAGCGATATGATGGTCGTAGAGGAAACGCATGAGAGGGTTGGCTTCTTCAATGTGAGCATGACGTATGCCGATGTCGGTGCTTAGACAGTCAAAAATCGCTAATGCTATTAATAGAAGGGCGGCCTTCCGCATATGGTCACGTGTGAAAAGCAAGCTGTAATCCGCTCCCATCGTATTTTCCTCAGCATATGGAAAGGAACGTCGGTTTATACAGGACCACGAACAAAATACAGGACGCCGGAATCTGACGTTAAACACGAAGCAAAGAAAAAGCCGTGCAACTGGTGCACGGCTTCAGAGCATTATTTTATTTCGACTGGATCCACCGCGACATCGCTCATCGGAATGCCCAACGCTTTTGCTACACCTTCCCCGTATGCCGGGGCGGCAAGGAAACAATGCTTAATGTGGCGGATTTTGATTTCCACAGGGGCGTCACCCAAGTTGCGGGCCGTATTTCCAAACAACGCCTCTTTCTGATCCTCATTCATCAAGTTAAACAGCTTTCCAGGTTGTGTAAAGTAGTCGTCATCATCTTCACGGAAATCCCAATGGGCGGCATCTCCATATACTTTTAAAGGCGGCTCTTTGAAGTTCGGTTGCTCTTGCCATTCGCCATAGCTATTCGGCTCATAGGAAGTCCGGCTGCCGTAGTTACCATCCACCCGCATCTGGCCATCGCGGTGGAAACTATGGAATGGGCATTTCGGCGCGTTAACCGGTATTTGATGGTGGTTGACACCTAGACGGTACCGTTGCGCATCGCCATAGGAGAACAATCGTGCTTGCAGCATTTTATCCGGTGAGAAGCCGATTCCCGGAACGATGGCAGCCGGAGTGAACGCCGCTTGCTCGACTTCCGCGAAATAGTTGTCCGGGTTCCGGTTCAATTCAAATTCACCGACTTCAATAAGAGGGAAATCCCCTTTATACCAAACTTTCGTCAAGTCGAACGGGTTATATGGCATATTCAATGCCTGTTCTTCCGTCATCACTTGGATATACATCTTCCATTTCGGGAAGTCGCCATTATCGATGCTGTTCAGCAAATCACGTTGATGCGTCTCGCGGTCATTGGCAATCAAAGCCGCCGCTTCAGCGTCCGTCAAATTTTCAATGCCTTGCTGGGAACGGAAGTGGAATTTCACCCAATGACGTTCATTTTTGTCATTGATCATGCTGAACGTATGGCTTCCGAACCCGTGCATATGACGATATGTTTTTGGGATGCCGCGCTCGCTCATGACGATGGTGATTTGATGGAGCGCTTCCGGAAGGGAAGTCCAGAAATCCCAGTTATTTGTAGCGCTTCTCATATTCGTGCGTGGATCCCGTTTGACTGCATGATTCAAGTCCGGGAATTGCATCGGATCCCGGAAGAAGAAGACGGGCGTATTATTGCCAACCAGATCCCAGTTACCTTCTTCCGTGTAAAACTTCAACGCAAACCCGCGGATATCGCGTTCCGCATCGGCCGCGCCGCGTTCGCCCGCTACCGTCGAGAAGCGTGCGAACATATCCGTTTTCTTCCCGACTTCGGAGAATATTTTCGCTTTCGTATATTTCGTAATATCGTTCGTAACGGTAAATGTCCCATACGCGCCTGATCCTTTGGCGTGCATACGACGCTCCGGAATCACTTCGCGATCAAAATGAGCCAATTTCTCAATCAACCATACATCTTGCAATAATACAGGTCCCCGCGGTCCCGCCGTCATCGAGTTCTGATTATCAACAACCGGTGCTCCAGCAGCAGTCGTCAGCTTTTTTTGAGAATCATTCTCATTGTTTGTCATAAATAAAAGCCCCCTTAGAATTTTGATGTTAGGCTCAAGTGATTAAAGGAAGGAGCCACTTCCTAACTGCTAATACCTAAATTATAATTATTATCAACAAAGAATTCAACTAAAATGAAATTGATTTTAATAGTTATGGAAAGGGAAATGTCATGGTTAGGAAATTTAGAAATCCAATCGCTTAACAGTCGTGCCCCGCTCATAAGTTTCTTGAATCGCTCTTAATTAAATATTTCCAGACATGCGCTCATCGCCCGCCGCAACTTGCCTTTCCTCCTTGTATAAGTTTACCACATTTGGTAATCTGTTTTCATGTAACTTTCAAACAATCATGGGCTACCGGACTTATCATAAGGAGTCATTATAGAAAGGACTTTGTGCCGATTGCAACTTACGTTATCTTTTATCATTTTGGGAATCACCATTTTCTTTTTCATGAGCAATCTGCTTCGGGCAGATCTTGTGGCCGTACTGGCATTACTGGCATTCGTTATTACTGGCATTTTGGAGCCGGCGGAGGCGCTTGCGGGCTTTTCGAATTCGGTTGTGATCATGATTGCCGGTCTCTTCATTGTTGGAGCTGGCATTTTACGGACTGGGCTTGCCCAAATGGCGGGCAACCTGTTGCTCCGCTACTCGGGAGAGAGTGAAAAACGATTATTTATTCTACTATTACTAATCGTCGCATCGGTTGGTGCCTTCATGAGCAATACTGGAACGGTCGCTCTCATGCTACCGATTGTTGTCAGCATTGCGATCAGCATCAATAACAGTCCGTCCAAATATCTACTGCCTTTATCTTACATGGCCAGCTTTTCCGGATTGTTGACGCTGATTGCTTCGCCTCCCAACTTAATCGTCAGTCAAATGCTAGTTGACAATGGTTATGCAAAGCTTGGATTCTTTGAAATCACTCCTATTGGTATCATCGGGGTGGTTGTAGGGATTTTATACTTATATATGATACGAAACACATTGCTTCCTCATGACAAAAAACAAATCCGTTCGAAAAATGGTCAACGGCTATCCTTGAAGCAACTCGCCATTGATTATAAATTAAGGGGGCAGTTGATCCAGGTTAGTATTCCGTCGGATTCGGAAATTGTCGGAAAGCGTTTGGCGCAATTAAAGATACCAGCCGCGTATCAATTATGTATTTTAAAGATTCATCGTCGCTCGACCGAAGGGATGAATTTATTGCCGATTACGTATCAGGAAATGGCCGGGCCTTCAAGCGTCCTTCAGCCAAAAGATATTCTCTATATTCAAGGAGCACGGGACAAGGTGGAACAATTCGCAGCGGATTTCGGATTGCAAATTAAAGAAGGGGATTCCAATGCGGAAGAATTAATATCGAAACAACTCGGTATTGCGGAAGTTCTCCTTACCCCGCGTTCGAGTCTCATCAATGAGACTGTGCGAAGTATCGGCTTTCGGGAGAAGTATAATTTGAACATTCTCGGTATCAATCGTAGGGGAGAGTACATGCTCCAAGAAATGTCCAAACAAAAACTGAAATTCGGGGATGCGCTCTTAGTACAGGGTTCCTGGGATTCTATCGAATTATTGGCGAGGGAGACGGACGATGTCGTAGTCGTCGGACAACCGAAAGAACATGCTGGTATGGCGGCAGCCAGCGGTAAAGCAGCCGTAGCGGGGGTTATCTTGCTAGTGATGGTTATTATGATGGTCCTTGAAGTGTTTCCGGCTGTCATTACAGTGTTGATTGGAGCGGTGGCCATGATTTTGACCGGATGCTTGCGGAATATGGAGGACGCATACGGGCAGATCAACTGGGAAAGCATCGTCCTGATTGCGGCAATGCTTCCGATGGCGACTGCATTAGAGAAAACGGGAGGCATGGTGATGTTATCGGAAGGCATCATTCAAGTGCTGGGTGGCTGGGGACCGATCGGTGTCTTGGCAGGTGTTTATTTCATCACGATGGTGTTCGGGCAATTCATCAGCAATACTGCAACAGCGGTCTTGTTCGCCCCAATTGCATTGAATGCTGCGCTTAGCATCGGCGTGAGCCCTTATACGTTTCTCATTGCTGTAGCTGTGGCATCCAGCATGGCATTTGCTACCCCAGTCGCATCTCCAACGAATGCGTTGGTCATGACGGCAGGCGGTTATAAATTCATGGATTTTGTCAAAGTTGGAATCCCTCTGCAAATTATCATGTTCATCGTCATGATGGTGGCTGTTCCAATCTTTTTTCCTTTTTAATAAATACAAAACATACTTTCAAGCGCGCTATGTCAGCATGGCGCGTTTTTCTGTATTGAGGGCACTTGTTTGTCACTAGAGAGCGCTTTCAGTTTTTCGAAAATTATATTGACTTTGTTTTCGGCAAACCCTATTATGCAGTATAACGACTATTTAGCGACATTTCTCAAAACTTTAGAAATTTAGTAGGGGGGATTGCATCTTAATGGAGAGACAGAAGAAGGAAATAGGATTTTGGATGGCACTTCTCCCGTTAGTCATCATGATTCTAGTCATGCTAATAACAGTGGTCGGATTGGGACAAGGGCCGCATATGCCGCTCATTTTAGGGACAACCGCCGCAGCATTGGTGACATGGAGATCGGGGTTTACTTGGAAAGATATCGAAGAAATGATGTATAAAGGGATCCGGCTTGCCCTTCCGGCGGTTGTCATCATCATGCTTGTCGGCTTGACAATCGGTGCCTGGATGGGCGGCGGAATCGTAGCGACGATGATTTACTATGGACTTCAAATCATCACGCCATCCTGGTTCCTTGTTGCGATTGCAATTATTTGCGCTATCGTTTCATTGGCCATCGGCAGTTCATGGTCGACAATGGGGACAATTGGCGTGGCCGGTATGGGGATTGGGTTAAGCATGGGAATCCCAGCGGGGATGGTGGCAGGTGCCATCATTTCAGGGGCGTATTTTGGAGATAAAATGTCACCGCTCTCAGATACGACGAATCTGGCCTCCGGTTTGACAGGCACGGATTTATTCGAACATATTAAGCATATGTTATTTACAACAATTCCCGGGTTGCTCATTGCGCTCGGTGTGTACGCATTTCTAGGTAAGCGTTTTGCAAACGGGGAGACGAGCTTGGATCAGATCGCCCAAACGGCGGCTGTCTTGCAGGACAGTTTCCTGATCACTCCTTTCCTTTTACTCGTTCCTCTCGCTGTCATAGTCATGGTGGCACTGAAAATTCCGGCGATACCTGCATTGATTGTCGGGATTATCTTAGGTTTCCTCTCACAGATTTTTGTCCAAGGAGGCTCGGTTGCCGGAGCGATTGAAGCGCTGCAAAGCGGATATTCGATTGAGACGGGAAATGAAATGGTCGACGCCCTGTTTAATGGAGGCGGGCTGGATTCCATGATGTATACCGTATCAATGACGATTGTTGCTATGACGTTTGGCGGAATTCTTGAGTTTTCAGGAATGTTGAAAGCATTGATGGATCAGTTGTTGAAAGTCGTGAAATCGACGTCGTCCTTGATTGCTTCTACAATCGGGGCGTGTGTGTTGACGAACGCGTCTTGTTCCGAGCAATATATATCGATCGTTGTGCCTGCGCGGATGTTCAGTAAGGCGTATAAAGAGAAGGGGTTGAATTCTAAAAACCTATCCCGTGCTCTCGAAGATGGCGGAACGTTGACATCCGTTTTCATCCCTTGGAATACGTGTGGAGTATTCATTCTGGGGACACTCGGCGTCAGTGTGGTCCAATTTGGTCCATACGCTATCCTGAACTTTATTGTCCCAATCATTTCTATTCTCTATGCCATGACCGGCTTCTCTATCGTTAAAATGACAGAAGATGAGAAGTTGGCATATGAAAATGAGAAGGATCTGGAATTACAGGAGAATTAAAGAAGGAAAGCCTGCATCTTCGGACAGGCTTTCCTTTTTCATGTAAATGTTGAAAAGTTGAATTCATATAAAGCGCGAGGTCTACCTTGCCGATAAGTCATCTCCTCGCCGACAATCTTCACGTAGCTAAGTTCCATCAATCGTTTGAGTGTGCGCTCGGCAGTTCTGCGTGTCACCTGCAGATGGGAAGCGAGATCATTCGCCGTGAATTGCTTCGATTGACGGGATTGGCTGAAGACCATCAGCTTCGAGATGGTCATGGAACTTAACTTCGTCTTATTCGCCATTTCCAAGAGTGCAGGTTCATTGATTTTCATCCGGACCGTATCGGAAGAGTTGGGGTAGGGACCATGCAGTTTTTTGGCTCCATCCAATAGATAAAAAGAGAAACCTTCCTTCTTTCGGTTGAAATCAAGTGCGAAATAGGCATTTTCAGTCGCTTCGACGATCGATTCACCGCTGCCGAAGGAAATGCTAGCTGTTCCCGCCGCAGATTTTAACGTGGATAGGAATGTTGCGCTTTTCAATGAAAATCCGATCTGTCCCATTGTCGTAAAAAGCAAGTATTCTTCCTCTTTCTTTGTCCAATGGGCTTGTAAATGTCCTGCAACTCTTTCGACAAATGGGAGGAGGTCTGTATCCGGTCCATATCCTTTAATTACCCCGACTGCTGTTTGAGCCGCATCACTTTTCTGCAAGAGGGCAGCCTGTTTCATATGTTCGATACATTGAGTGATCGAGCTTTCTGGGTCGATCATTTTCATGGAAGGAATCTGCAGCGCTTGCAGCCGTTCATAGACGGCATGCACGCTCGTCACGGCCATATCTGTTTTACCTTCCATGGCCAATTCGCTATGATATGCGGTTATTTCCTCAATAGAATGGCCCTGTTGCAATACATGGATGAAAGGCGGTTCGTCGAATCGGTGAATGTCATGGAGAACGTGATTCAAAAGGCTGACATCGCGGACATCGATGGATAGTCGATGCAGCTCGATTTGATGGTGGGACGCCAGATGGAGCAATGTAATCGCAATAGCTGTTTCATCCTGCTCCAAGTAACTGATCGGAACGGTGAGGGTTTGGATCGCCTCTTTCGCGTACGTATAGGGGAGCGATCCCGAGAACAGAATGGCATCACAAGGTGTTATGGAAGCAATCAACGCTGCTGCCTCCTGGGGATCTGTATAGCGATAAAAAACGAGCTCGACATCATGATGATTGGCCATAACCTGTTCGGTCCGATGACAAAAGTCCTCTGATCCGATAATTGCAATTTTAATTTTCACGCGCAGGCTCCCCTTTAAAAATTATTAGCGGCTAATTAACGACAATGATACAATGAATCATATCATTTGCCAAGAGAGGATGAGAAATTTATGAAAATTTCGGAAATCGATATATATGCGATTCATTTGCCTTTATATGAACCATTCATTATTAGCTATGCTACGTATGATACGATGCCGTCCATTATCGTAAAAATCACAACTGATACCGGCCACATCGGCTATGGGGAAGCAGTAGCCGATGAGCATGTGACGGGGGAAAGTTGGGAAAGTACATTTGAAGTATTAAAACAGACGCTTGCACCCCGTTTAATTGGAGTAAATCCTCGGAACATGGAGAAGATCCATGAAGTGATGGATCAGGCGATTTATGGAGTGCCTGCCGCTAAAGCCGCGTTGGATATTGCGTGTTATGATGCGGTAGGCAATGCGTTGGGTGTCCCTGTCTATGACCTGCTTGGCGGAAGGTATCATAAGGAATTTCCGATCACCCATGTCCTCAGCATCGGGACCCCGGAAAAAATGGCGCAAGAAGCAGCGGACCGGGTGGCGGAAGGATACCGATCCTTGAAAATGAAAGTTGGTACGCAAGTGGCGGAGGATGTCAAGCGGATTGAAGCGGTGCGGGAACGTGTCGGCGAAGACATTGCCATCCGTGTCGATGTCAATCAGGGGTGGAAGAATAGTGCAGCCACATTGACAGGCCTGCAAAAGTTGATCCACTGTTCGTTGGACTGGCTGGAACAACCGGTTGTTGCCGACGATATCGACGGGATGGTCGAAGTGAAGTCCAAATCGATGGTTCCGCTCATGATCGACGAAGGGCTTCGCGGTATGAGGGAAATGCGTGAAATTATTGCCAAACGGGCATCCGATAAAGTGAATATCAAATTGATGAAATGCGGGGGCATCTATCCTGCGGTAAAACTTGCGCATATGGCCGAAATGGCGGGCATTGAATGCCAAATCGGTTCTATGGTCGAATCATCGGTAGGCTCGGCAGCCGGCTTCCATGTCGCCTTCTCCAAGAAAATCATCACGAGTGTCGAATTGACAGGACCTCTAAAATTCAGCAAAGATATCGGGAACTTACAGTATGACGTGCCGTTCATCCGGTTAACGGACAAACCGGGACTAGGCATTGCTATCGATGAAGCGGTGTTGGCCGATTTGAGCAAGTATTCCGGGAAGGTGACGGCATGACGCAGAAGCTGCAATTAAAAGATGGGCGGTCCGTCACGGTGCGATCTTTAATGATAGAACACCTGGATGAAATTCTTACGCTTCAACAGAAGGTCATAGCTGCGTTGACTACAGACTCATTTCTGCAACCGCTATCCGCAGAGGAATATAGCTCCATCTTAAATGGCAACGGCATGATGATCGGCGCTTTCTCGGGTGATGAACTAATTGCTTTCCGTGCGATGTTGGAGCCGGACATTGAAGACGAAGAACATCTCGGGAAAGATGCCCGACTGCCGAAAGAGGATTGGCATCGTATCTTGTATTCAGAGATTACGAATGTTGATCCGGACTTTAGGGGCAATGGTTTGCAATCCATTCTCGGCAACATCCTCTTGGTGGAAATCGATACTACCCGCTATCACTATATTTGCACGACTGTGGCACCTTTTAATATCGCCAGTTTGAAGGACAAATTTTCTCTTGGGTTTCAGATTGTCGCCTTGAAGGAAAAATACGGGACATTATTACGCTACATTATGATGAGGGAAGTCAATCCGCAAGCCAAGAACGGATATTGTGAGCAACGATTGGTTGAAATGGGGGAAATCGAGGAGCAGCAAGTCCTTCTGGAAGCAGGATGGGTCGGAGCCGGCATGACCATGCATGATGGGAAATGGTGGATCCAATTAGAAAAATCGAATCATTCATGATGGAATAACGCGGTCCTGACAGATATGGACCGCGTTGTTTTACCCTAAGGGTAGGTATACAGTCTTATTTATTGGTATATAAAAGAAATTTAAGTATCTTTCAGACTATACTCCATAATCCTATTAGTCTATAATATGCTCTGTACATAAATTCTTAGGGGTGACAATATGAGATTTACAGTCGGACGGAAGTTATGGGGCGGTTTCCTCTCGGTCCTTTTATTACTGATCATTGTTGGGGGTACGAGTTTCTGGTCTATTTCTTCTATGAACAAAGATTACCGCTTCCTGATCGATGATCGTATCAAGAAAGTGTTAATGTTAGAAAACCTGGCCTCCTTACAGAACGAAACCACCAGCAATATCCGGGGCTATCTCCTTTACAAAAATCAATCGTATCTTGAGAACCGAGAGCAATTGGGCGAACATTTCACGGATACGTGGGATGAATTGGACGGCATTATCCGTACGGAGAGTGCTCGTGAAACCTTGATGAAGATCAAGGATGCGAGGGAGGAATATGTCGAGACGGTCAATCTCTTGTTGATAGAATTGGATCGGGGCAACGAGGAGAGAGCACACTCGATAGCCGCTGAAGCGGCAGCTATCCAAAAGACGATCAATGACAATATCGATAGTCTCATCGAGTTTCAAATGAATGCAAAAGAGGTAGCGGAACGTGATATCGAAAGCCAGATTCAGGCTACTCTCACGATGATTATCACCATCATCGCATTATCAATCGCGGTTAGCATCATCGTGGCATATTTCATCGGTCGCAGTATTGCTCGTCCGGTCGGTCAAATGACGGATGCACTTTCGGAAATCGCAGGAGGGAATTTGGCCATCGAGCCTATCCGCATTCGGAATAAAGACGAAATCGGCGATATGTCAGCTGCGTTGAATGAAATGACGGATGACCTACGCGGAATCATCTCCCGTGCACGGGACACCTCCGTTCAGTTGGCAGTCCAAGCCGAGGAATTGTCCGCCAGTTCGGAAGAGAGCTTGGCTGCTTCCGAAATGGTGGCTGAAATCTCAGAGCGTAATTTGGCAGGCAGTGACGAGCAAGTCAGGATTATTAATGAGACGTCAACAGCGATGGGAGAGATGGTGGCGGGAATCGACCAGATCACCGAAGATAATGAGGACATGCTCCGTTCATCCGAAAAAGTGGCACAATTGGTGACGGAAGGTTCCACATTCATGGAAGATGTCACCAACCAGATGAATGTTATTAATTCGACGATTCGCCAATCGACGGAAATGATGAACGAAATGGCGAGCCATTCAGAGAAGATACGGAATGTGACAGGGCTTATTACCGCAATAGCCGAACAGACCAATTTGTTGGCATTAAATGCGGCCATTGAGGCTGCGCGGGCAGGTGAGCACGGGAAAGGATTTGCTGTAGTTGCGGAAGAGGTACGGCACCTTGCGGAACAATCGAAGCAATCCGCACAAGATATCGGCGAAATGGTCGATACAATGATCCAGAACGTAAATCGGGCTGTGAAGAGTACGCAAGAAGGAAACCAACGTGTCGAAGAAGGACGGATCATCACCGAACAAACCGCGGACATCTTCAAGCAGATCGAGCAAGCCGAGCTGGATGTGCATAATAAAGTGACCACGGTGGCTGCGGCCATTGAACAAATCCGGGCCATGACTGACGAAGTCACAATAGGGGCGGTCAAAACACAAGAGTTAGCCTTGCAGGCAACCGAAGAAGCACAATCGACCAGTGCCGCGACCGAACAGCAGCTGGCCGCGAATGAAGAAATATCATCCAGTGCACAAGTGTTGGCGGAACTCGCGGAAAAACTGCAGCAGGACATGGAACAATTCACTGTTTCAAATATGTTGTTAAATGAGGACAAGATAACCATTTCCGACCATAGCAAATGATAAAAAAGGTTGATTGCCCCGGGCAGTCAACCTTTTTTAAATGAGAGGTAACTTACGCTGCGATTCAGACATACGTTAGATAGGACGAATAGAAGAAGGAGTGGGTAGGTTGCAGCCTGAATATATGTTTAACCATTATGATGGGGTGATGATGTATCCCGAAGAAATGGGATACCCTCAATGGCAAACTGCAGTCGAACAACGGAGAGACGGGGAGGGTCATACGCATGGACATGGTGGGGCGACCACTTGCCAAGACGGGCATGTCCATCTTCATCCAGGTGTCACGAGCACCCCGATTGAAACTGAACAAGGCCATGTCCACTGGATGACCGGCAATACTACTTTTGATGATGGGCATATCCATCAATACGAAACCTATACAAGCACCCCGATCCCCTTGCCTGGCGGGTATCATACCCATTATGTAGAAATCAGAACGACTGAAGATGATGGACACACTCATATTATTAAAGGTTTTACGGAACCCTCCAGAAGCTGAACCAAAAAAGCCCCGTTTCTACGGGGCTTGCCAAATGAATCGATTAGCCCTCTTTGAGCTCGGCAATCGCCACTTCGGATCGTTCCTCCAACGATCTTCGCAAATGCACTGTTGCCGTTTTTCCGTCCTCATGAATCTGGTCAATCCATACAGAAACACCATTATAACTGACTTCAATATCGCCAGGGGAGGCGACAATCTGTTTGGCACGCTTCAACTCCAATTGCTATCCCTCCAATTTGTATTCATATTAAAAAAACAGCTGAATCTCGCTTTGCCCGCCATATCTCCTCCCTTACTATGACCCGACTCAGATGTTTTATTCGACCAGCCGGAATAAAAAAGAAAGGAGTGTTGGAGATGCAGGTTCTTTACCGGGTCCGACCCGGTGATACGGTGAACCGAATAGCCGCACGCTGGGGAATTTCAGCTGCCGCCCTGATTGCAGCCAATCAATTGTCGCCGCCTTATACTATATTTATTGGTCAACAATTAGTCATTCCTTTGGGACAGAAAGGGGTGATCGCTTACACATTAAGACGTGACGACACTTATGACATAGGGATTTTCCATCCGCAAAGCGGAGAACAGGAGCGCTTGACGAATGGGATAGGCGATTCGTTCTCGCACCCGTTCTGGTCCCCGGATGGCAATAAGATAGCCTTTGTTGGAAAGGGACGGATTGTCTATGTCATTTATCTTGATACTCGCCTAATAGCGGCCATTGATCGGTTGGAGGAGGGGAACACCTTCCTGTCTTGGTCTCCGGATAACCGACGACTTGCCTATGCAGCGCGCGGCAGCATCATGTTGTATGACGTAACGACACACGAAGCAAATCAAATTCGCCAGCCAGGGGTAACCGATATCAATTGGTTTCCGAGCGGTGTTGAATTACTTTTTCAAGCGGCGGATACTAAGGGGAAAAGTCAGCTTTACCGCATCCGGACAAACGGGAGAGGGAAACAGCTGCTGACGCAAAACACGGAAGGGCTTTTACAAAATGTCCGATTATCACCAGACGGCTCTTTTGCCTTGTATACCACACCGGGGGTCAGTGTCTCCATCATCCATACAGTCGATCTTGCAACCGGACAGGTGCATAGAGTGAAAGGTGGGCCGCTTGGTAAAAATTATTTCCCGGTATGGTCCCCAGATTCATCAAAAATCGCCTTTAGCTCTACTGGTTTCAGCGACAGTGCATATTTTTCCCAAATACGGACGGTCGGTCGTCGGGGAGAAGGAGAGAGGGTGTGGACCACCTCGAACTGCTTTTCGACGCCGGTCTCATGGTCTCCGGACGGAACAGAAATTGCCTACCTTTCTGGTTGCCAACTCAATCAGTTTGCTACAGAAATATGGTCTGTTTCTTTGAATCAACCTGTTCCCAAACGTTTGTTGAAAAGGGATGTCCAGTCGCTCCAATGGTCGCCAACAGTCCGTAATGCGGCGTCGAAGAAAACTTATTCAAACGAACTGTATAAGGTTCAGTTCCAATACCCCGCCGATTGGAATGAAGTGCGGGAGGAAAAGTACCAAGGGCCAAACGGCTTTTTTCAGATTTCAGCTGTATCCGGTACATCCATCGATGAGGTCTGCCATAATGAGGCGTTTCATGGGCTGCTGCCGTACGGGACGTCGCCCCAAATCATGAAAACCAAAATTCAAGGTGAATCCGCCTGTTTCGTCATTCCGTCCGAGGACCAGCCGATTATAATGGAACATCAGGCGGCGCTCATCGTCCGCTATCCGCGGCCTGTAGAAATCGGAGGGCAGCTATATCAATTTTTCGTCCTTTGGGCAGATCGGGATCATATCCATGAGTTTGCCGAAACATTGACCTTTCTCGGCTAACGATAATAATAGAACTTCAACATTTCTCCCTGATCGATTGTGGCAAGCAGGATATCACGGATTTCCACATGGTGAAAGGAAAGCTTATCCTTCAACCATTCCATATCTTTACCTGCCTGCTGCAACCCTACCGAATCGACCTTCCCCTCTCGAATTAGGATGGCTGGGAATGAAAATGGCTTCTTTACCAATTGAACATCCATTGGAGTCAACGGCTGTTGTTGAGGAGATAGGAAAAAAGAAATCGTACCGTCCGGTTCCCATAATGCCAATGCAATACTTTCAATTTCGACGATTTTCTCTTTCCGGATCTCTGACAATAAGTGATCAATTGTAATTCGTGCCTTCCGTAAATTGGCGTACCGTATCTCCCCGTTTTGAATGAGTGGGTAGGGAGCTGGTTCGATCAACTTTCGGAAGGCGTTCCATTTTAAAGTCAAGAATATAAATAAAATATACAAAATCGTCAAAACGGTCGTGGTGATCAATGACCCTTTCATTCCTAATCCTTCATCAGAAAGAGGGTGGGCCAGAATATTCCCTAAAATTAAGGCCATCGTAAAATCGATGAGCCGCAACTGAGAGATGGACCGTTCCCCCATTAACTTGGTCACGATCAATAAAAAGAAAAAAGCGATTACGGCCCGTAATGTCCATTGCACCGCGGTCAACGATTCTTGTGAGTGGAAAAATTCCACAACCTCCACATCCTTGCATTCTTTATTCCTCCATCAGTATTTCCTGTACACCTTGAATTATGTAATCGAGAACAGTTCGGTGGACAATGTTAAAGTTTCAAGGTACGATCTTGAAACAAGAATGGGCGGGTTAGAAAGAGGGGCGAACGATGATCCGGACAATGGGGCTTACTACAAACGATGAATGGATATTCGATTTCAATTTGGAGGATCTTCGCACTCTCTCCTTTCAATGGTATTGGATCGACTTTGACCGGCCGACATTAGAGGAGGAGTCATATTTGCACTCCTATTTTCAATTCCACCCGTTGGCTATTGAAGATTGCTTACAACGTCTACAACGACCCAAAATGGATTATTATGATGGATATGCCTTTTTCGTTTTACATTCCCTATGCCAGGATGACTTGGAAGCGGAGGAACTGAACCTTTTTCAAGGCGAGGACTTCGTCGTGACATTTCACTACAATAATCTTCGGGAATTGTCGGAAGTACGGGATAAAATGGTGCAACAAATGAATAGATGGGAGCGGGGCAGTGTCTTCTTGACCTACCTGATCATGGACAAAGTCGTCGATTACTATTTTCCGATCCTGTATCAGATCGAGGACCATTTAAACGATGTCGAAGAGCAGTTATCGCCATCTACCGTCCATTTGTCGATGGATTATGTGTTTGAAGTCAGAAGCGATTTGCTCCGATTGCGCCGGACCATCTATCCGATGCGGGAATTGCTTTATCGGATCCTTAATTCAGAACGCTTGGGCCTATCTCATAATGAACACACGTATTTCCGGGATATATACGATCATCTGTTGAGGTTGGGGGAAATCCTTGAACTGAACCGGGAGCTGACGGCGGATATCCGGGATAGCCAAT
Organism: Sporosarcina sp. 179-K 3D1 HS; assembly: GCF_047228905.1. NCBI lineage: Bacteria > Bacillati > Bacillota > Bacilli > Caryophanales > Caryophanaceae > Sporosarcina > Sporosarcina sp. 179-K 3D1 HS. Next base: position 173,182 of record NZ_JBFEGI010000002.1, read on the forward strand.
TATCCATCAACTCCAATCGGATGAATAGTATTATGATGACGTTGACAATCATCTCTTCCATCTTTATCCCGTTGACTTTCATCGCTGGGGTCTATGGCATGAACTTTGATAATATGCCCGAACTACATTGGCGTTATGGATATTTCATCATCCTGCTCGCTATGCTGGTCATAGGAGTATCCATGCTGCTTTGGTTCAAATACAAAGGCTGGCTTCGGTTAAGGTGACAGTCACCCGAACATTCATGTTTATTGAAACAAGCGCGAATGTTAAACATTGATGTTTGTTTCGGTGCCTGGCATCAATCGGAAGACTTCCACCGCTTCATACTTTGGTGATTGTTGCGGATGGATGGTGAATAAAGTGAACTCCTTGACAGGGAAGGGGATTGGATCAAAACTCTCCTTTGCGATTTGCTGGGAATTATGGGACTTTAGTTTTTTCGCAATTGTAATATGAGGTGTGAACCGGTTGTCTTGCGGCATCTCGAGCAATGATGTGATTTTCGTGTTTACTTCCCGCTGCAAGGTGTCCAGTTCAGGTGGGTGGCTTACAGATAAGTAGACAACCCGCGGTCCTTTCGGGGACCCGAAAAAAGAAAATCCATCCACTGCCAACTGGAAAGACTGAATTTTATTTGCGATATCGGACAGCTGTTGTTGAATCGATGAAAGATGCTTACTTTCCACAGCACCGAGAAAAAGCAATGTGATATGCAGATCTTCCGGGTGAGGGATCACTTTATAATAGTCGGCTAATCGGAATTTCTCCCGGTACTGATCCACCTGGCCTCGGATTGAGGAGGGTGTTTTAATTCCAATAAAATAATGGTTTGGCATATTCTTTTCCTCCATTCCACATTCGCTTCCCACAGTTTACCCTGAAAGCACGGTAGTAGTCATCACGATTCATATAGAAAGTGAGAAACCGTGCCGACAACGTGTAATTGATTATGTATAATGGAGCAAGGAGGAGATGAGAAGCCATGATTAAAACAATTATTTTTGATTTGGACGATACATTGCTTTGGGATCTACATAGCGTTGCCACGGCATTCCGTAAAACATGCGAGCGAGCTGCAGAAGCGGTAGAAGTCAATCCTGAAGCACTTGAAGAAGCAGTGAGGGAAGAGGCGCGAAATCTATATGCTTCGTATGAAACGTATGCACACACCCAGCTGATCGGCATCAATCCATTTGAAGGATTATGGGGTACATTTGATGATGAAGGGGAATCCTTTCAGAAAATGAAAGAAATCGTCCCTGGTTATCGCCGCGATGCTTGGACCGGTGGATTAAAAAAACTAGGAATTGATGATCCGCAACTTGGCCAAGAGTTGGCGGAGTTGTTCCCGGAAGAAAGAAAGAAGCACCCATTTGTTTACGAAGAAACATTTCAAGTGCTGGATCGCTTAAAAGATCACTATACTTTGGTGCTCTTGACGAACGGTTCCCCGAGCTTACAACATCTAAAATTGGAAATTACACCAGAAATCGCGCCTTATTTCGATCATATTGTCATTTCCGGAGCATTCGGAATAGGGAAGCCGGACGCGTCGATTTTTGAGCATGTCTTGGAGATAGTGGATGGGTCGGCCGATGAAGCATTGATGATCGGAGATAATCTTATGACCGATATTCTCGGGTCATCCCGAGTAGGCATGCGAAATGTGTGGATCAACCGGGAGCAAAAAGCGCCAAGTGATGAAGTGACTCCGACATATGAAATCGATCACCTGGACAAGCTTTTCGACATTTTAGAGGAATTAACACATAAGGAAGCCATTCAATAAGTAGAAAAACGCTGATTCATCGGAATCAGCGTTTTTCTATCTTATATTACAAATCGACTGCTTTCACATCATGGATGTAATCAAGCTCTTTTATGCGTTTTACTTGATCGGATTCAACATGGTTGTCTACCGTTAACATCATGATCGCGTCACCGCCAGCAGAGGATCTGCCCACCTGCATCGTCGCAATATTGATATTTTCTTGGGCAAGCATTGTACCAACACGACCGATTACTCCCGGTTGATCGTGGTGTTTGATGAACAGCAAGTGCCCGGCCGGTGTGAAGTCCACGACGTAGTCATCGATTTTCACGATACGTGGTCCGAGTCCGTTGAGCAATGTACCTGCAACACTTCTTGTGCCACGTTGGGTAACGATTTCGACGGTGACCAAGTTCAGGAAACCTTTGGTCGTAGTTGTTTTAGTTTCATTCACTTTGATACCGAAACGGTCAGCCAATAACTTAGCGTTCACATCGTTCACATGGTTGCCGAGATTTCGTTTTAACAGGCCTTTCACCGTATTGCGTGTCAATGGCCGTACGTCATAATTCGCAAGTTCTCCGGAATAGTGGATATTGATTTCCTCAATGACCGAGTTATGGATACGGGAAAGGAAGATTCCCAAGTTTTCTGCAAGGTCGAAGAATGGCTCGATTTTAGCAAGCACTTCTTTAGAGACGGAAGGCAAGTTAACTGGATTTCTGACTGTTCCCCCTGTGAAGAAGTTGACGACGTCGATGCTGACATCGATTGCAACACTTTCTTGCGCTTCTATCGTACTTGCTCCCAAATGGGGAGTCGCGATCACTTCCGGAAGGGTCAGTAATTTGTGGTCAACGAATGGCTCTTCTTCGAATACGTCAAGAGCTGCCCCTGCCACTTTCCCCTCAACAATCGCATCATACAGGGCATCCTCATCGATGATTCCGCCACGTGCACAGTTGATGATGCGGACACCGTCTTTCATTATTTCGAACGCTTCTTTGTTAATCATATGGCGAGTTTCTTTCAACAATGGCGTGTGGATTGTAATAAAGTCTGCCGCTTTCAACACATCTTCCACCGTACCGAATTCAACGCCTAATTTTTTCGCTTTTTCCTCTGTCAAAAATGGATCGTAAGCAATGACGTTCATTCGCTGACCTTTCGCACGGGCAGCTACTTCCGCACCAATTCGTCCAAGCCCAACGACACCTAATGTTTTGTTCTTCAACTCAACGCCGATGAATGACTTCCGATCCCATTTTTGATTTTTCAATGAATTAAAGGCTTGTGGGATTTTACGGGCCAATGCCATGAGCATCGCAACTGTATGCTCAGCCGCAGAGTTGGTATTGCCATCCGGTGCGTTAACGACAATAATTCCATGTTCTGTCGCTGCATCCAAATCGATATTGTCGACACCTACACCAGCACGGCCGATAATTTTCAGGCGCTCTGCTTTTTCGATTATCTCTTTTGTCACTTGTGTCTGGCTTCTTACTAAGAGAGCATCGAAATCCTTAATTTTTTCAGCAAGTTCTTCGGGGGTGTTTGTCGTGTCAATGACAATGTTGAATCCTTCCGCTTGTCGTAGTGGATAAATACCATCTTCACTAAGTGGATCACTGATCAAAATATTATAAGTCATTTCCGTTTTCTCTCCTTCATTCATATAGGTTTCCTATGTACATGCAGTTTTAATTGTTACCGACATCTGAATAATTACACCTTTTCTTTCCCCTTTCGTTTCGTATGAAAATCAATTACGCCTCGGCGTAATTGCGTCCAGATTTTGAATCGAGCTTGCTCGATTAACTCCTTTCAAAATCTGTGACATCCGCCGGACAAAACTAGATTTATCCCCCAAATGTAGAGGTGGGGGTCTTCGGCTGAATAAAGATAAAAAAGCCTTCCTCCCCCTACAAATGTAAGGGGCGAAAAGCTTGTTACTTACGCGGTACCACCCTTATTCGCTGTCAAAATGAAAACTGACAGCCTTCCAGCATGCGTAACGTGCATGAGTCGTATAGACCTACTGATCATAATGTTGTTCGGTCTATCGATTCAGGAGTGCTACTTTATGCAGAAACCGCTAATTCACACCAGCCATTAGCTCTCTAAAGATTTCGGTCCACAAAGCTTCTCCGTCAAAATGTTTAAAACAATATTGAATTTGGAATTAATACTAACAAATATAACAAATCAGGGATAAAAGTCAATAGTAATTTTTTGATTTTGCAGATGTTTTCTTCAACAAACGGGCCATTCCCTCATGAACCGGACCGTTCCCATATCCGTAAGGAAGGGAAGGGGTCGAAAGCCCATTCGGTCCGTCCATTATATTTATACATCCCATAATGTAGATGTGGCGGGAACTTACCGGATGTCCCTTTTTTTCCGTAACCTGAATTGCCGACATAGCCGATGATCGTACCAGGTTCCACGATATCCCCTTCCTTCAGGCCTTTATTGAAATAGGCGAGGTGGGCAAAATAGTGGTACGTATTATGGTGGTCCCGGATACCCACGCGCCAGCCGCCGTATTCATTCCAACCCATGACTTCAACAATACCGAACGAAGTGGCCCGGACCGGAACTCCGTAACCGGCAAACAGGTCGGTACCTTCATGGATACGCCTGCCACCCCATCCACGTTTCGCGCCCCACGTGCTTCGGTAGCTATAATTATGCTGCCGGGGAAGGGGGAACGCATGTTCATCCAGGTCAATCGTTTCAAAATGCTTAAAAAGCTTGGCAATGGTCAGCACTTGGTTGACAGTTTCTTCCCGTTCGTAATAATCCCATAAAGCCGACTCAAAATCCTCTTCTGCAGGTCCGTACTTGCTGAGGAAAGAACCCATCGTGAATAGGGTATCTTCATCGTCATTTGGATCGGCGAAGCCATCTCCATTGCCATCCGCTCCATTGCCGGCGAAATAAGCAATTGACTGAGGTGACATATCGTCGGGCTCGGGATTCAAGGCGCCTGCCCAGAATTCGCTGGAATAGGTGATGGAGATCGCCCCATCTTTTTTCGGGATGTCTTTCCGGACTTGCTGTATATTCCGTTCGAATTGGTCGATTGCCGCTAAGTAATACCAAGGAATCGATTCGTCTTCAAAATGCAAATACAGCTGCATTCGGTTCTGTACAATCTCCTCCTTCGTAGGTTCCTCATTTGCGGAAGCCACCTTGAAGAAAACAAGCAGAAGCATGAGAAGATACAAGGGGAATAAAAGCCAGTGACGCACTTGAAAAGCCTCCTTTTTCTACGTACTATAGCTTCTCCTGATCACCGGTTATTATGATTGAGAAAATCTGTATAGGAAAAACGCCAACTTCACATAATAGGAGTGACCCGAACTAATCAGGGAAAAAATAAATGAAAAGAGGATGGCTGAAATTGGGCATTTTAAGTGGGAATCCAGAAGAGCAACCGTTGCATTACGGAGAAGTTATCGGGATTTGGGCATACGTCGGTGCAAATAACGGGCTAATCAGTGGCTATGAGGCGTTCATGAATCATGCAGGGGACCGTGACTTGATTAACCTGTTGGAGGAAGCGGTTAAGACGATGCGCTCGGAAAATAAGGAACTCGAAAAAGTCTTGAAAGAAAATGGAATTACTCCACCCCCATCGCTTCCGGAAAGACCGAAAGCGGACGCTGAGGATATTCCGCCGGGCGCACGATTCATGGACCCGGAAATCAGTGCGGCCATTTCGATCAACGTCGGGCAAGGTATGGTTTCCATCAGCCAAGTGATGGGCCAATGTCTACGTGAGGACATCGCCATGATGTTTGGTAAATACCTTGCGGACAAAGCGATGTTCGGAGGCAAGCTGTTGCGCATGAACAAAGAAAAAGGCTGGATCATCCCACCACCTCTCCATAAGGATGCCCCTTCTTCTTAACCAAATAAGTAAAGAAATACGAAAAGGACAATCCCAAGATCTGGGCAAGTTTCTTTTCGTATTTTTTTGCGGTAAAATTGGAGGATAGAGGAGGGATGACGGGTGATACGAAAGTTGACAGAAACGGATCGGCAGGCTGCGATGGATTTTGTATCCGAAAAACCGGCTGAGAATCTATTCATCATCGGAGATATCGAAATGTATGGTTTCGATAACCCCATTCAGACATTATGGGGTGATTTTACAGAATCAGGAATGTTGCGAGGCATTTTATTAAAGTTCACGGATAACTTTATTGTCTACGCGCCGGATGAGTTTGATGCGAAAGGGTTAGCAGATATCATGAATCGGGACCGTGATTTCAAGTTTCTTTCCGGAATTGAAGCCATCATTCGCCAAGTCGAGCCTTATCTGAATGAAAAACCGGCGGAACCTCGGGTACTCCATTATGCAAAATGTGAACGTGCTGATCAATTGCAAAAAGTACCGGACTCGATTGAAGTGAAACGGGCAGTTCCTGAAGATGCGGAGCGGATCGTGGAACAGTTACAAGGTATTCCCGAATTCGCCACCAGTACATTAAATGTCGAGCGGAACAGGGAAACCTTGCGTAATGGAAGCGGGCGAACATGGTATATTGAGGAGGGCGGAAAAATCATAAGCTCAGCCTCCAGCACAGCCGAAAACAGCCAATCGGCCATGATTGTCGGAGTGGGGACCTTACCGGAACACCAAAAAAAGGGGCTCGCCTCCTACTGCATGTCCGTATTATGTAAAGAACTGTTGAGTGAAGGGAAAATGCTCTGTCTGTTTTATGATAACCCAGATGCCGGAGTGATTTATAAACGAATCGGCTTTGTCGATATCGGAAAATGGTGTATGTGGACCTTTAAAGATAAATAACGGAGGGATGGTAAAATGAAAAAACTAGAGAATATTGAACAATTCGAGACTTTGAAAAATGAAGGAAAAACGATTTTCATGTTTTCCGCTGATTGGTGTCCAGATTGCAGAGTGATTGAGCCAATATTGCCTGGAATTGAAGCGGATTTCCCGGAATATACATTTGTATATGTGGATCGAGACGATTTTATCGACTTATGCCAAGAGATGGATATTTTTGGAATCCCTAGCTTTGTAGCCTATCATAATGGGGAAGAGGCCGGACGTTTTGTCAGCAAAAACCGGAAGACGCAAGAGGAGATTGAGGGTTTTATCAACGACCTTGCTCAGTAAGGTCAAGGGAGGTATGGGATGAAACCGGTTATTGGGTTGACATCGAATATGAATGCCGATGGGAAACACGAAATCGATCCTGAGTATATGGCCGCCATTGTGCAAGCGGGAGGTCTTCCCATTATCATTCCAGCGGACATAGAAGCAGACGTGGGACAGATGGCCGAGCTTTTGGATGGACTGTTGTTGACAGGTGGGAAAGACATCAATCCGATGTACTACGAGGAAGAACCACATCCACGGTTAGGGGAAGTTTCTCCTGTAAGAGATAGGACGGAAATTGCCCTGGTTCAACAGATGGTGTCGCAGGAGAAGCCTGTTTTGGGAATATGTCGTGGAATTCAGTTGCTGAACGTCGCTTGCGGCGGTGATCTATTCCAAGATATTGAATGCCAAATCGATCGACCTGTATTGCAGCATGCTCAAAAAGCGCCGAGGACCCATCCATCCCATACGGTGAAAATTGAAAAGGGCAGCCTCCTGGAAGGAATGGTTGATTGTGGTCGCATCCAAGTGAATTCGTTTCACCATCAAGCCGTGAAAAGGGTGGCGGCAACACTTCGGATTTCCGCATTTGCCAATGACGGAGTAGTGGAAGCAATTGAAGGCAGGGCAGAGCAATTTGTTCTCGGTGTTCAATGGCATCCCGAGCGATTGGCCGCAGCGGGCGATGCCCCATCTCTACAAATTTTTAATAGTTTCATACAAGCTTGCCTGAAAAGGCGGGATAAAAGCTGAGCGATTTGAAGCTCGGCTTTTTTTGTGGGAGATTTGCATTGTTCGCAAGCAATTGCGGCCCGAATGCAGGCAACTATTAACTAAGTGTAAGCAACTGCTAGTCGAGCGCAAGTGAACCGTAACCGAGAGCGACCAAATCAAATTGTCGGGATAAATGCAGGGGAAACGAACAGACTAATAGGACGGAGGTGATAAGATGACGAATAAAAATAATAAGAACCAAAAAGACCGGGAAGAATATGGGTACGGCTATGACCGGAGCGTAGATGATCTGCAAGTGATCGGGCAAAATAACGCGGCCAAGAAAGACAACAAAAAAAGAGAGGACACCAAAAAGTGAATCTCCTAATGCCAAGCTTCACGAGATGTCAAAATCGGAAGCTTGGTACATGTCCTGCAGTTGTTCCTCTTCCGCCACAACTTGCAAATCGTCCGCTGTAATCGAAAACACTTCATAATCGGTTTTCTCCGCAAACTGGTCAGCCATCCTTTTTACGAATTTCGGAGACCCCTCATTTTCTTCATCGTATACAATCAACAACCCATCCGAATTCCTTAGAAAAAACTTATCTTTTTCACTGAATTGCCATGGGGCCTCATACGGTTTATTGGTGAGCGGCTTATAAAAATCGGCTTGCGCTACGATGGCATGATACGCTTCCTGCTTCGATTCATTCCAATTCTTTTCCTGTTCAAGGAAAGGGGGCATGACGGCAAGCTGTAAAGCGGGATATTCACGTTTCAAGTCCAGCACGACTTCCGCTGCCCATGTCTCGACGCCAAGCTGCCCGCTAATGAGCACCCATTCCAGCCCTTCATCGAGAAATGATAGCAGGCGTTTCTCGATCGCTTTTTTGATAAATCGGATGCCGGGATGTTTTTCATCAAAGATACCCAATTCATGCTGTTTATAACCAGTAATGACAAGACGTTTCAAAGGCATGCGACTCCTTTCATAAAATCATTTCCCAAACTGTCGGACAGATCCGTGAAAGAAATAAATTAAAAAGGAGCTACCCTCCACTGTAGAGTAGCTCCTTGGCTTATATGTAATAGAAGCCGCCTTTGCCGTATAGGTATCATAGAAAGTTTTAAACCACCACTCCTCAAAGTGGGTGTTCGCAAAAACATTCCTGTTTGTCCCGATTGCCTAAGGAACCGGGCATGCCATTCCTGTTCTTATATAAAACTCCCTTTTACAGCTTAAAGGTTAAAACTTAATGTGTATACGAACAATGCAGCTTGTGTATTTATTATATATGAGCAAGGGATTATTATCAATAGAAAATAATTCCTTTGTTATCGATTGTGTTCAATTTCTTCAAGAAGGATCTGGGCCCCTTTGGGACTAAGGTACATGCCATTGGAATACATCTTATTTTCCGGTGTCACTTCACCTGTTACGGCACATGCTTCGCTGATTGTGTATTTGCGCAAGAGGATCATATCCTCATCCACAAAAATCTCCATTGGAGTCCCAGTACCTAGCTGTAATGTGTTTCGCAACTCTTTCGGAATAACAATCCTTCCAAGTTGGTCTACCTTCCTGACAATACCTAAACTTCGCATATAGTTGAAATCTCCTTTACTTCTATTTTTTATATAACTTATCTATATTGTACTTGAAAATTTAAAAAACGCCAGAAATAAAAAAATGGCCTAGAACAGAATATTAATAGTGTGAGCCAGAAGATTTCAGGGCGTGAGAATTGTCGTTTACATTGTAGGAATTAATAGTATAATTAACTATAACCTATACATTACAATCAAATATTCTTATCAAGAGAAGTCGAGGGATCTGGCCCGATGACACTTCAGCAACCTCTACCCTGTGAGAAAGGTGCTACTTCCATCAAGAATGAATTCTTGAGAGATAAGAACAGAGCGAATACAAACCCTCTTTTCTTATCATACGGAAAAGAGGTTTTTATTTTTAACTGAACGATTGACAGAGGAAAGGGAGAGATGGGTTATGCCAATTAATATACCGAAGCATTTGCCGGCAGGTGCACTACTGAAAGAGGAAAAGATTTTCGTCATGGATGAGGAACGGGCCGTCTCTCAAGATATCCGTCCGTTGAATATCATTATTCTAAACTTGATGCCCGAGAAGGAGAAAACGGAATTACAATTGCTCAGACTGTTGGGAAATACGCCTTTACAAGTGAATATCACGTTCATGACAATGGCTACCCATGAGTCGAAAAATACTAGCAAATTCCACTTGGACGCGTTCTATCAAACGTTCGAAGAAGTGAAAAATCGCCGCTTCGACGGGATGATTATCACAGGTGCACCAATCGAGCATTTGGAATTTGAAGAAGTGAATTATTGGGAAGAATTAAAAACGATCATGGACTGGTCGAAGGGGAACGTGACGTCGGTGCTCCATATTTGCTGGGGTGCCCAGGCCGCTTTGTACCATCACTACGGTATTAACAAGTATGCTCTTCCTAAAAAGTGTTCCGGCATTTATAGCCATACGTTAACCGATTCGACGATCAATTTAGCGCGCGGTTTCAATGATGAATTTAAAGCGCCGCATTCTCGCTATACGGATGTTGCGTTGGCAGACATTGAAAACGACCCACGCTTGATTTTACTGTCTAAGTCGGAGGATGCGGGTGCTTTTATCATTATTTCCAAAGATGAAAAACATATTATGATCACGGGTCATCTGGAATACGACGCTACGACACTGGCCGAGGAGTATGAACGGGATTTACAAAAAGGCATCGATATTGATATGCCTGAAAATTATTTTCCGAATGATGATGTAACCGCCAACCCTTTGAATTCATGGCGTTCCCATACGCATCTCTTGTTCTCCAATTGGCTGAATTATTACGTCTATCAACAAACTCCATACGAGTGGAATTAAACAGTGAAAAAGTTGTCTAGTGATTAAATAATGCAGGTGGATGGAAGCGAATCAACTTCCTCCACCTGCTTTTTTATTTGTTACCAAACTGCTGAATGGCTTTGGCTGCCAGTTTCGTCTTCTCCATATCCTCCATCGGCGGATTGTAAAGCCCTGCCAGTACGTTCAAGTAATAACGGTGCATCGGGTTGGACTCTGAGAGGGCGCGCGAGCCGACGATTTGCATCGCTTTATCGACTATTCGGATCGCCGCATTGGTCACAGCAACTTTTGTGACGCCAAGGGCTTCATCGAACCGGGAACGGTCTTCTGCATGTTCATAGCGCTCGATCGTTCCGTACAAAAGATGGCGAGCTGTTGTCAACTCCAGTTCCATGTCCCCGATCAGTTGCTTGATATTCGGAGTTTCGGCAATAGGTTTGCCCAACGAAGTCGGCACATAGGAAGTGGCAAACTCCAACGCATACGATCTTGCAGCCGTTGCAATCCCGATATAGCAAGCCGGAATATGGAGCAGCCAACCTTTATTTTCCGGCTTTTTCAAAGAATTTTGCTGCAAGACGTTCGTCACGGGAACTTTTACATTGTCCAACACAAGATTATGGCTCGCCGTGCCGCGCATCGCCAGCATATCCCACGTCTCTTTGATGGACACGCCGGGCGTGGTGCGAGGAATAATGATCAGATCCACTTGATCGTTCTCATTGGTTGCGGTAACAAGGAAATAATCGAGGACAGGTGCCACCGAGGTGTAGGTCTTCTCTCCATGGACAACTAATTCATCTCCCGATAACTTGACAGTCGTCGTCGGCAAAGCACCGCGCAATGGACTTCCTGCATTGTTTTCCGAGGCTGCCGTATTGATGAGCGCCCCTTTTCCAATCTCCTTTAGAAGCCAATCGGCGGCCTCTTCATTCCAATGCCGGTTTTCAACATATTGCAGAACGATTCCATTATGCCAACCGATCGATAAGCCGGTCGAGCCGCTACCTTCAGAAATCGCTTCTTGTGCTAAAATGTATTCATACAGACCTAGGCCTTGGCCACCATACTTTTTTGGCAGCGTCAACCGATGGTAATCAATATCTTTTAAATCTTTAAAGTCCTCATACGGAAACGAATTCAGTTTGTCTAGTTCAGGCTCTCTTCCTGTAAAACGGGCTTTTAATTCATTAATCTTATGTAAAAGCTCTCGCTGCTTCTCCGTCTTGGTAAATGATTCCACTTTAATCCACTCCTCGTATCCTCTCTTCTTTCCAAGATACCATTAAACTTATTTGGATGGTAGGTTTTGGTTTCCTGTAGCTATTTTTTTTATAATACATAATATAGAAAGGAAGAAGGGAGGATTATATGGGATTATATATGAATGCTGATCGCCATCCGTCAGTTTATATAAACGAAACCAGCCTGGATGGGAAGAATCAGGACTTATATAAGAGAGATTTCCTGACAGAGTGGAAAGAAGAACAACACTCCAAATTTTTGCAGCATCGTGCTGTGTTAGAAAACGTTCTTCGCCAGCAAAGACGGCTACAAGCCATTCAATATCAGATGATAGATGAGCAGTCGAATAACAGGAAACAGCATGACAAGCGAACTGAAGAAATCGTGGAAGAGATGAACCGCTTCTTCAATAAAATGACGATGGAGAATATTCGCATGCAGGCTGAATTCCAAAAGGCCATGGAAACACAATGGTTTCCGATTTGGCAAGCGGCTGAGGAGTTGAAAGACCGACTTGATAAGCTGGAACAATTAAATGGTGAATTGGCAAATCGAATGGAGAGGCAAGTGGAAGTACAGCGTCGGTTAGCGGAAAAGGCAATTGATTATGAGAGTTCACAAAAGGAAGTACTGCATCGCTTGGACAACCAAGAAGGGTTGATTGATAAAGTCATGAGGAGGTTAGATCATTTGCGGTCCATCCTGTTTGAAAGGACCCACTATCTTGCAGAAAAAATAGAAGCGGGTTCTTCCTCGCCAGCCAGACAGCTTGGCCGAGGAAGCGAGCGCTCCTTGACGATATATAAAAATGGCGATACACGAGAAGATACTGAATAGGATGATTCATTCCTCCGTATGTATACCTTCTTCACATTAGAGTGACACTTCCAGTATAGCGGAGGTGCATGTGAAAATGGAGGATATATTAAAACTGGATTTTTGGGAAATGATCATCCGGACAACAATGACGTTTATCGTTTTGCTGATTCTTGCACGATTCATGGGGAAAAAGCAAATCTCCCAATTGACTTTTTTCCACTATGTGACGGGTATTACGATTGGATCTATTGCGGCGGACATTGCGGGTGAATCAAAGATGCCTTTTTTGGATGGTCTTGTTGCAATGGTCTGGTGGGCCGTCTTGACGATACTAACCAATTATCTGGCGTTTAAATCCAAAAAAGCAAGAGCCTTTTTGGATGATAAGCCAACGATAATCATCAGAGAAGGGAAACTTATGAAAAAGTCCATGGAGAAAACACGACTTCACTTGAATGATCTGAGCATGATGCTGAGGGAACAGAGCATCTTCTCCATCAAGGATGTTCACTATGCTATTTTAGAGACGAATGGACAACTAAGTGTTATGAAAAAAAGTGATCAAGAACCCGCAACTAAAAAAGACGTGAAAGCCCCAGCCCCGCCACCGAAATTCATCCCAACTGAAATCATTTCCGATTATAAATTGATTCCCGAAAATCTCGAGGAGTTGAATTTGACGGAGGAATGGTTGAAAGAGGAGTTAATTAAACAAGGGATTGGTCATATTAGCCAAGTTTTTTATGCGGAGGTCCAATCGGACGGTACCCTCCATGTGGATATGGGAGAAGGGTGAAGTCAAATAAAAAGTAGAGGATGGGGAATTCCAATAATTCCATCCTCTACTTTTTTGTTTGAACAGCCATGGATGTAGTTGGGCAAGCCCGTTACAAGCTGTGGCAGCATTCGATTTTAGCCCTGCTTGAGCAGCATTTGTTTGCTGACGGAAACATTCGTATCCATCGCCGCTTGTGCTACGGCTTGCGCGACTCGGTTGACTACACGCTCATCGAAAGGATCGGGGATGATATAGTCATCCGTCAAATCGGCATCATCAATGATGTCCGCAATGGCGTGGGTCGCCGCCAACTTCATACTTTCGTTAATTTCCGTTGCGCGGACATCAAGCGCTCCCCGGAAAATCCCTGGGAATGCCAGCACATTGTTCACTTGGTTCGGATAATCCGATCTTCCTGTCGCAATGATCCGCACGCCGTATTCTTTTGCCAAACCAGGGTCGATTTCCGGAAGTGGGTTTGCTAGAGCAAAGACAATCGGATCAACATTCATGCACTCAATCATTTCTTTTGTCAAGATGTTGGCTGCAGAAACACCGATAAATATGTCAGCGCCCATCATGGCATCCTTCAGGGAGCCCGTCAAGAGCTGAGGATTTGTAATTTCTGCGATTTCATGTTTGACAGGATTCATAGCATTTGGCCGACCCTTATAGATAATCCCTTTCGAATCGCAAATGACGATGTCCTCAAAGCCGAGATTGCGAAGCAGTTTAATAATTGCAATACCTGCTGCTCCAGCTCCATTTACGACGATTCGTACTGAACCAATCTCTTTATTGACGACTTTCAGCGCGTTCAATAATCCGGCGCCGACAACAATTGCCGTCCCATGTTGATCATCGTGAAAAACTGGGATATCCAGCTCTTCGCGCAATCTTCTTTCCACTTCAAAACAACGCGGCGCCGAAATGTCCTCCAGATTAATCGCACCGAATGTCGGACTGATGAGCTTCACTGTACGAACAATCTCATCGACATCCTTCGTATCCAGACAGATTGGGAATGAATCGATATTTGCATACCGTTTCAATAACAGTGCTTTCCCTTCCATGACAGGCAGCGCAGCTTCCGGTCCAATATCCCCAAGGCCTAAAACAGCAGTTCCATCCGTTACAACTGCCACCAAATTCCCTTTGATTGTATATTCGTATACAAGTGAGGGATCGTTCGCGATTTCTACGCAGGGTTCTGCAACACCTGGAGAATACGCTAAACTTAAGTCCGTTTTATTTTCCAACGGAACTTTTGAGACAGTTTCCATTTTACCCTTATGAATTTGATGCATTTCCAACGAAGACTCATATCGTCCTGTCATGTAACAAACCCCATTCTGTTGATTTTTGTATATGAATATAAATTATTATCATGAATTATAGGAAATTACAAGACGTATTATTCGTCGATGTCAAAATATTTAAAAAAAGTAACCGGTTACAATACCGTCATTACAACGATTAGGAGGTCTTACGACCAGCTATAAAATTTTTTTATTATTTATCTATCGAGGCAAACTTATTGAATTTGTTAAATGTTTCACATATAATGAATGACGTTCAGTCACTTTTGAGGAGGGTTTTTACATGGGAAAAAGAACAGCTATCATACAAGCAGCAATAACAGTTTTTCAAGAAAATGGAATCGAGAAGACGAAAATATCCGACATTGTTAAAAAAGCCCAAGTTGCGCAAGGCACGTTTTATTTGTATTTTCCATCAAAATTGGCACTTATGCCAGCAATTGCCGAAGTGATGGTTGAAAAAACTTTAGAGGTCGTTCATAAAACTGTGCAAGACAGAGCCCCCTTCCAAGAGAGGATGGAGCAGCTTGTAGATGCTATTTTTCTAGTGACAAAGGATTATCATGAAGTGCTTGCCATGATATATTCGGGTTTGGCATCCACTGAACATTTAAAAGAATGGGAGACAGTTTATGCCCCATTTTATCAATGGCTTAGCCAATTTTTACAAGAAGGAAAGGAAAAAGAAGAGATCCGTCTATCCATTCAGCCAGATCGGACAGCTAAACTTATTATTGGTCTAATAGAATCTGCAGCCGAACAGATCTATTTATACGACATGAATCAGGAAGAACAGGCTCGAATTCAGAAAGCGGAAGTCAATGAATTTTTAAGAAATGCTCTTGGCATGGCGGAAAAATAAATTTTTAAATGCTATCTTTGTTATTTATTTAACTTAATGAATGATAGTCAGTCATTGGGAAAAGGAGTTATTTTTATGAAAAAGTCATGGATATATGTTGCATTGACGAGCTTTTTTGAGCTCGTTTGGATTTATGGATTCAATGTAGCTAGTGCATGGTGGCATTGGACATTAATTATTTGCTGCATTTTAATCGATTTTTATTACTTGACGAAAGCTTGTGAGAACTTGCCGACAGGAACTGTTTATGCCGTATTTGCGGCTATCGGTACGATGGGAACAGCGTTAATGGATGTCTACTTTTTTGGTGAAGAACTGAGTAACAGCAAACTGTTTTTCATTACGATATTAGTAATTGGTGTGATCGGATTGAATATGGCAGATCGTGTCGAAGAAAAGAAAGTTAGGAAAGGATTTTTATAATGGGTTGGTTGTATGTATTGATTGCAGCTAGTAGTGAATTGGTCGGTGTTATTGGACTTAAAAAATATAGTCAGAAAAAAACGGTGAGTAGCGGACTGTTATACTTGGCTGGATTCGGTGGAGGTTTTGCTTTTTTATATTTGGCGTTCCATTATTTACAAGTGAGTATCGCTTATGCAGTATGGATCGGAATCGGAACAGCCGGGGCTGTTTTGGTTAACATGATATTTTTTGGAGAATCCAGAAGTGCTGGCCGGATTATCAGCTTTTTGCTTATTGTCGTTGGCGTCGTCGGTTTGAAGATGGTGTCCTGAAGCACCGCCCAGGTAGTAAGGTTAAAAAACGAAGCCGGAAAGGGCTTCGTTTTTTAGATGATTTCCCAATTCCGTTGTTCCGCTATTGTTTTTAAGCGGCTTTCAGGATTGACGGCTACCGGGTTTCCAACGAGGTCCAGGACAGGTAGATCCGAAAGGCTGTCGCCATAGGCAAAACTGTTTTCCCAATCGATCGGTTTTCCATGCAGCGCTGCTTTTATTTTCTCGGTTTTTCGAGGGCCTTGCACATGGAAGAGCGGTGTGCTGAAGTCGATGTGCTCATCTTTTGTAAACTCGATATCAGTCCCGATGATTTCGTCAAAATGTAAATCCCGCGTCACGGCTTGCAAAAGTGGCGTATAGGCTCCCGAGACAAGCATCACTTGGACATTGTCTTGAATGTGCTGCTGAAGTCTTTGTGTGATTTCCTTGTTAAACCCACGCTTGACAGAATCGGTCAGTTCTGCAAAATAGTCTTCCAGCTCCTGCTTGGACAATGCCTTGAGGGAGTCCAAATAGATTTGCATCGAACGTTCTCTCATCTTGGATTCGGGCACGAGTTTCATCTTGTATCCTATGTACGGTGGAAGGATGGAACGGAAAAATGATTTATACCTGGACTTATGGATAGGGTGGTGTTTGAGGTGGTTCATTAACAGCTGAAACGTTTCGGACGAATATAAGGTCCCATCAAAGTCGAAGATTGCAACGCGCATCGTTATCACTCTTTCGATGTTTTTTGGAGATAATTCTTAATTCCTTCGGTAAATAAATTTGTTAATTGATTCCATCATACAGCATTCAAAGAAAGGAAACAATTTGCGTTGTAAGGGGAAGGTAGGAGTGGGTTTTATTGGTGTAGAAAGTTATAATGATATAAGAGAGTGAGGGATTCGGACGATGCAAAGAAAGCGAAGAAATCCAGCAATGGTAAAAAGGGGTTCCCAGCAATACAAAGTGGAGGCGGAGGGGGAACTTTTATCATTCTTGCTCGGCTGCATGAAGAAAAGTAGCCGGAACTCAGTCAAATCAATGTTAGCCCGCGGACAGGTGACTGTCGACGGCAAGGTGGTGACCCAATTCAACCATTTGGTAGTACCGGGGCAATTGGTGGCAATCATTAGCAACCAAACCGCGAAAAGTGAGAGTGAATTGAAAGGCGTTGCCATTCTATACGAAGATGACGATCTTCTCGTGGTTAACAAAGAAGCGGGACTCCTAACGATCGCTACGAGAAATGAAAGGGAAATGACCGCATACCGACAAGTGACAGAGTATGTCCAGCGCGAGAATCCAAAAAACCGCATTTTTATTGTCCATCGGTTGGATAAAGAGACATCTGGGGTTTTGCTGTTTGCAAAAAGTGAAAAGGTGAAGCATATTTTGCAAGATGCGTGGAATGAACGAGCGAAGGAACGGGTGTATGCAGCTCTCGTGGAAGGGAACGTTGAGAAAAAAGAAGGTACGATTTCGTCATGGCTGAAGGAAAGCAGAACGCTTAAAATGTTTTCCAGTCCTACGGATAACGGAGGACAGCATGCGGTGACGCACTATAAAAAAATCCGTTCCAATGGACGGTATACGCTTCTGGAAGTCCGGTTGGAAACGGGACGGAAAAACCAGATCCGGGTCCATATGGAAGATATTGGCCACCCGATTGCCGGAGACAAGAAGTACGGAGCAACGGATAATCCATTGAAACGGCTTGGCCTGCACGCCTCCGCCCTAGTAATCAGTCATCCTAGAACAGGCGAATTGATGCGTTTTGAAGCGAAGGTTCCATCTGGTATCATCGCGAAATCCAGGTAATTTGGGGGATAGGGAAATGGAACTGAAGAAATTCGAAGATCTGCAGCAAGCTCAACTTACCGTGTCTTTTGGTAGCCAGCGAATATTCATATCGGTCTTTTTTATCGATGGTTTATTGATTGATACGGGTCCTTCTAAAAAGAGAACTGAACTCATTCCACTTTTTGATCAATGGAAGATGGAACAAGTGATATTAACTCATCATCACGAGGATCATACCGGAATGGCCAGTTGGATTCAGCGGCATGAGAAAATTCCGATTTATTTACACGAAGCTGGAATACCTGGTTGTGAAAAAAAGATGAAGCTCCCTTTTTATCGAAAAGTGTTTTGGGGAGAACGGAAGCCGTACCTTGCGTCGCCTCTAGGAGATGCTCATCAGACACCCCGTTATGAATGGGAGATCATTCATACGCCCGGCCATGCAGATGATCATGTGGCTTTGTTAAATAAGGAAAAAGGATGGTTATTCGGGGGAGACCTATATGTCCAATCTTCACCGAAGAGTTCTTTTGCTTTTGAGTCGATTCCAGGAATCATCCAATCATTGAACAAGATTCTATCTTACGATTTTGATACGTATATTTGTTCCCATGCAGGAGTTTTGCAACATGGACGCCATGCTATCGAAAAGAAGTTGGACTATTTGACAGGTATCCAGCAGGAGGTTTTGCACTTGGCGGCTCGAGGAATGACCAATCTGGAGATACGGAAGCGTCTTTTTCCAAAACACCATCCAATGCACTATTTATCCTTCTTCGAAAATTCGCCTATGCACATCGTGAATTCAATTTTGAAGTAAGGGTAAGGGCAAGGTTGTCCCACTGTCATGATCATCGTTCGTAAATTAGCAAGAGGCTATCCGATTTGGATAGCCTCTTTTTGTTTAATTCATTGCATCGGCTTATTCGGCATGCCTGGTTGACCTGTAGTGGAGAACGCGTTCAGCAATTGCTGCATATCTTGCTGGGCCAGTTGCGGCACTTGATAGTAGTGGTGTTTGTTTTGGTAAATGGAAAGCTCATAAGCCATTTCAATACAGTTTGGAACAGAATCGGCTAGAACCCGACGCACGACCGGGTTGGTCGTTTCCAGAGCGGCCATTGTTTTGGCTGACGCAGCGGTCTTGGCAGCGTCTAGCAAAAAGCCGGAAATGATCTCGTCTGAAATTTCGGATTCATTCTGAATTGGTTTTTTAGGTTGAGAGGGTTTCATTCCATACACAAAGTCATTACCTTGTCTCATCTTGTAGCTCTGAGTCGGGTGGGAAGGATCACTTCCGGTTTTAAAACACTCGACTGTAATATTATACTCGTCCAAAGCAAATCGATATTGACGGTCTAAAATATCGAGCAATTCGGGATCTTTGACATGGGAGCGCATCAGCATCGCCATATTTAGTGAAGCGACAGCTCCCGATAAAACTTCGTGAACATCAAACACTTCATGACCACCATGATTCATTTGTTGTGGAACAGATCCTGTATGCATGTTTTGATGGGTTTGGCCAAATGGATTTTGCGTCACTACATATCCTCCTCGTAATTATTATTGTAAATCGAGGATAGTATGGCAACGGAGGTCAAAACTATTCATGAAAAATCGATTCCGATGACATAATTGGTCGTCTGCAAAAATAAACTAATGAGGAGCATATTTATGTCAATGAAAGGCAGATGATCTGATGCAAATTCATGTTGTTCAATCGGGCCAATCGTTATACGGCATTGCACAAGCCTATGGTGTGACGTATCAAGATATTGCGAATGCGAATGAAATCCCTGATCCATCGCGCATTGTTGTAGGGCAAGCACTGGTCATTCCGATTACGGGTCAATATCATTGGGTTCAGCCGGGGCAATCGCTGTATTTGATTGCGAGGCTGTATGGGTTGTCTTTTACTGAGCTGGCTAGAATTAATGGCATTTCACCAGCTGTCCCTTTGCAGATTGGACAAAGGCTTTATATACCTCCCCGGCCTAAGGGAAATGCCGAGGTCCTTCTATATGTAGAGCCTCGGGCGCCTGTCAGTCCATCATTCATTGAAGAGGTCAGACGACGGGCAGGATCGGTGACCTATATGGCCATGTTCAGTTATGAAGTCCGTCGTGACGGATCGTTAAAAGCACCTCCCCTCGATACGATTCCGCAAATAGTACGCGATGCGGGTGCGGCAAATGCGCTCGTCGTCACCAATTTGGAGGAATTCGCATTCAGTGCTGACTTGGCGCATGCCATTTTTACGGATGAAGCCGCGCAAAATCAATTGTTCGACAACTTGATTCAAGAAGCGAATCGGGTTGGCTACCGGGACATCCATTTTGATTTTGAAATAATGAACCCGGAAGACCGGGAGCTGTATAATTCATTTCTCCGGAAAGCGAGGGATCGCTTTCATGCAGCTGACTTAACTATTTCCGCGGCCTTGGCGCCGAAAGCAAGTGATGTGAAAACGGGGATCTATGGAGCGCATGATTATAAAACACTTGGAGAAATTCTGGACTTTGTCACCCTTATGACCTATGAGTGGGGTTTTACGTATAGTGAACCTCAAGCGGTCAGTCCGATTAAGCCCGTCCAAGCGGTTGTCGAATACGCTGTCAGTCAAATCCCAAGGAACAAAATATTATTAGGTCAAAATCTATATGGTTATAATTGGTCATCGCCGTATCCGACTCAGGGGGGCGCACCTGCACGGGCAATTAGTCCACAACAGGCCATAGCGTTGGCTTTAGAACAAAATGCGGCCATCCAATACGATTATGTAGCCCAAGCGCCTTTTTTCCGTTATATCGATGCGGAAGGCGTGCAACATGAAGTATGGTTTGAAGACGCCCGCAGCATACAGGCCAAATTCAATTTGATCAAGCAATTTCAGCTTCGCGGTATAATGTATTGGAAACTAGGTCTTGCCTTCCCGCAAAATTGGCTTCTTTTGCAGGATAATTTCACCATTCGGAAGATTACTTGACCGTTTCTATTCATATGGCGGAAAAACAAAAAATGAACCGGTGTGCAGGACGCACATCGGTTCATTTAATTTTTAAATCAATCATTATTCAAATACTTCATAAAGGATTGAAGGAAATCGATGTCGGCGTTAAAAACCAAGGCTGGCAGAAAAGCAAAAGTCATTAACAGCATTACATTTGCACCGACAATTGCGCGAGCAACTCTTTTAATATTCATTTCAATTCCCCTCTTTCACAAAGATAATCATATTCACAAAACCGTTTCAGTACCACTTAGAAACGGATTGTCTGAATAGTTATATAATACACCCTATTCGGACATCTGTAAATTGTTTTTTCTTATAATCTACATAAACTAGACACAATGCAGTATACTAATTAGATATAGAATAAAAAAAATCTTGTAACAAATCTATTTTTCAGCGATAATATAAAAATGTACAAAATAGATTGTGAATAAACAATCTTTGTTAACATGGAAGAATCGCCAGCTGTTAAAACCTTCGGTGGACGTCACAGATTTTTTCGGGCAAGTTCGAAAGTATCTGGACGCAATTGCGTCAAGGCGAAATTGATCATTTTCAAGAAAGGGATGATTGCGAATGACTAGAATGGATGTAGTTCAATCAAATAAAAATAGAGCGAACGATTACGTTCATGAAGTATATGAGTTAGTTAAGAAAAGAAATCCGGATGAAAAAGAATTTTTGCAAGCCACGAGAGAAATTTTTGATTCACTGCGCCCCGTCTTTTCCCAGCATCCCCATTTCATAGAGCATGGTATTCTTGAGAGAATTACAGAGCCTGAACGGATAATTACATTCCGAGTTGCATGGGAAGACGATCAGGGCAAGGTGCGGGTGAATAGAGGTTACCGGGTTCAATTTAATAGTGACTTGGGTCCATACAAAGGTGGAATTCGGTTCCATCCATCAGTTAACAGTAGTATTATGAAATTTTTGGCTTTCGAACAAATTTTCAAAAACGCGTTAACTGGCCAACCGATCGGTGGAGGCAAAGGGGGATCGGACTTCGATCCGAAAGGGAAGTCGGAGCGCGAAATCATGCGTTTCACTCAAAGCTTTGCTACTGAACTGAGCCGCCATATCGGCCCTGACCGAGATGTTCCTGCTGGAGATATCGGGGTCGGGAAACGGGAAATTGGTTATATGTTTGGAATGTATAATCGTTTAAGAGGCGGATATGAAGCTGGAGTCTTTACGGGGAAAGATCCAGAACATGGTGGAAGCCTCGGTCGAAAAGAAGCTACTGGTTATGGAACAGTCTATTTTGTGGAAGAGATGTTAAAAGAGAAAGGGCTTTCATTTAAAGGCAGTACAGTCATTGTCTCGGGATCTGGAAATGTTTCCACTTATGCGATTGAAAAAGCGATGCAACTAGGGGCCAAAGTGGTTGCGTGCAGTGATTCCGGCGGTTACATCTACGACAAAGACGGAATTAACCTGGAAACACTGAAACAATTGAAAGAAGTTGAGAATAAAAGAATCTGGGAATATACGAAATTCCATCCGCATGCAGAATATCATGAAGACTGCTCAGGCATCTGGTCCGTTCCGTGCGATATTGCGTTGCCATGTGCTACGCAAAATGAGTTGGATGAGATTGCTGCCCATACTTTGGTAGCCAACTCGGTCAAGGCGATCGGGGAAGGGGCGAATATGCCATGTACATTGGAAGCAATTCATTTATTCCAAGAACATGGAGTGCTCTTCGCTCCAGCAAAAGCGGCGAATGCAGGCGGCGTAGCCGTTTCCGCTATGGAAATGTCCCAAAACAGTATGCGGCTTTCATGGTCGACGGAAGAAGTCGATGAAAGATTGAAAGGAATCATGAAAAATATCTATACAAGCTGCATGGACGCTGCTGACCGATATGGCCGTCCTGGCGATTTGGTTATGGGAGCAAATATTGCAGGATTCTTGAAAGTTGCAAATGCGATGGTCTCACACGGCATCGGCTAAATAATTGAGAAAGCGGGCACACTATTCCGGTAGTTTGGCCGTTTTTTTTTTGTATTATTTATGAGATCCAGCTAGGGGGTTTTAGGTTGGATACTAATATATATATGATGTGTCATACTTACGATTCTATGCAACTATCCACTGAAATCATACGTATGATTTTTTTTAAAAAAATGATTGAAAACTATTGTGTTTCATTTTAGATGTGATATTATAAAAATACTATTTCTTGCATAAACATTCATCCGTAGTTTGAAGGGAGATTTTTCACATGACGAAAAAGAAAGTCGTTTTAGCATATTCAGGTGGACTCGATACATCCGTTGCCGTACAGTGGTTGACTGATCAAGGCTACGCAGTAGTAGCATGCTGCTTGGACGTTGGTGAAGGAAAAGATCTAGATTTCATTAAAGAGAAGGCGTTGCAAGTCGGCGCGGTGAGCAGCTACGTCATCGATGCAAAAGAAGAATTTGCGCAAGAATACGTCTTACTTGCGCTACAAGCCCAATCCTATTATGAGAATAAATATCCACTCGTTTCCGCACTTTCCCGTCCGTTGATTTCAAAGAAGCTCGTCGAAGTGGCCCATCAAGAAAATGCGACTGCGGTAGCGCACGGTTGCACGGGGAAAGGGAATGACCAAGTCCGTTTCGAAGTTGCTATCAAAGCATTGGATCCTTCTTTGGAAGTGTTGGCGCCGGTCCGTGAATGGAGCTGGTCACGTGAAGAGGAGATTGAATATGCGAAACAGAAAAACATTCCCATTCCGATCGATCTCGATAGTCCCTATTCCGTAGACCAAAATCTTTGGGGCCGTGCCAATGAATGTGGTATTTTGGAAGACCCTTGGGCTGCGCCGCCGGAAGACGCGTATGGACTGACGAATTCGATTGAAAAAACACCTGATACACCGGAAGTGATTGAAATTGAATTTAAGAAAGGCGTTCCCGTCAGCTTGGATGGCATAGAATATCCATTGAGCGAACTGATCTTGAAATTGAACGAAGTTGCAGGAAAGCACGGTGTTGGTAGAATCGACCACGTCGAAAATCGTCTAGTCGGAATCAAATCGCGTGAAGTGTATGAAGCCCCAGGCGCCATCACTTTATTGAAAGCCCATAAGGAATTGGAAGACTTGACGCTTGTAAAAGAAGTCAGTCATTTCAAACCGATCATTTCACATAAACTTAGCGAGCTGATTTACAATGGCTTATGGTTTTCGCCATTGCGTGAAGCATTGGAGGCTTTCATTAAAGAGACACAGCAGTATGTAAACGGTACGGCACGTGTCAAATTATTCAAAGGCCACGCGATCGTGGAAGGCCGTAAGTCAGCTAACTCCCTGTATGATGAAAAGCTTGCAACGTACACAGCGGATGACGAGTTCGACCAATCGGCTGCGGTCGGCTTCATCAAACTATGGGGTCTTCCAACTGAAGTGCACAGTATGATAAATAAAAAACAGACTGTGAAAATCTAATATTGGAAATTCGCCTTCCATCCGTTCGGGTGGAAGGTTTTTCATGCGTGAACAATCCTTCCTAGTTACAAAGAAGGAATTTCGGATTCGTGAATTATGGCTCATTTCTATCGAATTTGCGTATTTTTCTATCTTATTATAGTAAAATGACGAGTGGATATTGGATGCGTTATCCAATTACATATAAAGAGGGGGACGACAAAATGGAGGAACAGAACATAAAGAAAAAGTCGCCTAAATTATTTATAGCGCTTATTGTAGCCGCTCTTATAATTGTGGGTGGAAGTGCTTCCGCTTTTTTCATGTTCAGTAAATCACCAAAAGTGCAGTATTTCATGGCTGAAGGGGCTTCACTGAAACAGATGGGAGAAATCTTCCAAGATCGTTATAAAAATGAAATGAACTGGATGGATATCCAAAAGAAGAAGCCGACGGAAACGGCAATGGACCTTTCGGCTGAATGGAATGATCCCTATGTGGATTATGAAATGGAAGAAATCCAATCACTTGTCAACAGTTCCAAATTGACGATTCGGAATGTGTTCGACCCGGTCAATAAGGAAACTGAAATCGCACTGAATGCAGAGGTGGGAAGCACATCTGTAGACATGGGGAAATTCTTCGCAACACCCGAAAAGGTATTGCTGGCCCTGCCGTTCACGGATGATTTGATCCGCTTTGACGACAATGATTTTGGTAGAATCATGCGGGAAATTGATGAGAGCTATGAAGGAAATGAAGAGCTGGGTCTTTCTCAATTGTTCGAAACTGATTTTTCCTCGACCAACGAACTGACGACATACGTCAAAGAGGAATACTTGAAATACATTTTCAATGAATTGCCGGAAGATGCATTCGAAAGTGAAAAGGAAGAAGTCGATGTGTTTGGCCAATCGGTCAAAGCAACAAAACTGACGATGAAGATCAATGAAACGCAATACAAAGAGTTGCTTGAAAAAGTCTTAGTGAAAATGCAGAAAGACGAGAAGCTAAAAGAAATGATAAAAGACCAGGTTGCCATGTCCTCCTTTGCAGGCGATGTGACGACCAGTGATTTAGTTGACTTGATTGAGGGGTATGAGGAAGGGCTGGAAACAGCAATCGAAGATTTAAATGAGATGGATACTCCTGGAACCATCACTTCCACAATTTGGCACCAGTCCGACCGAATCGTCAAACGTGATTTTAATATGACCATTGGTGAAAAAGGAGAAGAGGAATCATTCCGTATCGAGGGTGTGCAACTTCTTGAAAAAGATGAACAACAATGGAAGTATACTATTGTGGTAGATGACGCGGATTTTGGTAAGGAAGATGTACTGAAATTCAACGGCCATCTAACATGGAAAGACAATGAAGCAGAAGACTCCATCACGCTGTCCGTCGATGACGTGAAGATCACGTATAAAGGAGAAGAAGAACTGGACGGTTCCAAACGTACATTTAAGCGTACATTCGGGTTCACAGACGGCTATACTTCTCCGAAAATGATCTGGAGCGGAAGTGCGACGCATGAAAATGATTCGATGAGTGCCGATCACAATTTCACCATCAGTGAGAAATCGATGGATCCTGATATGTATAACTTGAAAATGAAACAGAAGAGCAAAGTCGTCAAGAAAGTCGATATGCCAAATGAATCGGACAACTTGATTATGTTGAAAGATATGAGTGTGGAAGAAATGGTCGAATATGGGGAGAATTCATTGGCCCCTGAAGCCCAAGAGTGGATGTGGGATCTCATGGGGGATCTGGAAAGTGAACTATACGGCAATTAAGTAATAGGAAAGAGGCTATCCGCGTGGATAGCCTCTTTTCTTAGAAGTTCATCATTTGGAGCCGATGCCTGATAGGGAACCTTGTTCGGAACGCTGTAAAAATTCTTTGACATGGTCGACGTAAGGTTGTTTATCATAGCCATTGTAAAGAGCCCCAGCCATACGGACCGGATCGCCGAAGAAGAAGCGCTCGTATAGAGTTTGTCTTGTACCGAATGCGCTCATACAGACATCCCATGCCAAGCGATACAATTTCACGCGGTCATAAGCAGAGCCGGTTGCGGACTGTAGGTATTTATCCAAGTCAGGGCGGAGCTCCGAAGCGAAGTCTTTCTCGTTAGGAATTGCCATCAGACCACTTGCACCCATCAACTGCATAATTTCGCTGAAGCGTGGGTAGATTTTCGGATAGTAGTTACGTGCAGCATTGAGCGGCGCGAACTCTGGTGTCATAATACCCCAACGGTCCTCTTTAGCATTCGCTTCAGATGCAGTTACAAATGCTTTCATTGTTTCCAATGCAATGATGACTTCAGACATCTTTTCGTGGATGTGCTGGAATTGACCGATGTTGATTGTCTCCACCATCAATTGAAGGAGACCAAGGATGAATTCCGTCTTCGCCACGTTTTTCGAAACGACTTGGTGTGTCATATGGACAACTGCATTACTTTCATTGTACGCCTCATTACATACTTGGACATCTCCTAATGCGAAAACGCGGTTCCATGGGACGACGACATCATCAAAGACGACAATCGAATCCATCTCTTCGAAACGGGAGCCAAGCGGATGATCGAAATTAGACTTTCCATAGTCGAACGTTTCACGGCAAATGAACTTCAGCCCCGGTGTATTATTCGGGATGGAGAAGGCATACGCATACGGATTTTCCTCTTCCGATTGTTTCAGCAAAGTGGAAGGGAACACCATGATTTCATCGGTGATTCCACCTTGCGTTGCAAGAAGGCGGGCTCCCCGGATGACGACACCTTCCGATGTTTTCTCAACGATGCGCGCCGCAATATAAGGATCCGGCAATTGAGCGGAATTCACCGCACGGTTCACTTGTGGCTGAATTAATGTATGCGTCAACGACAAATCGTTTTCTCGGCAATACTCATAGTAGTCCTGCATGTTTTTCTGATAGAACGGATCTTGTTTCCCGAACATTTCAGAAGCGGAACCATATGCCATCATGCCTGCATTAATATAATCAGGGGAACGTCCCATCATCCCGTTATTATGGCGGGCCCATGTCTGGATCATCATCCGACGCTTTTCCAAATCCTCTTTCGTTCTTGGTTGAAGGAAGGAAGTACCTACCTGATTTCCAGTCGTCGGTGATTTGTACGTCATATAATCCTTTTTGTCCGGGTCATGTTGTAAGTCATACAATTCCCCTTGCGATTTCATGACTCCTTTAAACGCAGGATGTTCTGATATTTTCCCTTTCACCTGCTCTCCATCAATCCACACATTGGCCTGTGCCTTGTCGACTCCATCGATATACTGCTGTCCTGTTTTAGCGCCCATTTGTAAAACTCCTCCCAATCTTTTATTCAAATTGTAAACGCATTCATTCCCAAATCAGAATTAATGAACCTTTCACATTATTTAGGTTGTACTGATAATATAACACGTGCTATCATATATGATAAATATATATATTGTTTGTTTACTATATTCAATTGATATATTCAGGGAAAGGAGGAAACCATTTGAATCTGAAACGCTTGGGCTATTTTGTGACAATCGTAGAGGAAGAACAGATCACCAAGGCAGCCCAGAAACTTCATATGGCCCAACCGCCGTTAAGCCAGCAGCTCAAATTATTAGAGGAAGAATTAGGGGTCCTGCTATTTGAACGCATTGGCCGGAAACTGGAACTGACAGAGCCCGGAAAAGTGCTATATGAAAAGTCGAAACATTTGCTGAACCAATATGAAGAGGCTTTCATGGAAGTGGAGGAAGTGGCAAAAGGGATGAAGGGCGTGCTCTCTATCGGTACGGTCAAGTCCTGTTTTTCCTATGTACCCGGCAGGCTTCGTTATTTCCGGGAGCATTATCCGGAAGTCACATTCCGGATAAAAGAAGGAGACACGTTCCGGATGACCGAATATTTGCGGAATCGGGAGATTGAACTGGGAATCGTCCGGCTGCCCGTGGAAATGGATGATTTCTCATCCATCGACTTGCCTGCGGAGCCGTATGTCCTGGTGGCGCCGAAAAAATGGAGTCAAAAAAAGACTATTTCTATGAAGGAAGTTGCCGAATTGCCTCTCCTTTTGCTACATCGGGTCAAGGGAAGGGGCCAGTATGAGCTCATTTTGGATGAATGCGCAAAGCACGGCTTTGAGCCTACCGTCGTCTGTGAATGTCCGGATGCGGGCATGCTACTTTCTTTGGCAAGGGAAGGGATCGGTTATGCCATGCTGCCACAATCAATTGTCGAATTCCTTCTATATGATGACCTCCAGATCACCCAGATCGAAGATTGCTTCATTCAAACGGAAGGCACAATCATTTGGTTGAAGGACCGTTATTTATCCAAGGCGGCGAGTCGATTTCTCGAAACCTTCCAACAACCGCAAATGACTTAGTCAATACGATGCAATGGATGGTGATTCCTGCCAAGTGATTAAAATTTCAGATAACATTTGCGTCTCCAGTTAGGGGAGAGTTTATAATGGAAATAACCATATCGGAGGAGGAGTATTGATGACAAAGAAAAACTTTGATATTGTCCGGTTGCATCATGCGGAAGTAACGGTGACAGATTTAGAAAAAGCACGACATTTTTATTGCGATGGCCTTGGGTTTATTGAAACAGAATCCGACGACAATCATATTTACCTTCGGGCGCTGGAAGATGCCAATCATCATACATTGATCTTGACGAAAGGTAAGCAAGCCAGCCTCAAGCATATCGCGTATCGTGTAAGCGCTGACAGTGATTTGGATGAGTTGGATAAATTGTTTACTGACCTTGGAGTGAAAAAGCGTTGGCTACAGCCAGGGGAGGAGAAAGGTCAAGGTCGCGCACTTCGTATCCAAGATCCGGGCGGCATTCCGGTTGAATTCTTCTTTGAAATGGATAAGGCGGAACGGATGCTTCAGAAGTATCATCTACAAGGAAATGTGAAGATTAAAAGAATTGACCATGCCAATTGTCTGATTACCAATATCGACGATCTGTATGCGTGGTATAGCGAACATCTCGGTTTCCGTACGTCGGAGTATACGGTGAAAGGGCATGGCGACGACGAAAAAATCTGGGCTGCTTGGATGCACCGTAAGCCAAGTGTCCACGATTTGGCGCTTATCAGCGAAACCGGTCCTCGTTTTCACCATACCGGCTTTTGGATGGACGATGCAAAATCCATTTTGGATGCGTGCGATCATCTGGCGGCTCTTGGCTACTATGCAAATATTGAACGGTCGCCGGGCAGACATGGTACGTCCAATGCCTTTTTCGTATACGTCCGGGATCCGGATGGCAACCGGATGGAATTGTATACAGGAGACTATTTCACCAACGATCCGGACTGGGAGCCGATCAAATGGAACCTGGAAGATCCGCAGCGGGCCACGTTCTGGGGCGCAATGCCTCCGAAGACGTGGGTGGAAGAAGCGGTCCCTGTCGAAGACATCCTGACAGGCGAACTTTTACCGATTATCCCATTCAAGAAAACTGTGGAAGCTTAAATAGTTTGAAGGCGTGTCAAAGAATTTTCTTTGACGCGCTTTTTTGATGGGCGGGGGGTGCGGGGGCAGCAGTTATGATCGCTTGAATGGAATTGTGAACGATCCCCCGAAGTTTTAATCGCTTGAGCAGGAGTACCTCTACTTCTGATAAGATGAAGAAAACGAATGGAAAGGGGGCTATGGGTTGAAAAACAAATTTTCGATTGGCCAGATGTCTAAATTACATAATACATCTATTAAGACTTTACGCTATTATGACGAAATTGATTTATTCAAACCGAATGAGGTGGATCCCGAAACCGGATACCGCTATTATTCGGTGGAACAATTTAAACTCTTGGATATTATCAATTACTTAAAAGCCTTGGGGGTGCCGTTAAAGGAAATCAAAAAACAGACCTCCAATCGAGATATGGACGATTTCATAGGTACGCTGCATACTCATAAACAGACAATTGAAGAAAAGATGCAAGAACTGGAGATTGCTAAAAAGAAACTGGAGATCCGTATCGAGGAGCTTGAATCGCTTAAGAAAATCGAACAGATCGGCATCCCTTTTATTAAAGAAATTGAGGAGCGGACCATTATCCAGTTGCGGGAGTCTATCCAATCACTCTATGATCTAGAACTCTCCCTACGGAAATTAAACCGTCAATTTCATGACTTTGCTTCGATTTTTATCGGGAAGGTCGGTCTCACTCTTTCGGTCCATCGCTTCGAGCGGAACTGCTTTTACGAATACGATTCCATCTTTTTATTATTGGAAGAAGTTGAAAAATGGAAAGTTGTCCAAGACGGAGATCTCGTCACGACCTTGCCAAAAGGGGCTTACGCCTGCGTCTATTTCCGGGGAGTCCATGAGACTGCGCCAGAATATGTGGCGCTTCTCCATCGATATATAATGGAAAACGAACTGGAGCCAATGGGCGATTTCATCATCCGTACCATCGTCGATCAATTCATCTCTCATAATGAAGATGAATTTTTAATGGAAATTCAAATACCGATCGCCATGCCAGGCACCAAAAAACGTGAAAAACACTGACCCGAAAAGGTCAGTGTTTTTCACGTTTTTTGAATGCTTCCAATGTGTTCATCTTGTGCTCTCGAGCGAATTCCTCAATGACATCCCCGCTCGCCTGCACTTTGATTAGGTCAATCAATTTCTTGTGTTCCTCAATCGATTGAGGTGTCCGGTTGGGCAAGAACGTAAACCCGGTTTGGCGGACAATATCCAAACGATCCCAAGCCTCCTGAATATTTTTGATTACTAACTTGTTTGGGCAAAACGAGTAAATTGTAAAATGGAATTCCCGATTTAACTGACCAAGTTGCTCTAACTCATAATTCTCCAACATCTTCTTCATTTCGTCATTAAGACTGTCCAATTTCCCTATGGCTTCCGAGGGGATATGAGGGGCGCTTAATGATGTCGCATAGCCTTCCAATAAGGCAAGCACCTCAAGCGTCTCCATATACAAATCATTGTCAATTCCTCGGACCACCGCTCCTATATTCGGCTCATATTGAATCAGCTGCTCCGATTCCAACTGATGGATTGCTTCGCGGACCGGAATATGGCTTGAGCCGACCTCCTTTGCAATTTGGTCAATAATGATTCTTTGGCCAGGGGCATATGTTCCATCAACGATTCGGGTACGAATCACTTTATAGGCGTATTGCCGTTTATTCATTTTAGTTTTCATATTCAATATGATATATGAATTTATATATGATTTCAATATATAAAGAAGCCCCTATATAAAAGCGGGGTGACGGATTACAAGTATTTTCATTTTACATATAGATAGGTCGACGATGCAACAAGGTTGGGAGGTGTTCAAGGATATTTCAAACTATAAGAATATTTCTAAAAAGACCTTGATAACATATATTAAATGATATATGATGATTTCAAATAAACCCCATTCAATACGATGTGAGAAACATCCGTCTTGTAAACGTTGTCAATTGAATGAGGCATGTTTCAGAGTCTATGAGCATGAGGTTTATTAAACTTTACTGGGAGTGAGTAATTTGATGTGTACAATCAGAAACAGAAAGTACCAAGCTTCATTCGTATTCCTTCTGATGATGAGCCTCCTTTTGGCCGCATGCGGCGGTGGCAAGGTCTCTGAACAAGTTCCGGTATCCGGGTCCAGCGAAGGGTCGAATGCAGGAAGCGAAGCGGCTTCAGGGAAAGAAGTGGAGCTTGACTTTTCACACTTTTTCCCGCCAAGCCATGAGATGGAAACGGTTGTCGTCCAAGAGTTTGTGAAGGAAGTAGAAGAAGCGACGGGCGGAAAAGTGAAAATCACTACGTATCCGGGATCGTCCTTAGCTGCGCCAGATGGCCAGTTTGATGCTGCCGCAACGGGAGCTGTCGACATTGGTCTAAGCGTTCACAGTTACACGCCGAACCAATTCCCGATGACTTCTGTCATGGAACTTCCGTTTCTCAGTAAAAAAGGGGAGCAAGGTTCCGAGATGCTGTGGAAGCTCTATGAAGAATTCCCGGAATTTGAAGCGGAGTACGCAGGAACGGTTCCACTTTGGCTCTCCACTTCCGATCCGGGCCAAATCTTTACGGTCGGAAAACCGGTTAAAAGCTATGAAGACCTGAAAGGAATGCGCATTCGGTCCCCGTCTGCCGAAACGAATGAGTGGTTGACTGCTCTTGGGGCTACACCGGTATCCATGCCGATGAGTGAAACATATGAAGCACTTGAAAAAGGTGTGGTGGACGGAACGATTGCACCTTGGGAAGCGATTCAAGGTTTTAGCCTTGTAGACGTCATCGACTATGCGACAGTCGGGAACTTCTATATGACGACATTCTTTGTGACCATGAATGAAAATAGCTGGAACTCGCTTGGCGAAGAAAACCAAG
This sequence comes from Sporosarcina sp. 179-K 3D1 HS, assembly GCF_047228905.1. Taxonomy (NCBI): domain Bacteria; kingdom Bacillati; phylum Bacillota; class Bacilli; order Caryophanales; family Caryophanaceae; genus Sporosarcina; species Sporosarcina sp. 179-K 3D1 HS. The sequence goes on from NZ_JBFEGI010000002.1 coordinate 206,088, forward strand.
CTGCCATTAAAGAATTGATCGGAGAAAAAATGGCGAAGAAAGCCGGCGCCAACTTTGATGATGTAGGACAACGTGCAATTGAGAAGGCGAAGGAAAAAGGCGTCGAAATCTACGAATTGAACGATGAAGAGTTGGCTGAATGGAGTAAACTAATTAATCCGACAGTGGAAAAATGGATTAAGAAGGTAGAAGACAAAGGTCTACCTGGACAAGCGGTTTATGATCGTGCAGTCGAGTTGAGCGCACAATAAGGGGTGGAAGCTTGTGGCGCAAACATTAAAAAAGCTTGATAACTTTTTACATAAGTTATCAAGCTTGCAATTATTTCTTTCGAATGTTCTTTTGATCTTTATGATGTTAATCATCAGTTTTGATGTGATCGGCCGTAATTTCTTCAATAAACCATTGGTCGGGACTTTTGAAATGACCGAGTTGAGTTCCGCGTTACTTGTGTTTTTTGCTTTAGCGATGACGCATCGGCATAAAGAGCATATTAGCATTGACTTTGCGGTTGCAAAATTACCTGAAAAAGCAAAAAAAATATTGGATGGAATTATTGAGCTCGTTATTTTTGCAACGCTGCTCTTTATGAGCAATCAAATGTTTGCGAATGCGGGCCGGATCATGGAAAGGAAAATGACGACAAGTGATTTAGGTTGGCCCGTCTATCCGTTTTTCTATATTGCCACATTTGGCCTTTGTGTCTTTGCACTCGTCGCATTAGCTAGTGCAATTAAATATTTTGCATCGGCGGTGAAGAAATCATGAGTGCAGAAATGATTGGAATGCTTGGGGTTATTGCGTTACTCGTCCTGTTCGCGTTAAAGGTTCCGGTGAGTGTGTCTTTAGTCATCGTCGGGACGATCGGAATCGGGTTCATCCGAAACTGGGAGACCGCGCTTGTTCAATTGGGGAGTACCCCGTTCAGTACGGCGAGCTCCTATTCGTTGAGTGTTATTCCGCTTTTCATTTTGATGGGGATGTTCCTATCGTATAGTGGATTCGGAAATGATTTGTATACGGCAGTCGATTCGTGGATTGGACATATCAGGGGCGGTCTTGCCATTACGACGATCGGTACGAGTGCGCTTTTCGCATCGATTTCCGGATCGGTTAATGCGACGACTGCGACAATGGCGCGGATTGCTTTGCCTGAAATGAAGAAATACAAGTACGATGAAGGATTATCCACTTCTGCTGTGGCCGCGGGTGGGACATTAGGGATTCTAATTCCGCCTAGTGTCATCTTAGTGCTTTACGGTGTTCTGACGATGGAGCCAATTGGTAAGTTATTGATAGCGGGAATTATCCCTGGGATCCTCCAAATGCTCCTCTTTATGATAGTGATTTATTTTATCGTCGTCAGAAAACCGGAACTTGCACCCGTCACCCCGAAAAAGCCATTCATGGTGAAGGTGAAATCGCTGAACAGTGTCTGGCCTTTTGCTGCCCTTTTCCTGCTCAGTATCGGAGGAATCTATTTCGGTTTCTTCACTCCGACCGAAGCAGGTGGAATCGGCGCGTTTGGTGCTTTCCTATTGGCGGTCGCCACGAGGAGGCTGAGCTGGGCTGATTTTAAAACATCTCTAAATGAAACGACCAGATTAACGGCCATGATGTTTTTCATTTTAATCGGGGCGGATATCTTTAGTAAGTTCCTCGCGTTAAGTCGCATTCCAGTCGCCATTACACAATATGTGAGTGAACTGGATGTATCCCCGATGCTAATCATGTTCTTCATTTTAGTCGTTTACTTCATTTTAGGTATGTTCTTGGAAGGTTTGGCGATATTCGTATTGACATTACCTGTCGTATATCCATTAATCATTGAATTAGGATTCAATGGCGTATGGTTCGGGATCGTCATGGTGCTGGTGATGAATATCGGATTGGTAACACCGCCACTTGGATTAAGTGTCTATATCATTAGTGGTGTCGCAAAAGATATTCCGATTGAAAAGATTTTCCGTGGGGTCATTCCTATGTTATTTGCAATGATTCTTTGTTTAGTGCTGATTGTGATTTTCCCACAAATCGTCACAATCCTTCCAGATTTCATGAAAGGATAGTACATAAGACTTTTGGAAGCTGCAAATGCAGTTTCTGAAAGTCTTTTTTGTTTGTTAGCAAATCCTCGTCCTATTCAACAATATTTGTCTTAAATTTTATTCATCTCCAACAAGTATTATCGTATACAGCAGTTACAGAAATCTTTATTATAGATTGTAAGTTGATAGAAAATAATGATAAGTTAAAGGGGCGGATCATATGACTACGATGGCGAACGCGAAGAGCGGTAAGCGGATGATGGATGGGAAAGATTATATGGAAAGCTTGCGTGACGGACGGAAAATCTTTTTGAACGGGGAAGAGATCGATGATGTGACAACGCATCCGGCTTATCAAAATTCGGTCCGGTCGATGGCGCGCCTCTATGATGCGCTGCATGACAAAGACTCGTCCAAGATTTTGACAACAACGACAAAGGAAGGGATCCGTACGCAAAAGTTCTTTAAAGCATCCGAAAGTGCGGCGGAGTTGTTGGAAGCCCGGGATGCCATTGCGGAATGGTCGAAGCTCAGTTACGGGTTCATGGGAAGAACGCCTGATTACAAAGCGGCGTTTACCGGTCATCTCGGACCATACGCGGAATTTTATAAAGGATTCGAGGACAATGCCCGCAGATGGTATGAAAAAACGATGACGGAAGTGCCGTTTTGTAACCATACGATCATCAATCCGCAAATGGACCGGTCGAAGCCGCTCCATGAAAATAAAGACGTGTTTGTCCGTGTTGTAAAAGAAAGGGATGATGGCATCATTGTAAGCGGTGCCAAAATGGTCGGAACTTCCGCAGCGATTACGAACTACAATTTCGTGGCCAATTACTCACCGGTCGATCTCGTGGACGACGATCTCGACCATGCGCTAATTTTCTTTGTGGAAATGAATGCACCAGGCCTGAAAATCATTAGCCGACAGTCCTATGAATTCATGGCGGCCGTAACGGGGACGCCATTTGACTACCCATTGTCCAGCCGGTTTGATGAAAATGATGCGGTCATTGTCCTTGATAATGTCTTTGTCCCTTGGGAGAATGTGTTTGCGTACCGCAATGTCGAAATTGCCAATGGTTTCCGGGGAAAGACGGGCTGGATGAATCGCTATACGCTGCATGGGTGCACCCGCTTCGCGGTGAAACTGGACTTCATGGCAGGACTGTTGATGAAAGCGACGGAAATGTCAGGAACAAAAGGATTCCGTGGTGTCCAGGCGAATATTGGACAACTAATTGCATGGCGCAATACGTTCTGGGCCATTTCGACAGCGATGGCTTCGAAACCTGAACAAGGGGTGAATGGTGTCTGCCTGCCGAACAGCCAATATGCGACGGCATATCGGGTCCTAGCTCCGACTGTGTGGCCGCAAGTAAAGGAGATCTTTGAAACAGTCGTCGCTGGCGGCCTGATCCAATTGCCGTCAAGTGCCAAAGATTTTGCCAACCCGGAGCTGCGTCCATTCTTAGACCAATACTATAAAGGGTCGGGTGTCAGCGCGGAAGAACGGGTGAAGCTGATGAAACTGATCTGGGATGCAATCGGCACCGAATTCGGCGGCAGGAACGAATTATATGAAATCAATTATGCCGGCAATCATGAGAATATCCGATTGGAGACATTGAAAGTCGCCGATCAGACAGGCCAATCCGCCATCTATAAATCTTTCGTGGATGAGGCGATGAGTGATTATGATTTGAACGGCTGGACGAACGATACGTGGGTGAACGCCCACCAGAAATGAAAGAATGAAGGGGGCTATTCACGACGATGATGGATCGGCAGCCAATCCTACAAGAAAAAAACGGAGTGATCCAACTGGAAGGTGAGCGCATTTTGCTCACCTCCGCTGCCGTTTTCGGGACGCTTCGCAAAGATTTGATAGAAAACTTGGGCAGAGAACGGATGAAAGGGTTCCTGTTGCGCTACGGATGGAATCTGGGGGCGGCGGATGCCCAGAAAGTTCTCGATAGTCCACAGACTTCGATTGAAGAGGCGCTGAAGCAAGGACCACGCTTACATATGCAAAAAGGCTATACGAATACGACAACGACTCAATTCAACCTCAATAAGTCAGAGGATGGGCGAGTCGAATCGGTTTCTGTCAGCGGTATCTGGTCGCATTCCTATGAAGCGGAAGAATCGCTGCGCTTGTTCGGAATCGAAGGTGAACCCGTCTGCCATACACTCATCGGGTATGCGAGCGGCTTCTATTCCAGGATTTGCAATCAAACAATCATCTTCAAAGAAGTGGCATGCAGGGGAATGGGCAATCCGGATTGTCGTTACATCGGGCAGACTCTGGAACAATGGGGCGGGGAAGCGGAGGAAGAACAGCAGTATTACGAAAACAATGCGATCATCCACGAACTGGAACAGACATATGAGCAACTCCGGGAAGAACGGGATCATTTGGCGAAGGTGGCCCTCATCCATAAGAGGCTAGCAGAAGAATTGATGGACGGAAAGGACTTGGATTCGATTGCGGAGGTCATCGTTGCCGTTACGGATACGCCGATTCTAATAGAAGATATCCATTTCCACCGGATTACGTCAGCCGGGATTTCAGAAGTTGAACTCCAGAAAATCGGGGAAGAGTTCCAGGCATATGCCAAGGATGTGCAGCCTTTTCAACCGAAACAGACGATACAATTTCAGACGGATGGATTCATCCGGCTGATGGCTCCAATTTATCTGCAGAAAAAGATTTATGGTTATTGCTCTTTTATTTATAAACTAGGGGACAACGCTCCTTCGGACATTGATCAAATGATCTTGGAACGTACGGTGACGGTCTGCTCGCTTTATCTATTGAATGAAAAAGTGAGCTTCGAGGCGGAAGAGCGGGTGAAAGGCCATTTTTTGGATCAAATGCTGAGTGGCCAGTTTAGCACGATGGAGGATATCCGGAAACGGGGGAGCCATTTCCAACTCGATCTGCAAAAGCCGTATTATATGATTGCGTTGGAACAGACCGGTTCGGGAGAGAAGCTATTCCTGAATGAACGGATTATGGAGGAAACCTTCCATTTATTTAAAAATCGGAAGCCGGGTCTATTAGTGGGGCAGCAAAAAGGTTATGCCGTCTTGTTAGTCCAGTCAGATTTAGCTGACGAAGATCAAGGGATCATTCCGTTTTGCGAAAAGCTGCTGAATCATTTGCAAACGAATGTGCCACATTATCTGCTCCGCATTGGCATCAGCACGAAAGGCGGACGGCTGGAAGATGTGAAAGGCCGTCTTGATGAGGCGGTCCTGGCTTTGAAGCTAGGGGACCGGAAAGAAGCCATCATGTCGTTCGATGACCTTGGCGTGATGGGGATCTTGATGAACTCGTTACATAAAGAGGCCATAGAGCAAAAAGGGAGGCAGCTGCTATCGCCTATCTATGAAAACGATGACCGGAAAGATTCGGATCTGATCCAGACGATGTACATCTTCCTGCTTAACGGCGGGAACTTGGAAAAGACGATGCGGGAGTTGTCCCTATCCATGAGTGGGCTCCGCTATCGGATTGAAAAAGTGGAATCATTGCTTGGTAAGAATCTCCGAGATCCAGAAACAGCTTATGAAATGACTTTCATCCTAAAAGCGCTAATAGCAGCAGGCGAGTTAAATTTATAAAAACAATCCATGATTGATGTGCACCCCGAAAGTTAGATTTTGACTCTAACTTTCGGGGTGCACGTCAGATACGGGGATTGTTTTTTATTTTATCTAATGAGGTCGAACAGCTAATTCTTGAAATCATATATTTAATGATATATGATTATGTTGGTAGGAGAAGTTTGAAAGATTCGTATATTTTGATTGCACAAGGAGTGAGATGGATGAAAAAGGCGAAAGTCAAACTGCTCGGCATAAATGAACTGGTCGAAGTGGATGTGAATACAAAGGAAAATACGGTTTCATCAGCCGGGAAGGTCCATGGGGTCAGTGAAATTCCATTGGATGTTCCGGTAAGGGGTACCATTTTCGGGACCGCACTAAACTATAAAGGTGCTTTGGAACAATTGGGCGATGCGGTGAATGAAAAACCTTATAATGCGCCACCGATTGCACCGATCCTTTATATCAAACCAGCCAATACATATAACCGGAGCGGCGGGGTGATCCCGATGCCAGAAGGGATGAACGAATTGGAAGTGGGCGCTTGCCTCGGATTGGTGATCGGAAAGCAAGCGACGAAGGTGGCCGAAGCGGAAGCTTTGGAGTACATTGCCGGTTATACGGTTGTAAATGATGTCAGCGTGCCGCATGCAAGCATCTATCGTCCGGCGGTCCAGCATAAATCGCGGGATGGTTTTTGTCCGGTCGGTCCATGGATCGTCGAACGGGATGCTGTGGAGAATCCGGATCGGTTGGGCATCCGGGTCTTCATCAATGATGAGCAGCGCCAGGAAAATACGACAGCCAATCTGATCCGCCCCATTTCCAGGTTGCTAGCGGATGTTACGGAATTCATGACGTTGAGCGCCGGTGATGTCCTGCTGGTCGGCATACCGGAGCAGGCACCTCGGGTTCAAGTCGGAGATTCCGTCCGGATTGAAATCGAAGGAGTAGGAATCCTGGAAAACACGGTAGGTACAGAATCGGATGTATGGGAGGTATTGACATGAAAAAAGCCCGTGTAGCTTTTGGAGGTTCTATACATGAAGCGATCGAATGGGAAGGTCGCTTGAAACTGGACGACGGACGGCTCGTTGAAGAAAACGAAGTGACTTGGCTCCCGCCAGTCGAACCTCGTACCGTCTTCGCCCTTGGTCTGAATTATGCGGACCATGCAGCAGAGCTAGCGTTCGCGGCACCCGAAGAGCCTTTGGTATTCCTCAAGGGGCCGAACACTTTCATCGGCCATAATGGATTTACCCGGCGTCCTGCCGATGTGACGTATATGCACTATGAATGTGAATTGGCGGTCATCATTGGAAAAACAGCCCGTAATGTGAAAAAAGAAAAGGCCTATGACTATGTAAAAGGGTATAGCGTTGCAAATGACTACGCCATCCGCGATTATTTGGAGAACTATTACAGGCCGAATCTACGGGTTAAAAATAGGGACACATGTACAGTGATGGGACCTTGGTTTGTAGACGCCGAGGACGTGAAAGACCCGATGGATTTGAAATTGACGACTCATTTGAACGGAGAGCTCGTTCAAGAAGGGACGACAGCGGATATGATATTCGACATTCCGTCATTGATCGAGTATTTGAGCAGCTTTATGACATTGAGCGAGAATGACATCATCTTGACAGGCACTCCGAAAGGTTCGGTTGATACGGCGGTCGGCGATGTTGTCGTGACGGAAGTCGAAGGGGTCGGGCGGCTCGTCAATACGATTGTCGGCGATGAGGAATTTGCCGGCAGGTAAGGAGGAAGAGTGGAATGCCGCATTTTATAGTGGAGTATTCAGATAACCTGAAAGACGAAGTGAAGATGCCTGAATTGCTGAAGAAAATCCATGAAGTGATGATTGCCAGAGATTCGGTGTTCCCAATCGGCGGGCTGCGTTCGAGAGCGATTGAATTGAAGGATTATCGTGTGGCAGATGGCGCAGAAGACGATGCGTTCGTCCATGCGACATTGAAAATCGGCGCCGGCCGACCGGAAGATGTAAAGAAAGAAGCCTGCGACGCTTTATTCGAAGTGATCAAAGACCATTTTGCCCCAGTGATGGCAAAGCGCTACTTGGCACTCTCAATGGAATTATATGAATTCAGTGAGGCGGGCACGTATAAGCAAAATAATATACACATCAGATTTAAAAAGTAACGGAATTGTGAAAATACAAATTGAAATCATATATGATTTGGTATATGATAAATGGGAAGTTATGATTCTAACACCTCCAATGGATTTTATTTACTAATTTCTCAACAATAGAAGGGAGCTGTCATCATGCAGCAAGTAGACAAAGAGATCGATGATCGTTTATTCCGGAATGCCATGGGAAGTTTCGCGACAGGTGTAACGGTCATTACAACGGAAAATGAAGAGGGTATCCATGGCATGACTGCGAATGCGTTCATGTCGATTTCACTGAATCCGAAGCTGGTTGCGATCAGTGTCGGAGAAAATGCAAAGATGCTCGAACATATTCAAAAGGCAAAGAAGTTTGCAGTAAACATCCTGTCTGCTGATCAGCAAAAGGAATCGATGCAATTTGCAGGTCAGTTGAAAGATAATCCATATGAAGTTTCGTTCACAACACATCAAGGGCTTCCAATTATCGAGGATTCTTTGGCAAACGTCACTTGTGAACTGCATAGCCAGTATGTGGCAGGCGATCATACGATTTTCATCGGTCATGTGACAGGCGTCATCTTGACGGAAAGAGATCCGTTGTTATTTTTCCAAGGGAAATACCGCGATTTAAAAGAACTGGAACAACAATAATCATCGGAAGCAAACGGTAAAAGGATGTGATGGAGGAATGGAAACAGTGACGAAAGTGGAGAAACATCATTTATATATAGATGGATCATGGACTGAGCCGGAATCAGGCGAGTATTACAATGTGGTCAACCCCGCTACGGGAGAAACGATTAGTCAAGGATCGTATGGGGATGATCGGGATGCCAAAAAAGCGATTGACGCGGCACATGCAGCATTCAAGGAGTGGGCTGCAATTCCGGCAACGAAGCGAAGTAAATACCTCGTCCGCATTTATGATCTATTACTTGAAAACGCCGATCGTCTGGCACGGACGATTTCGGAAGAAATGGGCAAACCGATCCGTGAGGCACGCGCTGAAGTGAGTGCGGCGGCTGAATATGTCCTTTGGAATGCAGAAGAAGCGAAACGGACATACGGCGACGTTATCCCTTCACCGATCAAATCAAAACGTCTCCAGACTATCCGTCAGCCGGTCGGACCGGTTGCAGCCATCACGCCTTGGAACTTCCCGCTGTCCATGGTGACCAGAAAGATCGCTCCTGCTTTGGCGGCAGGCTGTACGGTTGTATTCAAGCCGGATAGTCAAACACCGGGCAGTGCTGTCGAGTTTTTCAAAATTGCGGAAGCGGCTGGCTTGCCGAAAGGCGTGTTGAATCTGGTAACGGGGAATTCGTCCAAAATTGGCAGCGCGGTGATGCAAGATCAGCGTATCCGGAAAATCACATTTACCGGATCGACGGAAATCGGAAAACTGCTGCTCAGGCAGGCGGCTGAACAAGTGAAAGGCGTGTCCATGGAACTTGGAGGCCATGCCCCGTTCATCGTATTCGAAGATGCCGATCTGGACAAAGCGGTGGAAGGTGCCGTCGCGAGCAAGTTCCGCAATAGCGGGCAGACGTGCATTTGCACAAATCGCATCTACGTCCAGGAATCGATCAAAGACCAGTTCTTGGAGAAGATGAAGGCGAAAGTGGAACAACTCGTCATCGGAAACGGCTTGCGGGAAAACACCGAGTTCGGCCCGGTTGTCAACGCAGGCAGCTTGGATAAAGTGAAAAACCAAGTGCAAGATGCCGTAGCAAAAGGTGCTGTCATCGTTACTGGAGGAGAAGAGTGCAAAGTGGAAGGACATGAAAATGGTTTCTTCTATGCCCCGACAATCCTCTCTGACGTGGACGAAAGCATGCTGATCACGTATGAAGAGACTTTCGGTCCGCTTGCACCTGTTTATACATTCAAGACGGAAGAAGAAGTAATCGAGAGGGCGAACGATTCCATTTATGGATTGGCTTCTTATTTTTACACAAATGATCTGAGCCGTTCCATTCGCGTCGCAGAAGCGCTGGAATATGGAATGGTCGGTGTGAACGATGCGTTGATCACATCCGTCCAAGGTCCATTCGGCGGTGTTAAGGAAAGTGGCCTTGGTCGAGAAGGCGGTCCAGACAGCCTAAGCGAATTCTTGGAAACAAAATTTATTTCAACCGGCCTATAAGGCAATTAATTCATAGAAGAGGAGACGATTACAGTGGCATACGAAGAAGCAAGAAAGAAAATCAGAGGGTCGATCTGCCCAGTTATCACACCATTCAAAGAAGACGGCTCCATTGATGAAAAGACATTTGTGGAACTTATTAATTGGCAAATTGAAAGTGGTAGCCATGGAATTTCCGTTACTGGAACGAGTGGTGAGCCAAGCTCAATGACGGTTGCGGAGCGTAAACAAGTCATGAAACTCGCGAAGGATGCAATCGATGGACGTGTATTCTTCACGCCAGGCACAGGCTCCACAAACCACGATGAAACGATGGAACTGACGAAATATGCGGAAGAAATCGGTGCGGACGCGGCAATGGTGATCGTCCCTTACTATAACAAACCGAACCAGGAAGCATTGTTCCAGCACTTCAAAACGGTTGCGGATTCCGTAAAGATTCCAATCATCATCTATAACATCCCAGGCCGTTCCGCTGTCAACATGGAAGTGAGCACAATGAAGCGCCTTGTCGAAGCTTGCCCGAACATCATCGGTGCAAAAGAATCGAATAAAGACTTCGAACACGTCAACCGCGTCCTATTGAACTGTGGCCGTGACTTCCTACTGTTCTCGGGAATCGAATTGCTTTGCTACCCGATGCTTGCAATCGGCGGCGCTGGGTTCATCAGTGCGACAGCAAACGTTGAGCCGAAGCGCGTAGCTGAACTATACAATGCTTGGGAAGCGGGAGATATTGCGAAAGCACAAGATCTTCACTACGAATTAATGCCATTGAATGACGTATTATTCAAAGATACGAACCCGGCACCTGTCAAAGCGGCGCTTGGAATGATGGGCAAAGCGACGCCGAAACTGCGTATGCCACTAGGTTTGCCATCGGCTGAATTGCAAGAGGAAGTCCGTGAAACATTGATCAGCCTGGACATCCTGCCAAAAGAAGTCGCAGCGAAGTAATCCGAATGTCCATCCGGTAGTGCCAAGCACTGCCGGTTTCCCTAAAATCTAAAGAGAAAATAGGTGAACACGCATGACGTCCGTAAAAGATCAAAAAGCGTTGACGCATACGAAACAGAAAGATATTCTTCTTTATATTAACAATGAATTCGTGCCAAGCGTCAGCGGAGCAACGATTAAAAATATCAACCCGTTCACGAATGAACAGATTAACGAAGTCGCAGAAGGTCGCGCGGAAGATATCAACAAAGCTGTCGCAGCTGCTAGAGAGGCATTCGACAATGGCCCATGGCGCACAATGAAGCTGGAAGAAAGACTCGCATGCATCTACCGCATCGCGGATCTGATTGATGAACACCTTCCAGAAATCGCATATTTGGAGTCTTTGGACACAGGGCTTCCAATTGCACAAACGCGTGCGATGGTCAGCCGTTCTGCAGAAAACTTCCGTTTCTACGCGCAGATGGTGAAAACCCGTCTAGTCGGTGATGCGTACCAAGTGGATGAAGAATTCATCAACTACACCATTCATAAACCGGTTGGGGTAGCAGGCTTAATCACTCCATGGAACGCTCCATTCATGCTGGAAACTTGGAAAGTGGCTCCGGCATTGGCAACCGGTAACACGGTTATCCTGAAACCAGCGGAATCGTCCCCGTTGACGGCGAATCTGCTAGCGGAAATCATCCACAAAGCAGAGTTGCCAAAAGGTGTCTTTAACGTTGTCCACGGTTATGGGGAAACAGCGGGTGACGCACTGGTACGCCATGAGGATGTCCAGCTCATTTCCTTCACAGGGGAAACGACAACAGGTTCGACAATCATCAAAAACAGTGCGGATACTTTGAAAAGCTGCTCGATGGAACTCGGCGGAAAATCGCCGATCATCGTGTTTGAAGACGCTGATTTTGACCGCGCACTCGATGCAGTTGTCTGGGGAATCTTCTCCTTCAACGGTGAGCGCTGCACAGCAAACTCCCGTCTCTTCGTACAAGAAACGATCAAAGACGAGTTCGTCGATGCGTTGAAAGAACGTGTCAAAAACATCCGGATCGGGGATCCGCTTGACCCTGAAACGGAAGTCGGTGCATTGATCGATAAAGGACATTGGAATAAAGTGAAGAGCTACGTGGAAATCGGAAAAGAAGAAGGTTGTGAAATCTTCTCCGCTGAAATTCCGGAAGAATTCTCCAAAGGGAACTTCGTAGCCCCAACACTACTTCTGAACGCAGATAATAGCATGCGAGTGGCACAGGAAGAGATCTTCGGGCCAGTCATGGCGGTCATGACGTTCAAAGACGAAGAAGAGGCCATCAAGCTGGCGAACGATATCAACTACGGTCTGGCTGGTTACGTCTGGACAAACGACATCAAGAAAGGCCACCGCGTCGCGCATGCTGTTGAGGCAGGCATGCTATGGGTCAACTCCCAAAACGTCCGTGACCTCCGCACTCCGTTCGGCGGTTCAAAATCATCCGGAATCGGCCGCGAAGGTGGACATTACGGTTTCGATTTCTATACAGAACAGAAAATCGTCCACGTCTCGATTGCAGAACATCGAATTCAACAGTTCGGGAAGAAATAAATTTGAAAGGGGCTGTCCATTCGGGCGCCCCTTTTCTGGTTGGCCTATTTTGAGCGTGCCTGGCCCTTTCAAATGATTTTTGGAACTTTGCAACGAGTCCTCCAAAGTGCACAACGTTTACAACGAACCTCACAATATTTTCTCCGCCCTTCAAAACGCTTCCATCAAAGTTTTCAACGTTCTTCAGGACCTCTCAAAGTTCCAGGTAAAGTTCGAAATGTTTAATTCAAACCTCAAAACATTTCCTCCCAAGTTCGAAACGTTTAATTCAAACCTCGAAACACTTTCTCTCAAGTTCGGAACACTTCCCCAGAACTTCACAACGTTATCCCGCTTTTTAGCGTTTTCATAGATCTACCCGACGTTCCCCCTCAACCTCGCTACAATTTGTTATACTAGTCTCATCTATGCAATCCAAAGAATCGTATAAAACCTATCAAAGATTGGGCGTGAGCGGTTTGCTATCCATTCAGCGGATATTATTTTTCATGAATCAATACAGGATCCAGTTGAAGAAGAGGTGGGCGACCCTGCTTCTTCTTTTATTATTGCCCGTCCTCCTGGTTGGACTGGCGCTACGGATTGTCGCGGGCCTGCTTGTTCCGGAGGAAGATGCGGCGATCCGGGTGGCGCTCGTCGATGAAGACGGGACGAAGGAGTCGCAATTATTCTCGAAAGTGCTGGAAGAGACTGCAAGCGGGAATGCCTTGCTGCAGATTGTGACGCTGCCCCGGGAAACGGCGGAGGAGTTCATCCATAACAATGAGATTAGTGCCTATTTTTCATTCCCTGAAGGGTTTACGGATGATCTGTATGAGGGTGTGTCCGTCACGCTACCGATCATCGGCAACCCAAACCAGCCGATGGAAAGCCTGGTCGTCAAGGAATTGGTCGAAAGCATGTCCCGGCTGCTCGCCACGGCACAAGCGAATATCCTTACTATCAATACATATGCGAAGCAGACCGACATGACCAAACAGGAACGATATGACCTCATGCTGAAACAGTTCATAGATTTCACGCTCTATACATTAGGGAAGAATAAACTGCTTGACGAGGAAGTGCTGACGAATGCGGCAACAGCTTCACCGACACAGTATTATTTGCTCGCCGGCTGGTTCATCTTACTGACGATCTGGCTGCTCGTTTTTTACATCGTTACCGGCAAGGAAGAGCATGTAACGATGCAGACCCGCATGCGGCTGATCGGTGTCACGATATGGCAACGTCTGCTTGCGCGTATCCTTCTATCGTTGCTCAGCGGTTGTTTAGCAGGTGGCGCTGCATTTTTCATCGTCAAGAAGTACATTCCTCATGAACTCTTCATGCTAGATTACTTTAGGCTTGGATTATATGTGCTTCTCTATGCCTTGCTATTCCTTGTCGGCCTCGCTTTGCTCGACATCTGGTTCCCATCCCAGCGGAGCGCGTTGTTAATGCAGTCGCTATATGTCGTCGTTCTCCTATTGGCGAGTGGAGCGTTTATCCCGACGGTCTATTTTCCGCAGGCCATTCAAGGGGCGCTTCCTCTTTTATTTTCCAATGAAAGTCTGAAGTGGATGATGGATATCGCGCTAGAAGAGCGGAATTATACCAATTATACGAACCTGGCCTCGTTGGCGGGTGTCGGATTGGCGGTGCTCTGGTTATCGAGTGCAGCGAAAGAGAGGTGGTCCGTATGAGAACGAATTGGATGCCCGCCCTCTTATTCAGGCTGCGTAAGGAGTGGAAGGGAGCTGTTATCTGGCTGCTTTTTCCGATCCTTGCCACAATTCTCGTCGTGAGGACGGTCGGCGGATGGATTGACGAAACGAAAGTGCCGATCGCCTTGGTCGTGGAGGAGGAGAGCCGTCTGGCCGGCCAGTTGGCGGATGAAATCCGGAATATCGAACTGTTCGATGTCCAATCGCTCGATCAGGGAGAAGCGCTTCATAAGTTGGAGCAACACGAACTGGACAGTGTTTTCATCATTCGGAAAGGATATGAAGAGAGCATTTTGGACAACCAACGCAATGCGTTGATTGAAGCGTATTCCTCCAACCGTTCGTTCGCTTATCCGGCGGTGGTGGAAACCATCACTTCCTTGGCCCAGCAAGACGCGGCTCGTTCAAAATCGGCTTATGTCGTCAAGCATCTGTTTGCCGAGCATGGTATGGCAGACGAGTGGAATTACGAGGAAGTCATTGAAAAAAGCAAGGAAAGGCAGCAGGAAGAGGCATTGATCCAGACGACGTTCGCGTTTGCGGATGAGACAGGGAGTCAGGAAGAGTCTGATCGGGAGCTGATCAGCATTCAGGGGGTCTGGTCTTTATTCTCCATTATCGCGACGTTTTTCCTCTTCGATTGGATGTTGAAGGAAAATCGGCCGGCGATGCGAGCGAGGTGGCTATTCACTTCCGTGCCGTTCCCGTATTATGCGGTCGGCATGCTTGTCGTCTATACGGTGATGTTGTTTGCAGTGGATCTTGTAAGCTTTGTAGTCTTCCACGCTATATTCCCTGGAATGCTGAAAATGCTGAGTGTCATAGCGCTGTTCGCTTTCCGGCTCACTGTCAATTTACTGGCGTTCTTGCTATCCGCGTTATTCCGACAGATGTTCCTATTTTATGTCGGAGGCATGGCCATTGCATTGGTTCTCGTCGTGACGGGGGGAGCCATCATTCCGATCCAAGCGGGTCGATCGTTCGAAAGGGTCCACCCGGTCCAAGCGTTTTTGGGCGACTCGGTCCCGGTCGCTACGTTGATTCTACTCGCGGGTCTGCTGGCGATTTGGATCGGGAAGAGGAGGAAAGCATATGCTTGAAGTGAATGGGTTGAATAAAACATATAAAAAGAAGACCGTCTTGCACGATCTTTCATTTGAAATGCAGCCGGGAGAGATCGTCGGCCTTGTCGGGGAAAACGGGGCGGGGAAATCGACCTTGCTGAAAATTTTGGCGACTGCACTCCCGGCGACGGCTGGGAAGGTTACGCTTGCCGGCGTGCCCTACCAAAACGGAAAGGGCGTCCGGCCTAAAATCGGCTATGTCCCGCAGGAAATCGCAGTATGGGAAGAGTATACCGTCGAGCAGAATATGCGGTTCTTCGAGAAGTTATCGTGGAAGCGGCGATCGCCTGAAGAATGCCGGCAACTTTGCCTTGATATGCAGCTGGATTGTTGGAAAGAGCCGGTGCATTCGCTGTCAGGCGGAATGAAACGGAAACTGAACATGGCGATCAGCCTGTTACACGATCCGGTGCTCTTGCTGTTGGATGAACCGACCGTCGGTATCGATTTGAAGTCAAAAACGGAAATTGGCACGTATTTGCATAAACTCGCCAAGCGGGAAGGCAAAATGATCCTATACACGTCCCATGACATGGACGAAATCGGCAATTTGTGCGATAGGGTCTATTCGATAGGGAACGATCCTTTTTACACTGACTTACTGCGTAAACGAGGGATTGCGGTGGAGGAATTGAACTAGCGGTGTTTAACTCCGGCTCCTAAATGGGGCCGTTTTTTTATTGGGTAAAGCCCGATTTGCAAGCAAAGTGCAAAGAAGTGCAACGACTTGGGGACGGGGTGCAATCAAACCCGCTGTCAGTGCAAGCAAGTGGATCCGGAATGCAAGCAAATGCTGTCTTGACATCGGCAATAGAGGAACATTTTTTTCCATGCCCCGTCTTATAGTTAAATGACTGAAACGTCTGTTAAAGGAGAGATTGCCGTTGAAGAAAATCGCATTATATATCCTCACTCCGATTCTTTCCTATTTAAGCGGATTCATTGCATTCAGTCTCGCTTTTTTCACCACCGCGCAGGAATCCATCGGGGGAGAGGCCGTTTGGCTCCTGACAGTAAGCGGCCTTACTTTCCTGTTCATCGGCTTTCCCGTTTATTTGGGGATCATTCATTGGATTGACTCGAAATACAATACATTCAAGGGCTTGCTCTACCCAATGGGCTGCATGCTCGTTTTCTTCATTCCTACCCTGGCCATCAACTTGCGGTATGGCAGCATCAATCTGCTGGCTCCGGAATCGATGCTGTTCCACTTGTTTTTCATTGTCACAGGTGCCGTATTCGGACTTTGCCATTGGGCAATCAAACAGGAGCGGGTTCCCCATGCGCTTGCCTATTCCTTCATAGCCATTGGGATCTTAGCAAGTCTTACTTGGTTGGGTATGGAGAAGTACCATTCCTACGCTACACCGGAAAATGCTTTTGCCGCTGTGGAGGGGGATGTCATAGCCATCCCGGGATACTCCGACTTCTTCGGCCGGGAGCTGCGTTATTTTTTTGTCAAGGAAGGTTGCCTGGGGGTTGCCTATGCAGAGCGGGCGCCGTTCGGTTGGAAGGCGGAGGGGATTTCTTGGAGTAATCTTGAACCGCCAGCAAATTATGCTCGGCTGCACGAATATGGATTTGATGCAGAGAACTTGATCTATGGCTTCGTCAAGCTGGAACCACTATCGGATTATACAGTGGCGATGGAGGGGGCGGAATCCAATATCATCCACCCGCTGCTTCCGGAAGAGGTCAGCAAAGCGTTTCATTTGCAGGACGTATACATATGGTATGCCTCGAAAGAAGAGCTTATAAAAGAAGGGGAAGTAGAATTGGTCGACAAGCGGACTGGCGAAGTGATCGATACGCTGGTGTTTTGATCGGCAGGAGGGTATCAATATGATGAAATTATGGAAATGGCTGGTTTGGTCCGGCCTTTTACTAGCCGCCCTGGGCATGTTCCTATGGGCGTTGACTGGATATTGGATGGGGGAGGGACGGAAGGCGAAAGCGGACGGAAAAAACGAATTTGCAATCGTTCTCGGCGCAAAAGTGAACGGGGAAGTGCCTTCCTTATCATTGCGCTATCGGTTGGACGCGGCATTGGCTTACGGGGAGGCCCAGCCGCATGTGAAGTTTATCCTGTCCGGAGGGCAAGGACCGGACGAAGCAATCACAGAAGCGGAAGCGATGCGACGGTATATGGTGGAACACGGGATTCCAGAAGACCGGCTCATTTTGGAATCAACCTCCACCTCGACGTATGAAAACATTCGGAATTCGAAGGAACTCCTACCGGAAGGCATCACAGCCGTTACCCTTATCACGAGCGACTATCACGTGTCACGCGCGCGTAAAATCGCAACGAACCTCGGCTTGACGACGGATGCGGTAGCCGCCGAAACCCCGCAAGTAGTAAAAGCGAAATTGAAGGCAAGGGAGCGGCTTGCACTGTTGAAGACTTTTTTGACGGGGAAATAAAAAATCGGATTATCTTTCTATTTATGTTGGCATTCATTACAGAGAATAAAAGCAAGATTTGGATTTATTCCAAGGTTTGTTACAATGGTTATTACGATCGCCATTTATCGACATCGTAGAATGGTTTAAACAATATGTACTTAATAAAATGGCGAGTAATACATAGGGAGGTTTTTCAAGTGGCAGAAGATCGGTACCAGCGAGGTTTAGAGAAATTAATGGAGCTTACTTTATCAGATTATGAAAATCCAACAGGCGAGATGGACATCGGGGAAGGATTTAAAGATATTGCCCCTGATTTAAGCAAATATGTTGTGGAGTTTGCTTTTGGAGAAATTTACTCGCGTCCTGGATTGGATAACAAGCAGAAAGTCCTTACAACCATTACAGCCCTTGTTGCACAGGGAAAACCGCAGATCGAGATGCATATCAAGACGGGGCTTAACGTTGGCTTGACACCAGATGAGATTGTGGGCTGCATTATGCATCTTATCCCTTATACAGGATTCCCGAGTGTTCTGAATGCGCTAACAGTTGCTAAAAAAGTGTTTGCAGAACGCGGTGTATCCATTTCAGCGTCTGGTGATCAATAGTTTTACGCAAACAACCCCCATCTGAATGTCAGAAGGGGGTTGTTGATGTTTACGCTTCAGGATCACGCCTTTGCTAGCAGTCCATCAATCGCATGGAAAGTTGGTTCCATCTTGTCAAAAGTCGAAATATATTTAAACCCAATAGACTGGAACAGCTCCAGCGATTCGCGGAATTGGAAGGCGATGTCTTGCGGCTTATGGGCATCGGATCCCAATGTGAGGATTTCGCCGCCGCATTGCTTGTACAATTTCAAAATATCGTCGCTCGGCATGCCGTTAGGTAAACCGTAACGCACGCCCGATGTATTCAATTCAATCCCCTTGCCGTCCGGAATGATGATGTCGAAAATCTCTTTGATGATGTCAAGGTAATCGCGGTCGACCTCTTCCTTCCCATAGCGCTTCATCAAATCGATATGCCCCAAGATGGAATACCGCTTGTAGTTTTTCACACAATAGAGAAGTTCCTCGTAATACGTTGTAAATGCTTCTTCCGTAGTTTTATCCAAGAAGATTTCTCCAAAATGCAGATCTTTTTTATCAACCGTATGCATGGAACAAATGACAAAGTCGAACTCTTCCTTATCCATCAATTCTTCATACTGGCTGAGGATATGCGGCTGAACCCCGATCTCCACTCCTTTTTTGATGCGAATCTGCCCCTCGAATTTTTGTTGCAGCTGAGAAATTGTATCCGCATATTCCTTTTTATTGAAATCGAAAATGAAATCCTTATCCGGGTATTCATAGTCGATATGCTCGGTAAAGCAGATTTCAGACAACCCTTTTTCAATCGATCCTTGTATCATCTTCTCCATCGGAATTTCGCAATCCGCTGAAAATGAACTGTGCATATGATAATCAAACAATGAAAACAACTCCTTAATAGTTTCGTCTAGACTCCGGGCGCCAGAGGCTCGGGGTCATAAGTCAAAGCTGCTCGAGAACCGTGCCTTAATTTCTGCAAAGTACGCAGAAATACGGCAAATCGAACCCTTCGCTGTTCGATTGGCAAAAAGCGCCACAAGTCCGCCCCGTCTTATGCCTGTCGCCTCTAGGCAGGCGCCCTGCGCTTTTATCCTTGACATTTCCTTCATCTCGCTTTATAGTACTATATAACTTTAGTGTAGTAAAGCGATGAAGTGAATTCTGGAAGGTGGTTGGAATGACTATGTATTCCAAATTAATCTCTGATGAACACGAAAAATACGAACAAATCATTGACACGATCAGCAAACGGTTTACCACATATGGCTATAAACGGATTAAAACCTCGGCATTTGAGCAATATGATCTGTATTCCAAAGTGAAAAGTTCCATCAATCAGCTTGAAATGATTAAGGTGATTGATTATACAGGCGAGGTTCTAGTCCTGCGTCCTGACGTTACCATTCCTGTCACGCAGGAATTGGCGCATACGATCGGCAATCTAGCGGATGAACTGCGATACTATTATGTCCAAGAAGTATTCCGCCAGCCATTCGAGCAAAACGAAAAAATCGGCCGCACTCAAGCGGGTATCGAGTATTTCTGCGAAAGTTCGCCTGAAGCCGATGCGGAAGTCATTGCGCTCGCATGCCACACGATGAAAGACTTGGGCTTTGCCAACATTAAGATCGAGATAGGCCATGCAGGTTTTTTTAACGAGCTTATTCGGAATCTTCCGTTGAAATCTCGCCAAATCAGTCAGCTGAAGACGCTGATTCAAGCGAAAAACGTCGTAGAAATCGGACCGTTTGTCAAGAACTTGGATATCGATGAAGCAGTGAAGCAAGCGATTGAACAAATTCCATTCCTTTATGGAAATCCGGCTGATGTCACTGAAAAAGCGAAACGGATTGCCTTGACAAGCGAGATGCAAGATACGCTCGATTATTTAATGGACGTCTACAGTATATTAAAAATGTATGGTTTAGAACAGTATCTCGTTGTTGATCTGGGCCTCATCAACCATATGGATTATTATTCGGGCGTCATTTTCCAAGGATATGTCGGACGGTTAGGGAAACCGGTTTTGATGGGAGGCCGCTACGACCAATTGGGAAATGAATTCGGGGCTACGCTGCCGGCAATCGGATTTGCATGTGAAATCGATTCTTTAGTAAAAGTCGCCACAGATTCGGACTTTGCCTCCAGCTCCCTGATAGATGTCCAAATCGTCTACGAGAAAGAACAGTTGGAGCTGGCTATCCAAATTGCCAACGAGTTGCGTGATCAGTCCATGAAAGTCCTGTCCAAATCGGTGGATATAGGGCAACCTGACAGCCGACTAAGCGCCTATACGGTTTATTTAAAACAAGAGGGCCATGTGTTGCAGGAGGACGATGATCGCATTTCATTTACGAATCTGGAAGAACTGTTGAGGTTACTTGATGGCTTAAAGGGAGTGTCGTAATGGATTATTTAACAGTAGCAATGGCGAAAGGCCGTACAGCGGACCGTGCCATGAAATTTCTGGAGAAAGCGGATGTCCGTTTTTCCGAGTTCACGGATGAAAGCCGGAAATTGGTCATCTTTGACGATGAACAGAATATCAGATTGATCTTCGTCAAGGCGGTGGACGTCCCGACCTATGTAGAAAAAGGGGCGGCCGATGTCGGCATTGTCGGGAAGGATACGATCATGGAAGATCCGCGCGATGTTTACGAGCTACTTGATCTGGGCTTCGGAAAATGCCAATTGGCGGTTGCCGGTTTTCCGGGGAAAGAAATAAAGGGCGTGCCGTTTTTGACAGTCGCTTCAAAATATCCGAATGCGGCGAAAGAGTATTTTGACCGGGTCGGCGTACGCACGGAACTGATTAAATTGAACGGGTCGATCGAGCTGGCCCCATTGATCGGCATGGCGGATGTCATTGTTGATATAGTGGAGACAGGGACGACATTGAAGGAAAACGGATTGGTCGTGCTGGAAGAAATCGCGGATATCAGTGCACGATTGATTGTTAATAAAGCGAGTTACGCAACGAAGACGGAGCGGATCCAACAATTCATCTCCGATTTGAAGATGGGATTGGAGGTTAATTCATGAAGATTGTGTCCTGGCAAGAGTTTGAGGGAGAAAAACGGGATTCCAGCCAACAGGTCGACTTGGAGTTTGACCGGTCCGTCCTCGCCATTATCGACAACGTACGGGAGAATGGAGATCGGGCGTTGCGCGAATATACGGAGCGGTTTGATCGGGTAGAGGTGAAGGACTTCACCGTATCAGAATCCGAGTTTGCGGAAGCTAGGGAGCTTGTAACGGACGAATTCGTTTCGGCTCTTCAGAACGCGAAGCGACGGATTACCGAATACCACGAAGTTCAAAAGGAGCGTTCTTGGTTTATCAATCAAGACAAGGGAATCATGCTTGGCCAGAAAGTGACCCCTTTGGACAGTGTCGGCATTTACGTTCCGGGAGGGAAGGCAGCGTATCCATCGACAGTGTTGATGAATGCCATTCCCGCCAAAATCGCGGGCGTCGGACGCCTCGCCATGGTAACGCCGCCTCAATCGGACGGTACAGTGAATCCGCACGTCTTGGTGGCGGCCGAACTGGCAGGAGTCGATACCGTGTATAAAGTGGGCGGTGCCCAGGCGATTGCAGCTCTCGCCTATGGAACCGAAACCGTTCAAAAAGTGGTGAAAATCACGGGGCCGGGGAATGCGTTTGTTGCCCGGGCGAAAAAATGGGTATTTGGCGATGTGGCGATCGATATGATTGCCGGACCGAGTGAAATCTGCGTCGTCGCGGACGATACGGCCAATCCTGTGTACGTAGCGGCCGATCTATTATCGCAGGCCGAGCATGACGAACGCGCGGCTGCGGTTTGTGTCACGATGAGCCGTTCCTTTGCGGAAGCGTTGGCGAAGGAAGTGGACAGGCAATTGGTCAAGTTGGATCGGGTGGAGATTGCCGGGAAATCGATTGCCGATTACGGCCGCATTGTCCTCGTTGACAATGTGCAGGAAGCATTTGATTTCGTCAATGAACTGGCACCGGAGCATTTGCAGCTTATGATCGAAAACGCGAATGAGCAATTGCCGTATATCCAGCATGCGGGTGCGGTTTTTCTCGGAGATTATTCCCCGGAGGCATTGGGGGATTATATCGCGGGACCAAATCATACTTTGCCGACGAGTGGGACGGCAGCATTTTCATCTCCACTCGGTGTCTATGACTTTATGAAAAAATCAAGCATCATCCACTTCACACAACAAGCTTTTCAAGATGTAGCGGATGATATTATCACATTGGCAACGGCTGAGCAGCTGACAGGCCATGCCAATTCAATACGGGTTCGAAAGGTGGATTCAAGATGAGGCGGAAATCAATTTCACGTCAGACGGCGGAAACATCCATTAAGATGGACTTTGCAATCGATGGTACGGGGGAAACGGAAATTAATACGGGAGTCGGTTTCTTCGACCATATGTTGACTTTATTCACAAAGCACGGACGATTTGATTTGGACGTCAAATGCGACGGCGATATCGAGGTCGATCAGCACCATACAGTCGAGGATATCGGCATCGTTCTTGGTCAGGCGTTTAGCGCAAGCATCGGTACGAAAGAAGGGATTGAGCGCTATGCGCAAGCTTCAGTTCCAATGGATGAAGCATTGTCCACGGTGACATTGGACATTAGCGGTCGCTCCTTCCTCGTCTTCAATGTAGAAGGTATGAAAGACAAAGTCGGCAACTTCGACACGGAATTGGTGGAAGAGTTCTTCCATGCGTTCACAAGCCATGCCAAGGTGACATTACATATCAATTTGGATTATGGAAAAAACACACACCATATTATCGAATCCATTTTCAAAGGATTCGGACGCGCCTTGCGATTGGCCAGTGCCATCAATCCCGATGTAAAAGGGATTCCGTCTACGAAGGGTTTATTATAATAGAGATTATCCGATAAGGAGGAGCCAACCATGATTTTATTTCCAGCAATTGATATCCGAGGCGGGAAGTGTGTCCGTCTGATCCAAGGGGATTATGACCAAGAAGTGATCTATAATGATTCGCCGACAGATATGGCGAAAGAGTGGGAGAGACAAGGGGCCGAATTCATCCACGTCGTCGATCTGGATGGCGCGAAAACCGGGGATTCGTTGAACCGGGAAGCGATCGAGCAAATCGCCAAAGCGGTCCAAGTACCGGTTCAAGTCGGCGGAGGCATTCGCTCGATGGACATCGTAGATTCCCATATCTTGAGCGGAGTAAGCCGAGTCATCATCGGGACTGCTGCTATTCAAGACAAGCAATTTTTGAAAGACGCGGTCGCGAAATACGGATCGAAAATAGCTGTCTCCATTGATGCACGTAATGGGTATGTTGCAACAGACGGCTGGACGGAAACAAGTGGAGTGAAGGCGGTCAATCTGCTGGAGGAGCTTGTTGAAATCGGCGTGGAAACAATCGTATACACAGATATTGCGAAAGACGGAATGCTGCAAGGCCCTAACTTCCAAGAGTTGGAGCTCATGAACAACGCATCCAGCATTGACGTCATCGCTTCAGGTGGGGTGTCAACGGAAGAGGACATCCGGAAGCTCCGCGAATTGAATATGTACGGTGCCATTATCGGAAAGGCTTTATATGAAGGCAAGCTATCCTTGGAGAAAGTACTGGAGGAGTCCAAATGACAACGACGAAGAAGATTCTCCCATGTCTAGACGTCGATAATCGTAAAGTTGTAAAAGGGAAGAAGTTCTTGGACGTACAAGAAGTGGCCGATCCGCTTACATTGGCGAAGAAATATGTGGCGGATGGTGCAGATGAGCTTGTATTCTATGATATTTCCGCATCCACGAAAGGTCGAGGCATGTTCTTGGATTTAATAGAGGAAATTGCGAAAGAAGTGCCAGTGCCGTTTATCGTAGGCGGTGGCATCCGCACCATCGAAGACGTCGAAAAGATTTTGAGCATCGGCGGCGATAAAGTGTCCATTAATAGCGCAGCGCTGAAAGATCCATCCATTATTGAAGAAGCGGCGAAGAAATTCGGCTCGGAGTGCGTCATACTGTCGATGGATGTCAGCGAAGTCGGCCCGTCCAAATGGAATGTGTTCGCAAAAGCCGGCATGGAGGACACGGGCATTGATGCGATCGAATGGGCGAAAAAAGGGGAGCAACTCGGCGCGGGGGCACTCGTTGTCAACTGTATCGACCAGGATGGTGTGAAGGATGGCTATAACCTGGAGTTGAATCGGGCGATGGCGGAAGCAGTCCATATTCCCATTGTCGCAAGTGGAGGCGCCGGGAAACCGGAACATTTCCGGGATGTATTCACAGAAGGGAAAGCCGACGTGGCATTGGCGGCTTCCGTTTTCCACTATGGCGATATCCATATCCGAAATCTGAAAAACTACTTGGCTGAACAAAATATACCCGTTAGGAATGACTGATTATGAGTATCGATTTAAAATCCCTGAAATTTGATGAAAATGGATTGATTCCGGCGATCGTACAGGACGACCAAACGGGAAACGTCCTCATGCTGGCTTATATGAATCAAGAAGCATTGCAAAAAACGCTGGAAACGAAAGAAACTTGGTTTTACAGCAGATCGAGACAAGAGCTGTGGAACAAAGGGGCCACTTCGGGTAATAAACAAACCGTGAAACGGATTTCGATAGATTGCGATCAAGATACGATCCTCTTGCAAGTCAATCCGCAAGGGCCTGCTTGCCACACCGGCGAAACGACTTGCTTCTATACAAAGATATTCGAAGAAGAAGCGTCCATCCGGGAAGTGGTCCAAGAAGTGGCAGAGGAAATCCGCGTGCGGAAAGACAATCCGGTGGAAGGTTCCTACACGACGTATCTATTCCGTGAAGGGCTCGATAAAGTGTTGAAAAAAGTAGGGGAAGAGTCCACGGAAGTCGTCATCGGAGCGAAGAACCACGACAAGGAAGAAGTGACAAACGAGCTTGCCGATTTGGTCTATCATTCTCTTGTCATGATGGAAATCTTGGACGTGACAATTGAAGATGTGAAGACGGTTTTGCGAAAACGACGTCCGAGAAAAGAGGTATTGCGCCATGACTAAATTTTGGAGCAGCATGGTGCGGCGGACGGAACCTTACGTTCCAGGCGAGCAGATCAATCAAAAGGACATCATCAAGCTGAATACGAATGAGAATCCGTATCCACCTAGTCCGAAAGTGCAAGCTGCAATTCAGGCGGAAATGCAGCAGACCTTGCAATTGTATCCATCGCCGACAGCCGACGGACTTCGGGAAGCCATTGCGAAGCACAACGGAATCTCAAAAGACGAAGTGTTTGTCGGGAACGGTTCGGATGAGGTGTTGGCCTTTTCGTTCATGGCTTTCTTTGAACCCGGAAAGGCAATCCGCTTTCCGGACATATCGTATAGTTTTTACCCGGTCTATGCGAAAATATTCGATATTTCCTATGAAGAAATTTCGGTGAATGAAGACTTTTCATTGCCGGTCGAGCAGTTTTATCAAGCGGAGGGCGGTGTTATATTACCGAATCCGAATGCACCGACCAGCTTGTATGCCGAATTGGAGGACATTGAACAAATCGTCAAAAACAATCCCGATCAAGTAGTGATCATCGATGAAGCGTATATCGACTTTGCGGCGACATCTGCGGTCGAATTGATTCGGAAATATGACAATTTACTTGTCGTTCAAACGACATCCAAATCCCGTTCATTGGCCGGGCTACGTGTCGGGTTTGCAATGGGGAACCCGTCCCTGATTGAAGCGCTCATCCGGATTAAGGATTCATTCAACTCCTACACGGTCGACCGGTTGGCGATGGTCGGAGCGACTGCGGCTTTTGAGGATGAGCCATATTTCGAAGAAACGGTCGGAAAAATCATCGGTACCCGGAAAAAAACGATCCAGGCACTGGAACAACTCGGATTCGCCGTCTTGCCATCCCAGGCGAACTTCGTCTTCGCGCAGCATCGAATCGTTACCGCTGAAACACTATACAACCAATTGAAAGAAAACGGAATCCTCGTCCGCTATTTCAATAAACCGAGAATTGACAATTATCTACGCATCACGATTGGCACTGATAAGCAGATGGATAAGCTGTTGGAAGCTTTGAAGCAGATCATCTGAATAGTTCCCTTTGGAAAACCTCAGCCAGGCATGTTGCCTGGCTGTTTGCGTGGACAGATTTTGGTAATTCGATGTCGGATGAGAGGAGAACCTGCTATACTATACAAATTGAACAAATGATATGGAGGCAGAGACTTGAAGTTATCTAGAGTGGTCGATGTGTTGTTAATCTTATTTGTAGGATATTTAGCAATTATACGCTTCAAGGAAGGCATGACAGGAATCGGCATTATGTTTACAGCACTGGCATTCGTCTACCTAGTTACATTCATTGTAAGGATCAAAAATGAGAGAGAGAAAACTGATAACAAGTAATTGGCTGACATTGCTGCGCAAATAGTTGTTCCCTTTTTCAATTTGTTGTAGTATAATATTTGAATTGCAATTTTCGAAATGAGGAATAACGAATGAAAAAATCGATATATGGATTGACGCTCGACCAATTGACCGAGTGGCTTGTGGAGCAAGGGCAAAAGAAGTTCCGGGCAGCACAAGTTTGGGACTGGCTCTATAAAAAACGCGTCACCGAATTTGCCGATATGAAAAATATCAACAAAGAGTGTGTTGAACTCTTAGACGCGAATTTTGTCATCCAAACATTGGAGCAATCCGTCAAACAAGAATCTGCGGATGGCACGATCAAGTTCCTGTTTAAAATGCAGGATGGCAACCTGATTGAAACGGTTTTGATGACTTTTCCTTATGGCTATTCCGTTTGCGTAACAACCCAGGTCGGTTGTAACATCGGATGCAGCTTTTGTGCAAGTGGATTATTGAAAAAGAATCGTGATTTGAATGCGGGAGAAATCGTGGAACAAATCATGAAAGTCCAACAGCATCTTGACTCGAAAGGGAATGATGAACGAGTCAGCCATATCGTAGTAATGGGAATCGGTGAGCCGTTCGATAATTATACGAATTTGATGAATTTCCTGCGTGTGGTGAATGACCAAAAAGGACTTTCCATCGGAGCACGTCATATTACCGTCTCGACAAGCGGTCTGACTCCGAAAATCAGGGAATTCGCGAATGAAAACATCCAGATCAATCTGGCTGTCTCGCTTCACGCCCCGAATAATGACTTGCGGACACGGATCATGAAAATCAATAAAGCGTATCCGATTGAAAAACTGATGGAATCAATCGATTATTATTTGGAAACGACGAATCGGCGAATCACTTTTGAATACATTTTATTACAGGACGTCAATGATCATGTCGCAGAGGCACAGCAGTTGGCAAAATTGCTGGAAAACAAACGACATCTCTCTTATGTGAACTTGATTCCATATAATCCGGTGGATGAGCATGGGCAATATAAGCGGAGTACACCGGAAGCGATTAAGACATTTTATGAAACGTTGAAAAAGAAAGGTATCAACTGCGGCGTACGATGGGAGCAAGGTACAGACATCGATGCCGCGTGCGGTCAATTAAGAAGTAAACAAATTAAGAAAAACGCTGCGAAATAATCACAAGCGCCCGGAGTTGGAAAAAGCGGACAAGCCCTTCTGAATTGGGCTGTCCGCTTTTTATTTTTCCTGCCGCATGAAAATTAGACCGAATTGAACAAGAAGTGCCAGTCCAAAACCGAACGAAGTGATAATGAATAAATCCAATATCCCGATGGACTCGTAAAAATCTCCCGAGCCCATTAGGAAGCTGCGGAAAAACTGAAGAAATCCAAGAACTAACGCCACCATAAAAATCCGGAATGCAACCGTTAGCTTATAAAATAGCATGACACTGGCCAAAATCCCGACCGTCAAGCTGAAGATGCCGAATGTAGCATAGTTCTTCCATATCAGGGCATGACCACCAATTGTCCGAACGCCTAAAATGAGTAGAACAAAAGAAGTCAATGCCGTAAATAAACCGATTTTCCATAATCTGCTGTCCATTCATAACCCCCACTTTCCCTTTCTATCATACTGAAAACCGAGGAGATTTGCGAGTTGTCTCAAAAACGGGGGAGTTGGACGATTCTAGGAGTGTGCATAACATTTGTGGTGCGCTCATAATCCACTGTTGAGCTCATAATTCCCATCAAAAAAAGGCTCCCTTATGGGGAAGCCTTGCATTTAACATTATTTTTTAGCAATCAACACAAGCTTGCCTTGGTCCAGTTCTTTTTCCGCGTCCGCCGCTTCTTGTTCAGTCAAGCCTACCGCTTCCATTTTGCTGCGCAGCTCGTCACCACGGGAAGAGAACATATTTTTCATGCTATCCAGGAAGCCTTGTTCCGACATGCCCACGTTTTCAGTGTCCAACGCGTCTGTAATATGATCGGCTCTTTTTTTATCGTGGGCAAAAATATAGATATCGTCGTGTGTGTATCCTTGCGTCACCAAGTTTTCAATTTCTTTCTTTGCTTGCACTGCATTTTCCACAGTATGTTTGACAGTCATGTAAAAATCCCTCCATTGGTAGTTGCTTATTTCATGTATACCAACAAATGATTGGATTTAAACAAGTGGACCTTCAATAAGTCGTAGTCAATTGAGTTTTATTTGTTGGAAAAGTTGGATGAACTCGGATGGATCTTCTACTACGGTAAATGTGAAAACACCTTGGATCGTATGGAGATAAAACAAACCGGTGCCTCCCGAAAAAGGGCGGTATGACAAATCCAACACATCCTGTAATCGATATGTGTTTTTTCCTGTTGCAATAGCATGACGATATAGAATGACATGATGACTGGAACGGATGAACGTTTGCTCGTGCCAGACGGTTTTTCGGTCAACTAAAGTATATTCGATTTTGCATAGGATTGGATCCATAATGTCCCTCCGGATGATAAGATACAGTAGGTGTTCTTAAAGGTCCACTATATCGAATTCACAGGAATTTATCCAGGCATAGCCATTTCACTCTTCTGAAAGAAAAAATCCACCCAACTGGTCGCTGAGTGGAGACGGTACGTTCCTATTATTGAGCAGTAAGCATGGCTTCGAAAGCATCGATAATATGAAGGAAATGTTCCGCTTCGCGGAATACATGGTCGGCGAGTAATGGATGAATGATACTTTTAATCCGACATTCTTCAATCAGCTCACGTGCGGTCTTCTTGAAATCCCGTAATGAGACAACGGACACTCGGTTTTGATCAAGGAATTGATCCAAAAGAGGGACCGTTTCAGATTGTGGCCGCATGGAATCCAAATCTTGTGCTTGGAAAAGCAGTTGGTCAAAGTCATGGCTGAATTCACGTGCCTGATCGACCAGTTTCCGTTCGGAAGGATCTAACAGATGACCTATGAATTTGGAGTGGTCGGCCATGATCCGCAAGAAAAAGACATTCTCTTTAATAATCGCTTCAGGCAGCGGCTTGAGTTTTCCTTGGTTCAATTCCTTCAGGCGTTTGGCAAAATAGGCAGCCTCTCTGCTTATATGATCCAACAGCAACGGGAAGTTATTCGAGACGAGTTCACACCGTAACGTCAGTCCAAGAACTTTCCGTTTATAAGCCCAAATCGAGACGGCAGCCTGATATACCTGGATATTAAATCGCCGGATCACTTCAGGATCCGTTCTTTCATCAAACCCTGCAGCCTGTTGTTCAATTTCTTCAAAGAGCGCGATGAACTGCCTTGCCTCCTGAATTAGCATCGTATCATCCGCTGTAAATCCAATGCTGAGAAAGAAAGCGTGTTCCTTCATGATTCTTGACCAAAACCGGATTTCTTCCAATGAACGAGTCACAAAGGTAGGAATTTTAGTCACTCCTAAATTAGTTTTTGATCTCATTCATTCTATTTGAAAAGGGAATCACTTATGAATCGAAACGCAACAAACGTTTAATGTCTTTTTGAATATCTTCGCGATAGGATTCATCAGCAAAATTATATTCCGCCATCAAAAACCCGTTTTGGTCGATTAAATAAAAATTGGTTCCATGGATGACTTGATCCGAGGTCTTCGGCTTCTGGACAATCGTCTGAAACTGTTCCATCGCAAACGTTTCGATGTCTTTTTGGGAGTAGCCGGACAATAAATGCCAATTCGATTCGTCTTCTGTGAAATGCTGGATATACTTCTTTAGTACTTCGGGAGTATCCACATCGGGATCGACTGTAAAGGTAACGAATTTCACATCTAGTCCTTTTTCTTTCGCTTCAGCTTGCAAGGTTGCCATCTCCATCGTCATCGGAGGGCAGACCGTTTCGCAATTGGTAAAGATGAAATCCGCAATCCAGATATGCCCTTCAAGTTCTTTAGTGCCAAACGATTGTCCATCTTGATCTGTGAATGAAAAAGAGACAAGTTCTCTGCCGGGAGACATGTCTGAACCGCAAGCTGCAACGAGCAGAAGGGTGGAAAGAAATATTAGAGCTTTCAGCGACCGTTTTCTCATCTCAACTCACACCTTCCTCATCAGTTTGTATATAAGGCAAGCGGATCGTGACGGTCGTACCTCTTTCGGAATCGCTCACAATGTGAAAGGAGCCTCCGTGTACACGAACAATCTCTTTTACAATGGAAAGGCCCAAACCGGTTCCACCAGTGGTCCGGTTCCTCGCTTTATCTGTTCGGAAGAAACGTTCACCAATCCTTCTAATATCCTCGTCGTCAATAAAAGTTCCTTCGTTTGTCACCTGGAAAACCGCATTCTCAGCTTCTTCCTGCAATTCGATGAAGATAGTTCCACCCTGAACCGAGTATTTGATGGCATTATCGATCGTATTGTAAAACACTTGCTGTAGCCGCTTTGGATCGCCTGATATAATAAGCTCTTCCTCTACATGAGAGGAAAGCTTCAAGTGTTTATCGGAGAGATGGATCTTGAACAAATCCAAAGTATCGTACAATAATTGGGCAACTGCAATCGGTTGCCATTCAAGGGAATACAGATCTTGTTGCAAATGATTGAGGTCAGCCAAATCGTAAATTAATTTGTTCAGTCTCTCTGTCTCTTTTTCGATGGTCTGCAAATAACTTGCTGCTTCTTCCGGAGAGGAATAAATCTTTTCTTTCAATGCATGGGTATAGCCGGAGATGTACGTCAATGGGGTCCGCAGTTCGTGCACGATATTCGAAGTAAACTCCTTTTTCCGCTCTTCTTGCTGCTCCAAAGACAAGCTCATCGTATTGAATGCTTTCGTCAATTGCCCCACTTCATCATCCCGCTCCGTCTCAATCCGGTTGGAATAATTCCCTTGGGACACCTCGTAGGAAAGCTTCTGTAAATCCTGTAACGGCCTAAAAAGGGAACGCCATGCCTGGTTAACAACGAGGAATAGGATAAAGAAAAACAAGGAACCGACAATGATGAGCAGGGGAATGCTTTCCCGGAATACGTCTTGGATTGCGGCAAGCGGCACGTAAATATAGATGAAACCGATGAGGCCGCTTGCTCCTTTAATCGGAAAAATCGCGCCCAAGATGTCCCGGTTCAGCTCTTCTACATGGCCTCTCTTCGTGACATAGGCTCCCTTTTCCAATTGAGCACGATCTTGCTCATCGACAAGTGTTTCATAATTGATTTTATAGGGAAAATAAGAAGATAGCTCTTCCAAGTTATCAACCACAATAACTTCATATTCCGAGACTATGTTATACCATTGAATCTTTTCAATGATCTCATCATTTAATTTCCCATAATGATAATGGGACGCTGTCCGCTTCCCTTGATAAATGATTGATTCCTCAATACTATTTAAATAGAGTTCCGAATAAAGATAATGGATGAAAAAAAAGGAAAATAGAATCGTGAATCCGATGCTTGTCAAAAGGACGATCAATATCTTCTTGCTTAATGTCAACTGTTTCATCATCACACCTCAAACTTATAACCGACTCCCCAAACCGTTTCGATCATGTCTCCGTCTTTCCCCATTTTCAGGCGCAACGTTTTAATATGGGTATCCACGGTCCGTTCACTGCTTTGGTGTTCATCGCCCCAGACAAGTTGCAGCAATTGTTCCCTTGAGTAGACACGCCCCTTGTTTTTCACCAAGAGGCGTAGAACCCCGAACTCTTTAAGGGTCAATGATAGAGGACTCCCGTTCAATGTGACCGTATGGGATGTATGGTCAATTACAAGCGGACCTGCCCGCAAAACTTCTTCATCCTGTTGCTGTCGATATGTCCGGCGTAAGACGGACTCGATACGCGCCAGCAATTCTCCCGGAAGGAAAGGCTTGACGATATAATCATCTCCTCCTAATTTGAGACCTTGGATTTTATCCCATTCCTCGCCTTTGGCAGATAAGAAAATAAGCGGAATGGAGGAAGTCCGCTTCACTTCCTTGGCGAACGTGAAGCCATCCATATAAGGCATCATGACATCCACGATGCATAAATGTGGTTCTTCTTCTTCGATGAGGTGTAATGCCTGGATGCCATCAGCGGCTTCGAGGACTGCATAGCCTTCTTTTTCAAGGAAGGTCCGGATCAGTTTTCTCATTTGCTCTTCATCGTCTATAATTAAGATTGTCGTTTGTTTCATTTGCCATACCTCGTTTCAGTTACGCTCTTTTACTTTTAGTTTCTAATAAATTTGTGAAGACTATATGAAATTCCAATTCTTCACCAATATTTCGCAATCATTTTATATAATCATACTGAAGTTACGGAGTTACGTGAAGAAAAAAGACATGGGAGGAATTGGTTTGAAACGTATTGTTAGATGGTTGCTAATAGGGGCGACGATAGCGATATTGGCTGCTTGCGGGAAAAATGAGGAACCGGAAGTAAGCACCGAACCGGAAGAGATCTTGCCGCTGGAAGTCGCGCTGACGGTGACGGAGCAAGTGGAAGTCGGTGAAACGGTGAAGATGGAAGCGCTCGTGACGCAAGGGGATGAAAAAGTCGAAGATGCGGATAAAGTAGTTTTTGAAGTATGGGAAGAAGGCAAAAAAGAGGATAGTGTCATGATGGATTCAATGAATGCGAAAGAGGGCTTGTATACTGCGGAAACGACATTCGACCATGACGGCCTATTCCACATCCAAGTCCACGTGGATGCAAGAGGTATGCATACGATGCCGAAGAAAGAGGTAACGGTCGGTGATGGAGGCCATCATGGGGATGCTCATGACGACCAAGAAGGGAATCATGGACATGGTCATTCGAATGGTTTTTCCATGCACTTCACAAAACCTGAAGCTGTCAATGTGAATGAAGGACAAAATTTGATGGTCCATCTCCAAATGGATAATGCGCCGTTAGAACAAGCGAGAGTGCGTTATGAAATTTGGAATGGATCGAATGAAAACAAAAAAGAGTGGGTGGAAGCGGAGGAGTCCAAAGCGGGAGAATACGTTGCAACGCATACATTTGCAGAGCCAGGCACCTTTCATGTCCAAATCCATGTGGAGAATGAAGATGGATTGCATGAACATGAAGACTACAAATTTGAAGTGAAATAAAACGGAAGCCTTCTGACCTATGTGTCAGGAGGTTTTTTGATGCTAAGGAAATTATAAAATTTTGACCTGAGCATAACCTTCTAAGCCAGCGTATTTACGTCTAGGCTCCGGGCGCCAGCCCCTCGAGTCGCTTCGGTCTTTCAATAAAGGCAAAAAACGCCTTTATCTGAAAGCCCTCCAGCGCTTGTCGGGGCTAAGAGGGCGCCCTGCGCTTTTGTTCTTCTAGTAAAAATAGAACCTCTTTCCCAAGCATTTCCAAAACTATATCATTTCTTTACCTTTCCTTTACATTGGCTCAATAATCCTGTTCTAAAATTAAGTATATCTTCCTGGAGGGTGGTCATTGGATTGGGAAAATGGTTGCGGAAATACAAGGGGAGACAGGTCGTTCGGTTAAAAAGATTGCCGGCCGTCAAAATGACGGAATGGTCTTTCAAAAGTCGACTCATGATGGCAATCTCCTCAATTTTACTTGTGTCGACGATATGTATCGGTTTTGTTACGTATCAGAAATCGAAGGAAAGTACAATTGATCTTGTCTCCACCCGCTTGGAAAGGGAGGTCCACATTATTAATGATTTGGCAAAAACCTTGATGCTCGTTCATGTTGGGAATCGCGAGCAATTCATGAGAGAGCTGGAAACGGTCGTCAAACGCCAGCATGTTTCCTTGATCCAATCCGGTTACCATCCGGATATGTTTTATTTGGAAGAAAGCAAGCTGATACCGTTTTCCACTAGTAAAAACAGGGACCTGCTTGTCGACCATTCTGTTTTGAAAAAAATCAGAGAGGATCGCAAGGGCGTGCTCCACGAAACAATCCAAGGTGAGCCTTATACCATCAGTTTTTTTGAAATTCAAGAATTAGGCGGGGCATATATCATCGCCATACCGGACCAGGATTATTTGGCTGCTACGCAGAAAATGGCTATTTTCATCCTTCTGACGATTGTTATTTCATTACTGATCGCCATACTGCTAGTCAGCTTGATCATCCGGAAATTGACAAAACCGATGATCCAACTGCAACAGAAGATGCGGTTTGTGAGGGAAGGGGATTTGCGTGTTGAATTGACCTCCGAGTCCACTATTCCTGAAATCCGTTCATTGAATAAAAGCTTTCATATGATGATCGTAAGCATGTCGCAGATGTTGGCCGAAGTGAAAGAAACGAGTACAAAGCTTTTGACAACGGGAGAACAGTTACAAGAGAACTCCGCTGTTCTTTTGGATAAAAATAATCTTGTGCAAGACATTGTCTCAGAGTTAGGTACAGTTGCGAAAGAGACGGTAGCGGTATCTACTCAGCAACAGCAGGCATTTTTACATATGAAGGAATCATTAGATGGCATGTTTCAAGAAATGACAGACGTGTCCCGATTATCGTCCAGCACAGAACAGATCGCCACTATGGGGGAAATATCGGTAGGTGAGGCTGCCCATTCAATGCAGCTCTTTTTTGACAGCATGCGGCAAGTCGTTCAAACAATAGAAGAACTCCAAGAGAAATGCAAATCAATTGATCAAATCGTCAACTTGATTGGGCATCTGACAGAACAAACACGAATGCTTGCGTTAAATGCCAAAATTGAAGCGACACGTGCGGGCAAAGCAGGGGCCGGATTTTTAGTCGTGGCCAATGAAGTGCAAAGATTGGCGGAACAATCGAATGACGCAACCGAAACAATCAAAGCATTGCTCAGCGGAATGGAACAAAGCGTCCATGCTTCCGCTACGAATGTGGACAAGATGCAAGAAAATGGAACGGTTTTGCAACGTGTCACTAATGAGAATGGGCAACAATTCAAAGGGGCGGCGGTGCATATACGCTCTTTAAATGAAAAGCTTTTAATCATGTCCGATCATTTGCATTCTTTGGAAACGGCAGTTCCGCTACTTGAAAATACAACGGTCCGACTGGAACATGTTTCAATAAAAAATGAAGAAATCTCCATACGTATGATGCATTCCTTCATAGAACAACATGAAGCAATGGTGGAGGTGGAGCAGACGGGGCGGGATCTATCTATATCGTCGGATACACTCCGCACCCATGCGGAGCGATTTAAAGTTTACGAAGATACCCAAAGCAGCCAAGACAATAATAAGGATGATACTGCAATCCCTCTTGTAAACTTCCCTGTGTCTGCTGAGGTGGTGTAA
This sequence comes from Sporosarcina sp. 179-K 3D1 HS, assembly GCF_047228905.1. NCBI lineage: Bacteria > Bacillati > Bacillota > Bacilli > Caryophanales > Caryophanaceae > Sporosarcina > Sporosarcina sp. 179-K 3D1 HS. Next base: position 242,043 of record NZ_JBFEGI010000002.1, read on the forward strand.
AGGAGATGGATAGAAAAAAGCGGCAGACAAGTTAAACTTGTCTACCGTTTTTTACTGTTTATTGGAATCTGTCTCGATCGGAACAAGATCGAAAATTTCATGATCTTCAAACGCATCAACAAGCCGATCAAGCCACTCATAGTAATCCCGCATATATTCAAGCTTCTCTATATCTCTCTCTACGATACCCCGCAATTCGGAGTCGATTGATTCGTCTTGTACCAGCTCTCTCAATTCCTTTAATGACCGCCTGACCGCCACGGAATGAAGTGAAATGGACCTTCTCCATTTAATGGAGAATAGGTCGATGAAGCTTTGATACCAATCATCTTTCACTTGGTAGAGGTCTTTGCGGACTCCCCGTTTCCAAGCACGTTCGACTAATTTTAAATCGGAAAGGGCTCGTACGGAAGTGCTCATGCTCGTTTTGCTCATGCCTAGTTTTTCGGTCATTTCATCTAAAGTCAGAGGTTCATCGTGAAAGAACATCGTTCCGTATTGTCTACCGGCAGATGGAGTCAGACCGTAGAGATGGATGTTTTCTGCGATGGCTTCAATAATCCGTTCCCGGACTTTATCAAGTTTTTCCCTACCGTCCATAAATCTGCTTACCTCCATTGTATTTACTGCCATATAGCGTAGTATAGATTCCCAAAAAAATCAATTTTTATTTATTCTAGTTCGTACAGTTTTTTCCGTACAAACGATTTGAATAGAACTTACGGTTGTTTTTCAAAATGATTACATTTATAATTAGAAAGGTTACTAGCTTTTTAAATTAATAAGGAGTGTACCAATGAGTGAAACAGATGAAGTGAAAAAGATTCAGGTTGTGAACATAACCAAGATATTTGGCAAAAACACAAAACGGGCAGCCCGTATGCTGAAAGAGAAAAAAACCAAACAAGAAATTTTACAAGCGACCGGTGCTACAGTCGGGGTCAATCATGCGTCTTTTGATATCTACGATGGAGAAATATTCGTCATCATGGGGTTATCCGGAAGCGGAAAGTCCACACTTGTCCGGATGTTGAACCGGCTCATCGATCCGACCATGGGTGAAATCCTGTTGGACGGCAAAGATATCGTCAAGATGAATAAAGAGCAACTCCGGGAAGTGAGACGAAATAAAATTGGCATGGTGTTTCAAAACTTTGCGCTCTTTCCCCATAAAACAATCCTCGAAAATACAGAGTATGGTTTAGAAATCAAAGGGGTTTCCAAAGAGGAACGCCGAGAGAAAGCGATAGAATCATTGCGACTTGTCGGCCTTGCAGGATATGAAGATCAATACCCAAAACAGTTGAGTGGCGGGATGCAGCAGCGGGTAGGTCTCGCAAGGGCTCTTGCCAACGGACCGGATATTTTATTGATGGATGAGGCATTCAGTGCACTCGATCCATTGATCCGCAGAGATATGCAGGATGAATTGCTGCAGCTTCACCATGAAATGGGCAAAACAATCATTTTCATCACCCATGATCTCGATGAGGCGCTCCGGATCGGAGACCGCATTGCATTGATGAAGGACGGGGAAGTGGTCCAAGTTGGGACTCCGGAAGAAATTTTAATGAGTCCATCCAATGAATACGTGGAACGTTTTGTAGAAGATGTCGACTTGTCCAAAGTGTTAACTGCAGGTCATATTATGAAAAAAGCGGATACTGTTCAAATTGATCGGGGACCTCGGGTTGCGTTGCGCCTGATGAAGCGTCTTCGCATTTCATCTATTTATGTCGTCGATTCCGCAAACCGGCTGTTGGGTGCTGTCACGGCGCAAGACGCAGGGCAAGCGATCGAAGCGGGAAAAACTTTGGAAGATGTCTTAATTACGGATTTCCCGATGATCCCGGCGGATATGGTTTTGACAGACCTGTTTGATCTTGTATCAACGGCGGTCATCCCTGTTGCCGTCATTGATGATAGCAGGAAATTACAAGGGATTATCATTCGTGGTGCACTGATTGGCGCATTATCAGGTGACAATCAGTTTATCAATAATAATGGAACAATCGATTCGGAAGAGCAGATCAGCGGGGAGGTGACTTCGAATGAATGAATTATTACCTCGATTGCCATTTGCGGCTTGGATTGATGAAGGTATTGATTGGCTCGTCTCGACATTCGGTACTGTGTTTGATGGTGTATCCGGTTTCTTGGCGGGGATTGTGGAAGGGTCAGTAGAATGGCTGAATATGGTGCCATCGATTCTGCTCGCTGTTCTATTCTCCTTGCTGGCGTGGTTTTTATCGACACGCCGTATCGCGATTTTCACCTTGATCGGCTTGTTGTTTATCGATTATCTAGGTTACTGGTATCCGATGTTGCAAATGTTGGCACTTGTGTTGACATCCGTTTTCTTTGCACTCGTAATCGGTATCCCGATTGGTATTTGGGGCTCTCAAAAGGCTGCAGTCCGCAATGTGGTGAATCCGATTTTGGACTTGATGCAGACCATGCCGGCATTCGTTTATCTATTGCCAGCAATCTTCTTTTTCAACATTGGCGTCGTGCCGGGCGTGGTGGCTTCGGTCATTTTCTCGATGCCTCCGACGATCCGTCTGACGATGTTAGGCATCGAACAAGTGCCGAAAGATTTGATTGAAGCGACAGAAGCTTATGGATCCACTACGTGGCAACGCTTGAGCAAAGTGCAAATCCCGCTGGCCAAACCGACCATCATGGCGGGGGTCAATCAAAGCATCATGCTTTCCTTATCCATGGTTGTCATCGCTTCCATGGTCGGTGCACCAGGGCTCGGAGAGGAAGTGTACCGGGCCGTAACACAATTGAAAACAGGTGTCGGTTTTGAAACAGGGTTATCCATTGTAATCGTAGCGATCATTTTGGATCGGATCACCCAACATGCAGGTAAGAAAAAAAGAGGGGGACTAACAGAATGACATTGACGAAAAAGATATTAGGAGTAGGGACGGCGGCGCTTCTGGCGCTTGGTCTGGCAGCTTGTGGAGGCAGTGACGACAAAGGGAATAACGAGTCCGGCAGTGAACCGGCTAATAAAACCGAAGGATCGGTAGGCGAATCCGTAAAATATAAAATCACGGGTATCGACCCAGGAGCCGGCATTATGCAGGCAACGGAGCAAGCTATCGAGGAATACGAGTTGAATAACTGGGATGTGACAACTGGTTCGGGGGCGGCTATGACTGCTGCGCTGAAAAAAGCGTATGATAAAGAAGAGCCGATTATTGTGACGGGCTGGACACCACACTGGAAATTTGCGAAGTTCGATCTGAAATATCTTGAAGATCCAAAAGGTGTATACGGCGGAGAAGAACAAATTCGCACGATCGCTCGTACTGGTTTGAAAGAGGATCTTCCGGAAGCTTACCAAATCCTCTCCAACTTCAAATGGACCGAGGAAGATATGGGAGATGTCATGGTAGCAATCCAAGACGGTGAAAAAGAAGAACAAGCTGCCCAAAATTGGATTGATGAAAATTCGGATAAAGTAGCGGAATGGACAGAAGGCGTCGATAAAGTGGACGGCGATAAAATCAATCTGGCCTACGTTGCATGGGATAGTGAAATTGCGAGCCATAACGTTATGAAATTAGTTCTCGAAGACATGGGCTATAACGTCACATTGACACAAGTCGAAGCGGGTCCACTCTGGACAGCTGTTTCCGATGGCAGTGCGGACGCATCTTTAGCGGCATGGTTGCCGGTCACGCATAAAACCTATGCGGATAAATTCGAGGGTAAATTCGAGGAGCTCGGCGTCAACATGGAAGGCGTCAAAATTGGTTTGGTTGTACCGACATATATGGACATTGACTCCATTGAAGATTTAAAAGAATAATTTTAGTGTGACCCGGACTGCTTTGAGCAGTCCGGGTTTTTGGATATCGGGAAATATTTTATAGGGAGAAAGTCTCGGTTTGCAAGCAGTTGGTGGGAAACTGCAAGTAACTAGATGTGAAGTACAAGCAAATAAGTGTCGGATGCAAGCAACCGGATGTCGAGTGCAAGGAAACTCCCGATGGATTGAAAAGGGAGACAAGGAAACGGGGCAGAACGGATTACTTTGTTGTGAGAATAGTCCCGAATTGGGAATGAAACTTCGAAAGTGACGGATAAGGGAACTAAAGTGACGGATAAAATTGTGAACTTGAAGGATAAGTTCTTACATGGGCATGTTTGTAATAGATGCTTGTCAGTTATCTTTCTAAGAGGCAAGTTTGTCCAAAGATATGCCAGTTTCCCAGGAGGTGTACCAGTCCCAAAATAAATTTCATTTGCTCGCCAGCTTTAAATTTTAAGGACTAGCCCTTTTCCACCATTTCTTATTTGGATTTTGATTAACGAAAGCGAATATGATACCTTTAACAATGTACATACAATTCAAACGCTTCGGGGCAAGGTGAAATTCCTTACCGGCGGTGATCGAGCAATGGCTCGTCAGTCCGTGACCCGTCCTTCCTCCTCGGAAGGCGGTGGAGCTGGTGAAACTCCGGCACCGACAGTGACAGTCTGGATGGGAGAAGCGATTTGGTTGGCGTACAATGCCCGATCCGCTCTGCCCTTTTCATCAAATGAAAGGGGGAATGCTTATGGATCCGGAAAATTATATGAAACTTGCTCTTGACTGCACGCGGACCACAGAGGGTCACTCCTCTCCTAATCCGCTTGTTGGTAATGCTGCGCTGGAGTTTTGGCCTCAAACAGGAACAACGCGACCTTGCGTCGATCTGTTCATCCAAAGCGGAGTCCGTCGTGTCTTTATCGCATCCATCCATCCGAGTTCTGCTGTATATGGAACAGGAATCGGGCTTCTTCGGGATGCCGCGATCGAAGTGGTCACCGGAATAGTAGAAGAGGCAGAGCAGTTGAACAGGGCATTTTTTCACTACATTAATTACGGAAAACCATACGTCACCTTGAAAGTAGCCGTCACCCTCGATGGCCGACTTTCGACGCAGACCGGGGATAGCAAATGGATACGATCGGCCGCTTCACGAACCGATGTCCATCACCTCTGCTATACCCATGTTGCTATTTCGGGCGATGTAGAAACCGTACTTCATAATTACCCTTTCCTCACCACCCGTTTGCCCCATGGTGGAAAGAATCCAACTCATTTTGTTTTAAATCGGCATCTCAGGACGCCGGAGACAGCCCAAGTCGTTAGAGATGGTGCTGTTCAAACCATTCAGTTGACACCGGACTCCCGATTACGAAAGGAGGGGACTGTTCCGTGTTCACAGGAATTGTAGAAGAGATCGGCACGGTGTCTTCGATTCAACAAGGGCCGAATTCATTGAAACTGGCAATCCGTTGCGAAAAAGTGCTGGAAGACGTCAACAAAGGCGATAGCATTGCGGTTAATGGAGTCTGTCTGACGGTTTCGGATTTTTCAGCCAACCAATTTACGGCGGATGTCATGCCGGAAACCGTGAAAGCGACGACCCTTTATACGCTTCGTACGGGAAGCCGTGTGAATCTGGAACGTGCGATGGCTGCCAATGGCCGGTTCGGAGGTCATTTTGTTAGCGGCCATGTGGACGGGACTGGCGAAATCATCAGTATTCGAAAACACGACAATGCAGTTTATTTTGAAATTAGCATCGCTCCTGAACTGTCGTCCTATTTGATTCCAAAAGGTTCAATAACCGTGGATGGGACCTCGTTGACCATCTTCGGTGTGACGGAAAAAGGATTCATCATTTCGCTCATCCCGGTTACACAGGAAGACTCCATCGTCGGTGGAAAAAAAGTGGGCGAAAAAGTGAATGTCGAATGTGACATGCTCGCAAAATATATGGAAAAGCTATTGGCAAAAAAAGAGGAGAAATCCGTCGGTGGTTTGACAATGGAAACATTAGCCGCAAACGGTTTTCTTGATTAAAGGAGGGCTAAACATGTTCGCAGCAGTTGAAAAAGCGATTGAAGAGCTCAAAAAAGGAAAAGCAATCATCGTAGTGGATGACGAAGATCGCGAAAATGAAGGGGATTTTGTGGCCCTTGGCAGATTCGCCACGCCAGAGATGATCAATTTCATGGCGACGGAGGGCAGGGGATTGATATGCGTCCCGATTGAAGAAGAGAAAGCGCAGCAGCTTGACCTTCCCCTCATGACTGATCGGAATAGTGATGCGCATGGGACGGCTTTCACCGTCAGCATCGATCATGCAAATTGCCACACTGGCATCTCGGCGTTTGAGCGATCAGAAACTATATTTGCCATGCTTGACGATCAGGCGGTTCCCGCTGATTTCAGAAGGCCTGGACATATTTTCCCTTTGATTGCCAAGCCAGGTGGTGTGTTAAAGCGGGCTGGACATACCGAAGCGGCAGTGGATCTGGCAAAACTCGCAGGTGTGGAACCGGCTGGAGTTATTTGTGAAATTATGAATGAAGACGGAACCATGGCGAGACGCCCCGATTTGAATATCATTGCGAAGCGCTTTGACCTTGTCATCCTGACAATCCAAGATTTGATCGCTTACCGAAGACATCGTGAAAAGTTGATCGAGCGAGTCGTTGACGTCCAACTGCCAACTGACTTTGGAACGTTCACTGCTGTCACTTATATTGAAAAGCTGACGGGACGTGAGCATATCGCATTAGTGAAAGGTGAAGTCGGAGACGGAGAAGATGTTCTCGTCCGTGTTCATTCCGAATGCCTGACAGGCGATGTGTTCGGTTCTTGCCGATGCGATTGTGGGCCTCAACTGCATGCCGCACTCGCCCAAATCGAAAGAGCGGGAAGAGGTATCTTGTTATATATGCGGCAAGAAGGACGGGGCATTGGACTTGTCAATAAAATGAAGGCTTATAAGCTCCAAGAAGAAGGGTATGACACGGTGGAGGCCAATGCGAAACTCGGGTTTGCGGACGACTTGCGGGAATACGGCATCGGCGCCCAAATCCTTCGTGATCTAGGAGTGAAATCCATGCATTTATTGACCAATAATCCGCGCAAGATCACAGGCCTGGCGGGACATGGGTTGGACATCACGGAACGTATCCAAATTGAAATGCCGGTAAAAGAAGAAAACAAAGCATATATGGCAACGAAAAAAGAAAAACTGGGGCATTTATTGCACAGCTAAGGGGGAAAACGACATGGCAGTTACTTTTGAAGGACATTTAGTCGGTACAGGATTAAAAATTGGAATCGTAGTGGCTCGGTTTAATGAATTCATTACAGGGAAGTTGTTGAGCGGTGCGGAAGATGCGTTACGTCGCCATGGTGTGCGTGAAGAGGATGTGGCAGTCGCTTGGGTACCAGGCGCATACGAAATCCCGCTTGTTGCAAAGAAAATGGCAAGCTCAGGACAGTACGATGCAGTGATCACGCTTGGCACCGTCATCCGTGGATCAACGCCACATTTTGATTATGTATGCAATGAAGTGGCGAAAGGTGTAGCGGCAATTGCTATGCAGGAAGGCATTCCGGTCATTTTTGGTGTCCTGACAACCGACACGATTGAACAGGCGATTGAACGTGCGGGAACGAAAGCTGGAAATAAAGGTTGGGATGCCGCTGCATCGGCCATTGAAATGGCGAATCTATTAAAAGATTTGTAAGACCTCCCCTCGAAAAACTAGACAATTATCGTTATGATAGAGGAGAAACTATTTAGAAGTGAGGGAATTGAATTGACTACTTATCCAGAAAAAACTTGTTCCATTGAAAGGCTCGTCACGATTCCGGAAGATGTCCAGAAAGTGATTGACGGCAAAAAAACAGCAACTCGCCGCAATGGTGTATATGCGTACCCAGGCGAAATTATGGTGCTGAACGGGAAAGAATTTAAGATTGACAAACTTTATTCCCAAACATTAGGCGAATTGACGGACGAAGATGCAAAGACTGAAGGATATTCAACGGTGGAAGAGTACAAGCAGTCCATGTTGGCAATCCATGATAAAATGCCTTGGCTTCCGACGATGTCTGTCTGGGTGCATGAATACAGCCCGGTTCAGAAATGATGTTTTCGTATGAAAGTCGGCGTCTATAGTATCTTTGTGTACCTGCATGTATTTAGCGCGATCCTTTCAATCGGTCCCCTATTCGTCTTGATGCCGATTATCCGACGCTTACGTAAAGCTAATCCGGATGCCGAATCCGCTTACCTGTCCATAATCCGTGCGATTATACGGATGGTTATGCATGCAGGGCATATGTTAGTTTTCACGGGTACCGTTTTGCTGATCATCGGACCTTGGCTGTGGTATACATCCTGGGTAGTTATGACATTAGCGATCATGTTGCTGTCTGCAGTCTTTTTGGCAAAAGGCTTCACCAACGTTTTGAAAAATTTCCATCAAGCGGCGGATAAGCATCAAGTCCTGAGTCGCCTAATGACCACTTCCTGGATGTACATCGGCCTGCTACTCATCATGCTTTGGCTGATGGTGCAAAAACCGGTGATCTGGTGAAGTTGTGTACATAACTGGTAGAGGCTGTCCAAATTACTGGGCAGCCTCTTTCTTGTTCGTCTGGCCCAGCTGATTCGTGGGAGCAGGAGAGGGACCGCTCATAACGTACGGCCAGCGCTCATATTGCCTCCCAACCGCTCATAAGCGTAGCTGTCCTTCGTCCAAGGTTCCCGGGAAGCCCGGTTTTACATATAGTAAGAGTGAACCGGAAATGTAAGAAGTAAGGAGCGGATAGTGTGTTCCGACAGCCACCATTTAATAACAATAGCATGCCGTTTCATAATAACATGCCGCTTAATAACAACAGCATGCCGCCCGATGAAGGATCGGTGGAAGTGGCCGCAAAGCTTGCGTTTGTTGGATCGCTGATAGCTACAATCGGAGATGCCATATCGACAATAGCAGCGGCGGTTGCAATAGAAGAGGCTAAAGCTGCAAATGCACAACAGCAACAACAATTTGGAAATCTCCAGCAGCAAATAGATGAATTGAAAAAAGCAGAGGCTAAGGCTGCAGAGGCACAACAGCAACAACAATTTGAAAAACTTCAACAGCAAATTGATCAATTGAAAAAAGAAGATGATCAAAATAAGCAATGTAATCCAGATATTGATACACTCAACAAACTATTGGAAAAACTGGTTGACCGATTGGATGGAGGAAAATGAAAAGACTGACGAATCAAACGAATTCGTCAGTCGTATTTTATTTAGAAAAGATGCCAAGTTGTTCAATTCGGGCAATTGCTTCCCTGATCCGCTTTTCGCTTTCCAATAATCCGACACGGACATATCCTTCTCCGTGCTCTCCGAAGCCATTCCCCGGTGATACGGCGACATTCGCTTTCGAAAGCAGTAGATCTGCGAATTCCTCACTAGTGAAGCCTTCCGGAACTGGTAGCCAGCCAAAGAATGAGCCCGTTGGCGGGGTGATGTCCCATCCGATCCGTCGGCATTCCGCAACGAGGACATTCCGTCGGCTTTCATAGAGTGCAACTAAATCTTCCACGCATTGTTGACTGTCTGTCAACGCGGTGATGGCCGCTCGTTGGACAGCAGGGAAGACGCTGGTGAATAAATGATCTTGCAACAAGTTGATCGCTTCCACAATTTCCGCATTTCCAACCGCGAATCCGACCCTCCATCCAGCCATATTGTACATTTTGGAAAGAGAGAGCATTTCGATGCCGACGTCTTTTGCTCCTTCCGCTTGCAGAAAGCTAATCGGCTTTTTGCCGTCAAATCCGATGGCGCCATAAGCGAAGTCTTGCAATACGTAAATGCCATGTTCTTTGGCAAAGGCGACCGTCTCTTCAAAAAATGGGAGGGTGGCGGTCACGCCTGTCGGGTTGCTTGGATAATTCAAATACATCAATTTTGCTTCCTGTTTTTGTCTATCGGAAAGTGCAGTATAGTCAGGAAAAAATCCGTTTTCCTCGAGAAGCGGCATCGTTTCATACCGGATATCAGCCAGGCTTACACCCGACAAGTAATCCGGATATCCGGGATCGGGAAGAAGCAATAATTCGCCTTCATTCAGAATCGCAAGCGGCAGTTCGACGACACCGATTTTTGTGCCGCCAAGGACAGCCACTTCGGTTTCAGGATCGACGGTCACGCCAAACTCCCGTTGATAATAGTCGGCAGCCGCCTGACGTAATTCTTTAGTTCCTCTGAATGGGGAATACCCATGGGTGGCAGGGTCTTCCACCGCTTGTTGCAACGCCTTGACAATATGCGGGGGAGTCGGTTGATCTGGATTTCCGCGGCCTAGATTGATGACATCTCGGCCTTCTGCCATAGCAGCCTCAACTTTGCCGATCAATGTTGTGAAAAAGTGTGGGGGTAACGCTTGCAATCGATTTGAAATCGCCATTTGGTTTTCCTCTTTTCTCAATCATCTGTTTAAAGAATAGTATACATATAATGCGGGACTATCTGCAAACTAGCGAAAATTGTCGAATAAGCTTGACTAATTGTTTAAATAAATATAAGCTAATCTAAGGTCAAAAAAATTAAATAATTACTCTTATCCAGAGCGACCGAGGGAAAGGCCCGATGACGTCCAGCAACCCCTTGTATACAAGGAAGGTGCCAAGTCCTACAGAGTGGATTTTCATTCTGAGAGATAAGCTGATATTGTTCAGTGCTTCTTTCATTGATGAAAATGGAAGAGGTTTTTTATATTTATTCAGCGGATAATTGGATACCCGTTGATTTGTAGAAAGAGGAGAGCCAATGATCCAGATCAAAAATCTTTCAAAAGAATACAAGACAAAGGGTGGCATCGTGAAAGGTGTAGACAATGTCACGCTCGAAATCCATACAGGCGAGATTTTTGGCATTGTCGGTTATTCAGGCGCAGGGAAAAGCTCATTGCTCCGTTGTATGAATTTATTGGAAAAGCCGACGAGTGGCACAGTCTTAGTCGATGACTTGAATTTAATCAAGTTGAAGGGGAGAGCCTTGCGCCAAGCCCGTTTGAAAATCGGAATGATCTTTCAACATTTTTACCTTATCAGTCAAAAAACGGTCTTTGAAAATATCGCCTTTGCCCTGCATGCAGCCAAAATGCCGGCGAATCAAGTGGAGGCACGAGTTACAGAATTGCTCGAAATGGTAGGTCTGGCTGACAAACGGAATGTGTACCCCGCGCAGTTAAGTGGCGGACAGAAACAGCGGGTCGGAATCGCCCGTGCATTGGCCAATAATCCATCCGTGTTACTTTGTGATGAAGCGACATCCGCCCTAGACCCGAATACGACAACGTCAATATTACGGTTGCTCAAGAAGATCAATCGTGAATTAAAAATTACGATCGTTTTGATAACTCACGAAATGAACGTTGTAAAAGAGATTTGCGATCGGATGGCGATCATGCAGGACGGGAAAGTGATTGAAGAAGGACAAGTATATGATATTTTCTCCGATCCGAAACAGCCGTTGACGAAAGAGTTCATCAGCAGTGTCGTTTCGTTCGATGTGCCGGATGCCATTTTAGAGACGTGCACCGGAACATTGGTGAAAGTGATATTTAAAGGAGATGTCGCCGTAAAGAGTGTTATTTCCGATACGATGCAGCATTTCAATGTAAAGGGGAATTTCTTGCACGGTTCTATCGAATATATTCAGGAAAGCCCGCTTGGCACGTTTTTAATGGAATTACAAGGAGATCCGCAGGAAATTCAAAAAGCGATCGATTATATGGTTGGACAAGAAGCGATTGTGGAGGTGATTGACAATGGGAATTGATATGGTACATATTGTTGAATTGATACCAGATATCACGAAAGCTTTTGGTGAAACTCTGTATATGATTGGCATTTCATTAGCAATAGCGATTGTCATCGGGCTGCCTTTGGGCATTCTGCTCTTTATAACGGATCGTGGACTGTTCTTGGAGAATGCACTGATTAATTCCTTCTTTGGTTTTATTGTCAATATGGTGCGGTCAATTCCGTTCATCATTTTGCTGGTCGCCTTGATACCATTGACTAAACTGATTGTCGGCAGCACAATCGGCCCGGCAGCTGCGAGTGTTTCCTTGTCGGCGGCGGCCATTCCGTTTTTTGCAAGGATTGTGGAAACATCCATGAGGGAGATTGACAAGGGAGTCATTGAGGCTGCAATCGCTATTGGGGCTTCTCCGTGGATGATCATCCGCAATGTTCTATTGCCCGAAGCCAAGTCGAGCATTGTCCAAGGTGTTACATTGACAGTTATCAGTCTGGTAGCCTACTCGGCCATGGCAGGTTTTGTCGGGGGCGGGGGAATCGGGGATCTGGCCATCCGGTTCGGTTATTATCGTTATGATAACACCATCATGGTGGTAACAGTTGCTATACTTATCATTTTAGTACAGTTAATTCAATTTACGGGAGATCGGGTTTCAAAAGCTATAGATAAACGATAATTGAGGAGAGAAGAAAATGAGAAAATTTGTATTGACGCTTCTTGCCGTTGTATTGGCTGCAGCCCTCGCCGCTTGTGGTGGGAAAGAAAAGGCGGAAGACACTACGGCTACAGAGGAAAAGAAAACGTTGAAATTCGGTGCTACTGCGGGACCGTATAGCGATATGTTGAAAAAAGCGATTACTCCAGGTCTGGAAGAAAAAGGTTATGAAGTGGAGATTGTGGAATTTAGCGACTATATCCAGCCGAACAATGCGTTGGATAGCGGCGATATTGACGCTAACTTGTTCCAGCATATCGTCTACTTGGAAAATTTCTCGAAAGAAAACAATATGGATTTGACGGATTTGATTGTTGTTCCAACGGCTCCACTCGGTATTTATTCAAATAAATATAAGTCACTGGATGAAGTGGAAGATGGTGCTTCCATTACGATCCCGAATGACCCGGTCAATGCAGCGAGAACATTGCTTGTGCTTGAAGCGAACGGCCTGATTAAAATGAATCCGGACGTCGAGCCGTTGAAAGCATCTGAAAAAGACGTAGTTGAAAATCCAAAGAACTTGGTCATCCAACCGATCGAAGCTGGACAGTTGCCACGTTCAGTAGAAGGAGCGGATCTTGCAGCGGTTCCAGGAAACTTCGCGTTGGCTGCCAACATGAACTTATTGGACGCACTTGCGTTGGAAGACATGCCGGATCAATTCCGTAACGTGGTTGCTGTGAAAACAGATAACAAAGACAAGCAATTTGCGAAAGATATTATCGAGATTGTAGAATCGGATAAATTCGAAGAAGTGATCGACTCCGATTTCCAAGGATTCGGTAAACCGGCTTGGATGCAGTAATCATCAGCTCGAAACCTTGAAACCTCGAATCCTAAATGAACTTGGAAAACCATCCCCTCTCCCAAAAATGAGGTGGATGGTTTTTCTGTCGTTGAAAGATGTCGGTAAATGAGAAAATATAGTATACTGACTCATGGAAGTATGAAAAACATACACAAAGTGCATCAATTTTTCTTCACGGTTTCACTGAAGAGTGGACGAGAATAGGAGAGCGGATGAATGATGAAAAGAACTGCCTTATTATTGATTATGATTTTGTTATTGGCGTCATTGGGTGCATGCAACGGTAAAAACGCCGCGCAAGATGACAAGACGTTGTTGATCGGCACAACCGGCGGGTCATTTAATTTTCTGTTGAAAAAAGCGGTCATTCCAGGGCTAAAAGAGAAGGGATATCAAGTAAGCTTCTTTGAGTACAAAGATATCGATGAGTTGAATGATGACTTGCTCGCCGGAGAAATCGATTTGAATCTCTTTCAGCATGAGGCCTTTTTGGACAATTTGAAACGGGACAAAGGCCTGCCGCTGTCGGCGGTGATTGATGTGCCAACCGAACCAATCGGCTTGTTCTCCGAAGTATACGATTCGTTGGACGAAATCGAGGAGGGGGCGACCCTCACGGTGCCGAATGATCCGGTGAATCTACCTGTGGCATTGGGAATGCTGCAGGAAGCCGGTTTGATTGCCTTGGATGCGGCGGTGGACGCGTCCAAGGCGACTGAAGAAGATATTGTGGATAATCCAAAGGATTTGCAGATCCAACCGATTTTGCTCAATCAATTGCCGGTTGCCCTGCAAAGTGCTGAACTATCGGTCATTCCGGGGGCTATGGCCATTTCCTCGGACTTGGATTTGAAGGAAGCTTTGGCGCTGGAAGAGGTGCCGGATCAATTCAAGAATATCTTTGTTGTGGCAACAGAAAATGAGGACGCTCCTTACGTGAAGGATTTGGCGGAGGTCATCCAGTCAAAGGAGTTTGCTGAGGTTATCCGTACGGAGAATATTTATTACGTCGAGAAAAAGAAGGAATGAAGAGGGGGCTGTCCGAATACGGATAGCCCCTCTTCCATTCTAAATTGCTTCAATCGGCTCCGATCTGCTCCGTTAGTTCAATTAATTCGTCAATTAACGCTCCTATATGGGCAATCGTCTTCCGCAATGGTTCATCCGTTGTGATATCCACTCCCGCCATTCGGGACAGCTCCGCAGGGGATTTGGTTCCTCCGGCTTTCAACACGTTTAGCCACTCTTCCACGGCAGGTTGTCCTTCTAGCAAGATGCGCTCGGACACTTGCGTCGAAATCGTCAAACCCGCACTATATGTGTACGGGTAAAGCCCCATATAATAATGTGGCTGCCTCATCCATGTCAACTCGGCCCCTTCATTGATATCCACGGTATCGCCCCAGAATTCCTCCAGCACTTCGCGTTTGTACCGGTTCAAGATCGTTGCATTGACATTGCCTCCTGCATCGACCCGGTCATACACTTTCCGTTGGTACGCTGCCTCCAGCAAGTGGGTGACAAAGTTATGATAATACGTCCGGGACACGATGGATGAAATGACCCATCGTTTGAACTTCGGATCTTCCGAGTTTTGCAGTAGATGGTTCGCCATGAGCATCTCATTCATCGTGGAAGGTGCCTCGATGAAATAAAGGGAAGGATCCGCATTGAAAATGTTTTGATTGCTGTTGGTGTAATGGAAATGGCCTGCGTGTCCCAATTCATGGGCCAGGACGAACACATCTTCCATGCTTCCTGTCCATGAAATTAAAATATAGGAATGATTGCCATAAGGACTGGAACAAAAAGCGCCCGTCGATTTGCCAAGGTTTTGGGAATAGTCTATCCAGCGATCTTCGTATGCCCTGTCCACCATGGCCAAATAATCATCTCCCATCATCGAGAGAGCTTCTTGAATATACTGTTTCGATTCCTCAAATGTAATTTTCGGTTCATACGTCGGATCGAGCGGAATTTTCAAATCGGCAAACGTCATCGTTTCCAAGCGATGGACCTTTTGCAGTAATTTGGCGTATTTCCGCATATGGGGAGCTAATTCTTTCATTATTAAGTCGATTTGTCGGTTGTACATAGACCGATCCACTTCCTGATCAACCAGCAAGTAATCAAATATCGTTTCATAGCCACGCAAGTCAGCTGTCGTCTTTTCCATCTGGACGTGCATATCATACGTTTTGGCAGTCGTATGTTGATAATCTTTTAATTTGGCTGAAAAAGCATCAAAGGCCGCCCGCCGCTTTGTCGTGTCGGGTTCAGATTCCCATCCTCCTTCAAAGGTGACATAACTGAGTGGATACGATTTCCCGCCCACTGTGAAATCATCGAATGATATATCGACTAATTTCGTCACATGATATAAACTGTAGGGCGCATTGAACGTTGCCGAAAAGGCGGCGAGTGCCTTTTCGGCCTCTGGATGCAATTGGTGCGGCTTTTTTCGGATGATTTGATTCAAATATCTTGCATGTCCTTCTGATCGGGAGGCGGCTTCTTGCAAGATTTCAGTCGGCAATGCGGATAACTCACTGCTGACGAAGGACAAGATGCCGCTTAGCTTGGCTGCGAATGTTCCAAACTTGCTCTCCCGCATTTGGGCTTCATCATCCGATTGGTCTACGGTGGTTGCCAAGCTTGCGTAAGTGGCCGCCGGGATGAATTTCTCCATGATGGTACGATAACCATGCAGTGCTTCATTGACCGACGATGGATCGGTAATTTTCCCTTTGAATTGTTCTTCAAATTGAACAACTTCCTGTTCCAACTCGGCAATGGCCTGTTCATAATCCTCTTCCGTTTTGAATAAATCCCCTAAGTTCCACGTTTCCTTTTCATTTACTTCAGAACGGTGTGGCAAAGTTTTCACAATGGATCTCCCCGTTTCTACTTATAGTCTGTGTATAGAATAGCATTCCGTTGTAATGATATTCCAATGAAAGGAGGATTGGCTCCAAAAGTACTCCTTACAAATGATTATTCAAGATGAACTGAACAAGCCAGTCCTTGTCAAGCGGACCATCGACAATTTCGTAATACAAGGAAGAATTTTGGATGATTAAATTTTCGTTGATAATAATCAAAATTGAGTTGTCTTCCTCATCTTGAAGACGTATGCTGAAGTGATCTATATCATCCGTGATGTCAATCTCTTCCGGTTTTAATTTTCGGACGTGGTAATGCTCTAAAAACAGAAGGAGAGCCTCAATCTCTTCCGGGTCATCGACAACCCAAGTGTCTGAGGAAAACCCGGAAATAGCCGGTTTGGAAAAGGTCAGTGAATTGAAAGGTTTGTGCCATTGAGAGAGAAATTGCGTAGAACCTCTCTCTGATTCGTCTTGATAGGATTGTATCATCATATAGGCGCCGCTGATCATAAGTGCTATGAGCAAAACCGCTCTTGTCTTCATAGTCATCCCCCCATCCTTTTTTCTAGTATACGCAGGAGGGGACCGTAAGATATGTACACCACGTCATGTCGTTTTTCAATTTTAGATTCAGGAATTTTTTTCAAAGCAATCATGAAACTTTCATCTTGGTAATTCGTATATATAGGGACTATTGGGAACTGCATAGATAAGATGAAGGGAGGGGCAATGATGTTATTTGTACTAGGCATTGTGACGGTCGTCATGGCTGTCCCGATTACGGCCATCGTTACGGACTACAAAAGGAAGACGTTAAAAATGAAAGCGGAAATGGTCCGGGACGAAATTGAGTTGGAGCAATTGAAACAACAGAACTTCATCATTGAAACCGAAAAAATGAAAATTGAATTGGAACAGATGAAACTCGATTATACACAGAAAAATAACGATATATTAAAAATATAAGGTTGGCAAAGATGCTATTATCCGGTGAAGCTTACAATCAGATAGTGGAGGTGTCTGGAATGGAAAAAACAGGTTTGAAAGTATTGGTTCATGCTAGCGCTTTCTTCGCTCCATTTTTGGTCCCGTTCATTGTATTTCTAATCATTGATGATGAGGAGGTCAAGCGGTTAGCCGTCCAGGCCTTGTTATTCCAATTGGTTATGGGGGCGTTAATCTTCCTGTCCGTTTTGCTTATCGTTGTGCTGATCGGTATTCCGATGCTCATTATTTTCGGTCTCATGACTGTGATCATTCCGATCATCGGAATCGTGAAGTCGTTACAAGGGGAAACATATAATTACCCGTTCGTCGGAAATTGGTTTCGTGCATAATTGAGGAGTAACGGCCCCCTCCGTTCCACAATCCGAAGGGGGCTTTAAGAATTTTTTATGTAGGAATGAAGTATGATGAAAGCTTGACGGACGTAACCAAACTTCATGATTTCATTGAATTGTTACAAAAGTGATTTCAGCCACTAGTAAAGAAAATGAAGGGCCTCACATATACATTAGAAAGTTGAAATGCTAGGTGGGGTTCCGTGTACTTTATACAGAAAGCGATTCGGATTATGATTGGCAGCCTCTTTGTTGCGATCGGCATCAACTTCTTTCTTGTGCCTTTTGGCTTGTTGGAGGGCGGGGCGCTCGGTATCAGTCTCATCTTCCACTATCTATTCGATGTGAAAGTGGGGCTGACTTTTTTGGTGATCAGTCTACCTATTTTCTTCTTGGCGTGGATGTTTTATCGTCCGTTTTTTTACAATGGTATCCATGGAATGTTGCTTTCTTCGCTCATTATCGATTTGTTGCATCCGCTTCATCAGTTGGGCGGGATATGGATTCCATCCCCTTTATTTAGTGCAATAGGTGGGGGCATTGTGATAGGTATCGGGATTGGCTTTATGCTTCGTGCGGATATTAGCCTCGGAGGGACCGACCTCTTAGCGCAGATGATGGCTAAAAGATTGAGAATGAATGCCGGAATCATGATTTTCTGTTTTGATATCCTGATCGTCACAATCGGGAGTTATGTTCTTCAATCGGTCTCCATTCTCTTGTCGATAACAACCGTGTTGTCTGTCGGTATGACAACAAGCTTAATGGTTGCAGCACCCTCTATCAGACGAGCCAGGCTCCAATATCGTAATCATTAGCATTCTAAAGCTAGAATAAGCCAAAAATGCCCTGCAATTCTAAAAAATACGGTATACTGAATCTACTGTATCTTTAGATTGAAGAAAGAGTGTGGGGTATCAAATGACAACAAGTAAAGAAAGCAATAAACTCGGTAACCCCGTCTATCCGATCATGTTTGCGATTGGCGGTGTGCATTTACTGAATGATTCACTCCAATCTGTCATTCCTGCCATGTTCCCGGTTTTAGAGAAAGCGAGAGGTCTGACGTTCACCCAACTCGGATTCATTTCGTTCGCGTTGAATATGGTGGCATCCGTGTTGCAGCCGGTCGTCGGTTATTTTAGTGACCGGAAGCCCCGGCCTTATGCGCTGCCGATCGGGATGACATTCTCCTTTGTCGGCATCGGAGCGCTGGCCTTTGCACCCGAGTACTGGATGATCCTCTTGGCAGTTATATTTCTTGGGTTCGGTTCCGCAGTATTTCATCCGGAAGGCTCCCGGGTTTCCTTTATGGCAGCTGGATCGAAACGCGGGCTTTCCCAATCGATCTATCAGGTGGGCGGGAATACCGGACAGGCATTGGCGCCCCTGATCAGCGCATTCATCTTGGTTCCGCTCGGTCAAAAAGGGGCAGCCTTATTCATGGTAGTGGCGGCCATTGCTATTTTTATCCTAACGAAAATCTCCGCATGGTATAAACGGCAGCTGGAGCAGGAAAAGCTGAATAATCGTAAGAAAGTTCTATTATCCTCCATGGCCAACCTAACGAAGAAGCAAGTCGGGATAGCGTTGACATTACTATTGATCGTCATTTTCGTCCGTTCTTTTTATGTGACGAATATCACGAACTTTTACATATTTCATTTGATGAAAGAATATGGGCTTGCGATTGACAAGGGCCAGCTGGTCATCTTTTTATTCCTGGCGCTTGGTGCGGTCGGCACCTTCTTCGGAGGTCCGATGGCGGACCGGATCGGGCGTAAGAACGTCATTGTCCTTTCCATCGCCGTGCCAATCCCGCTTAGTATCCTGTTGCCATACGTCCCTTTATGGGCGGTGATCGTCCTACTAATTGCCATTGGTTTTCTCATCATGCTCAGTTTCTCTGTTACAGTGGTCTATGCGCAGGAACTGGTACCAAGCAAAATCGGCACGATGGCCGGTTTGACAGTCGGCTTGGCTTTCGGCATGGGGGCAATCGGAGCAGTGGTGATCGGAATTCTGATGGATCATATTGGTATCTATACCACGATGGTCATCATCTCGTTTTTACCGATTCTCGGACTTGTTGGACTCGCATTGCCGCGAGATGGAAAAATTACGGCAGCTAACAATTAAGAATGATGTAAACCCGTCTCTTTGGCTACGGCTAAAGAGGCGGATTTTTGTATGGGGGTCTACAGCCCTTTTCAACTCCAATCTTCACTTAAGTTCGTACAGGCGCTTATAAGTTCACGGCAGTGCTTATAAATTCGTGCTAGCGCTTATAAGTTCACGCCAGCGCTTATAAATTCGTGCGAGCGCTTATAACTTCAGGCTAGCGCTCATAATTTCGTTCCAGCGCTTATAACTTCGGCCTAGCGCTTATAACTTCGTGCAAAGCTTATAATTTCAACCAAGCGCTTAAAACTCCTCACTAGCGATCATTAACTTCACTCCACCGTTCAAACCTTTCGTAAATATTCACTATCCCACCCAACCTCACATTACATTTAACAAATCCTCCTTTCCATTAATTCACCATTTCAATAGATTAAATAAAAAAAGTAGGTGACAAGCAACCAAGGAATTGTTAATATTAAAAGTCTGGTTACATTTTTGAAAGAGGGTGCGAATGTGTCATCTGCACAGCGTAAAAAATTGATAATCCTAATGATCAACATGTTTATTGCGGTCGGCAGCTTCGGTATTATTATTCCGATTTTGCCTCAATATTTGCTATCGATCGGTGAAGCGGGGACGGCTGCCGGCTTGATGATTGCCATTTTTGCGGGAGCCCAGCTGGTCATGTCACCGATTGCGGGCAGATGGGCGGATCGATTTGGAAGAAGGATCATGATCATTATTGGGCTTGCCGGTTTGGCGTTATCCATGTTCGTCTTTTATTTCTCTGACTCCATCTTTATTTTATATATTTCTAGAGTGATCGGCGGGGTAGGGGCAGCGCTCTTGATCCCTGCTATCTTTGCGTATGTGGCAGATATCACAACGATGGAGCAAAGGGCGAAAGGGAATAGTTTCATTTCCGCTTCAATGTCACTCGGTATTGTTATTGGCCCGGGCATTGGCGGGTTTCTCGCTGATTTCGGCTTGAAGATCCCCTTGTTAGTCTCGGCTTTGGTCGGATTGGCGGCAGTCGTATTCTCGGCTCTTCTTTTACAGGAGAGCATGGAACCGATGACAACTGATCTTCCACTCGGAAAACCGGAACCGATGGTGAAAGAAATTATGCAGTCTTTTGAAAAACCTTACTTCATCCCATTGGTGATCACCCTCGTCATGAGTTTCGGTTTGATGGCCTATGAATCGGTCCTTGGTCTGTTTGTGGATAATGAATTCGGTGCATCACCAAAAGACATTGCGATCATGGTTACTGCGACGGGTATTGTCAGTGTAATCATTCAATTGTTTGCAGTCGATTGGATTGTTCGACGCTTCGGTGAGAGAAACGTGTTAAACGGTTTTCTGGCATTGGCCGCATTTGGCTTTTTCCTCTCAACCATCGTGCCGAATTATTTTTTGTTTTTCATTGTTACCATGATCATTTTCTTGGCAACCTCTATATTACGGCCAGTGCTTACGACTTTGATTTCCAAAATGGCGGGATCCGAGCAAGGGTTTGCCATGGGAATGAATAATGCGTACATGAGTATCGGAAATGTGTTGGGTCCATTGCTTGCAGGCGTCTTGTACGATGTTCAAATCATGTATCCTTTCATTCTAGGGCTGATAGTGCTGATCGTGACGATATTCGTTTCCATCAGGTGGAAAACTCCTGTTAATTCCCCATTATAAAGTAAGGATCATCCGCAAAATGGATGATCTTTTTTGTTGTTAAGGCAATTTTAAAAACTTGGCATACGGATAACCTTTAGAGTGCGGACCTCTACTAGGCAGGTGACCTGCCCTTTGCTCTTACCGGCTTTACAATCTTTCTTGATCGGCGTATACTTAAGTGGTTACCTAGGTAAATAAAAGGAGATGGAATATGAATCCGCTTTTTCACGAACTCTTCCAAAACACCCGATTGCTCAGCCGGGAATTAAATCAGGCGTTAAAAGCCCATGATCTTTTTGCGGCGCAATGGACAGTATTATTTTGCGTAGATCAGCATGGCGAGATGAGTTTGACTCAAATCTGGAGATACTTGAATGTGGAGGCACCGACCATTACTCGGACTGTGCTCCGTTTAGAAGAACTCGGATGGCTGACAACACATCCCGGGAAGGATAAACGTGAGAAAATTGTGCGATTATCCGAAATGGCCCTAACCAGAATTCCAAAAGTGAAAGAGTCCATTCACCAATTTGAACAGAGTTTTTTGGAAGGGATGTCGATCGAAGAGCAAGCTTTGCTGTCCAAATTGCTAAAAAAAATGACGAAAGGAAGTTGAGATACGTTTTGAGTAATAAAGAACCGATATGGACAAAGCCTTTCATCAGTCTGTTTGCTACCAATTTGTCCATTTTCGTCGTATTTTATGGGCTGATCACAGTCTTGCCCCTTTATGCGAAAGAACAGCTTAGCCGAACGGACGAGGAGGCCGGCTTATTAATGACCGTTTTCATGGCCTCGGCCATCCTGGTTCGCCCGTTTACTGGAAAGATATTGGAGTTTATGGGTAAACGTAAGATGTTATGGATCGGGCTTATTTTTTATGTAGGCTGTACGTTCTTGTACTATCTGATTTCCGCTTTTCCAGGTTTATTGATCATTCGTTTTATGCAGGGCATCTGGTTTAGTATATTGACGACTGCGACAATTTCATTGGCAGCGGATTATGTCCCGGCTTCGAGACGGGGTGCAGGGTTAGGATATTTTGCTATGTCCCTCAATTTAGCTGTCGTCATTGGTCCGTTTATTGCATTGACTATCATTCAGTCCTTTTCATTTGACACATTCTTCATCCTCCTCACTATATTGATGGCCATCGGCGCCTTCGCTTCTTTAACATTACCTCCTGAACCGGTCTCCCATCGGCCTACTGGTAAATTTACAATTACAATAAATGATCTATTTGAGAAAAAAGCATTGCCCGTTGCATTATTCGGAGCGGTCATCGCTTTTTCTTATGCAAGTGTCTTGTCCTATCTATCGATATTTGCACAGCAACGGGGTTTACTGGAATATGCAAGCATCTTTTTTGTCGTTTATGCAGCGGTCATGCTGATCAGTCGGCCATATACCGGTAGAATATTTGATGAGAAGGGGCCAGCATATATTATTATCCCCGGACTCATCTGTTTTGTAATTGGGTTTTTCTTGCTGGCTGATGTGCATTCTGTGTTTGTATTTCTATTATCCGGGGCGTTCATCGGACTTGGATATGGTACGCTGCTACCTAGTATGCAGGCGTTGGCCGTCCAATCCACTGATGTTACAAGAAGCGGTTATGCTACGGCCACTTTCTTTACCTTGTACGATTCGGGAATAGCAATTGGATCCTATTTCCTCGGGTTGCTCGCGGTTTACACTAGCTACCAGGTCGTTTATTTATTATCTGCCGTCGTCGTAATATTGGCTTTGATTGGTTACGTAATAAAAGGAAAGAAAAAGAAGGCTGTCGGATAATTCATCAGGCCAGGCTACGTAATTGGTAGCCTGGCTTTATTAATGCTCTTTGAATTTTTTGAATAATTTTGATCATTAAATTAAAAAAATTATGATTTTAAGTACCGAGAATTAGGGTATAAGGTAAATAACTAAATTATAGGGGTCGGTTATTTTTGGACAGGAAATTTTGGAAAAACCCAGTGTTTTCAATTTCAGCAGCGGTCATTTTCGTTTTGGTCATGCTTGGCGCGATGATGCCTGTCAAATTTGGAAACATTGCAGAAATGCTTTACTATTTCACTACAAGAAATTTTGGCTGGTTCTATTTATTAGTCGTCTTTATTATTATCGTTTTTTTGATAGGTTTAGCTATCAGTAAATATGGCGCAATTCGGATTGGCGGGGACGAGGAACGTCCCGATTTTCCCTTTTTCACCTGGATTGGCATGTTGTTCTCGGCAGGGTTCGGAGTAGGTCTAGTATTCTGGGGAGTGGCTGAACCGATGAGCCATTATTTCGATTCTCCGATCAGCGGAACTGCAGCCCAATCGGAAGAGGCGGCCCGGATTGCCATGGGCTACTCCTTTTTCCATTGGGGAATTTCACAGTGGGCCATTTTCGGGATTGTGGGTCTCGTTATCGGCTTTTTGCAATTCAGGAAGAATAAAGACGGGCTGATCTCCACTGCAATGGAACCGCTGATCGGGTCCAATAAATATGTGAAGGTAGGAATCGATTCATTCGCCGTCATTGCTACTGTGATGGGAATTGCCACTTCTCTAGGCCTTGGAGTGCTGCAAATGAGCGGAGGATTAGAAAATGTCTTTCATATAAAGAACACCTTTCTTATTCAACTGGCGATTATCTTCATCGTGTTTGTCGCTTATATGCTTTCGGCGTCCACCGGGCTGAACAAAGGGATCCGCTTTTTAGGAAATTTCAACTTAGGAATGGCGATTGCGATGCTTGTTTTCTTTTTTATCGTTGGTCCAAAAGTTTTCATATTGGAAAGTTTCACATTGGCGATAGGTGACTATATTACGAATTTCATTCAATACAGTTTACGGATGCAACCGTACCAAGGTGAAACTTGGGTGCAGGATTGGACAATTTTCTACTGGGCTTGGACCATTGCCTGGTCCCCATTTGTCGGCGCATTTGTAGCACGGGTGTCGAAGGGACGTACAATCCGGGAATTTATCGTTGGAGTTATGATCATTCCTCCGGTGTTCGCCTGCATGTGGATTGCCACTTTGGGAGGAACCGCTTTATATAGTGATCTGAATAACGGTACACACATCGCGGAAGCAGTCAATGCGGACGTCACATCCGCCATTTTTGAAACGTTCCGGCATATGCCGTTCACCGGGGTCATGTCTGCATTAGCCATCATTTTAATTTTTACATTTCTCATTACTTCGGCAGATTCAGCGACCTATATATTGGCTAGTATGACGACAAGAGGAAGTCTATTTCCTCCGATGATTGTCAAAATGACGTGGGGATTCTTAATGTCTGCCATTGCTGCCGTTCTTCTGTATGCCGGCGGATTGGAGGCTCTGCAATCCGCTTCCCTTGTCTCTGCTCTACCTTTTACGCTATTCCTAATCCTGCTTGTATTCTCGATGGGTAAGCTGTTAAAGCGGGAGCCGATCACCGTACGGCCTACAGATGTCCGACGGTTTGAGCGGATTGAAAGGGAAGTGAAAAAGAAGAAGGAGCGGAAGAGAGGGAAGATTAAGAATAACGTAGCAAAGAGAAACGCCAGACGGTAATTGGTCCATCTGGCGTTTTTCAGTATTCATTTTTCATAAATGCGGATCAAAGCCTCTTTGAATGGGGTTCGAATATTCACTTGCGGACGGATGGACTTCACTTGTTGTTCCGCGTCCTCCACCGAACTTGCCCTTCCCAGTTGGATCAATGTGGCTGCGGCCACCGTTCCGGCACGACCGCGACCGGTGTTGCAGTGGAAATAGACGTTTTTCCCCGATTCATATGCCTCGATTACCTTTTGGACAGCATCCTGGATGGATTCGTCCTGTTGTTCTGCGTCATCCACAATTGGCTGATGGACACTACGCTCGCTCGATAATGGCGCTTTTACCTCAGCCCGCAAATCATAGATAATATCAATTTTCTCATTTTCGAGCAGCTCTTCGATGTCATCGATTCCCCCGATAAAAATCCGGTTTGCAATCAATTCCTGATAATTTGGTTTAACCAACTATTCACACCTCATTTCATGACTCTATTCATTATCCATGATACAGTGAATAGGAGAGATTCACCAGGGAAGGAGAATTTCAATGTGTGGACGGTTCACATTATTTGCTCCGTATTATGAAATTATAAAGCGTTTTGATATCGAATCCGCTTTTGAAGAGAGCGATTATATTCCCAGTTATAATATCGCTCCTTCTAACCAAGTGGCCGCTATCATCAATGATGGTCAAAAAAACCGGCTTGGCTATCTGAAGTGGGGGTTAGTGCCTCCGTGGGCGAAGGATGAAAAAATCGGTTATAAAATGATTAATGCCCGGGCTGAGACAGTGGCAGAAAAACCGAGTTACCGAAATGCTTTTAAGAAAAGAAGGTGCATCTTGCCGGCGGATTCATTTTATGAATGGCAGCGGAAAGAAGGGAACAAAATTCCGATGCGTATTAAGCTGAAAGATGACGGTCTTTTTGCCATTGCAGGTTTATGGGAGTCATGGAAAAAGCCCGATGGCAGCATGCTATACACATGCACAGCCATAACGACGGAGCCGAATGTCCTTGTGAAGCCCATCCATGATCGGATGCCGGTCATCTTACGGAAGGAAGATGAGGCAGCGTGGCTAAATCCGTCAAATCAAGACATTCATTTCCTGGGAAATATGTTGAAACCGTTTGACGAGGAACAAATGGAGGCGTATATCGTTTCGTCCGATGTGAATTCACCGAAAAATAATAAAGAGTCACTCATAGCTCCAGTTTGTTAAGGGGGAGAATGCCAATGTTAGCAGATTTGATGAAAAAATCTAATTATACAATTGTTTATTCTGGTGCAGGTATGTCTACGGAAAGTGGGCTGCCCGATTTCCGCTCGGCTAAAACAGGTCTTTGGGAAAATGAAGATCCTGCCCAAGTGGCCAGCACGGAGGCGATGAACAAGGACGTGGAACGATTTTTCGAATTTTACAGGAAGCGTGTATTGGGAGTGAAAGACTGCCAACCGAATAAAGGCCATGATCTATTGGCGAAGTGGGAGAAGGAGGGCTTGATCAAAGGAATCATTACACAAAACGTCGATGGATTCCATTCGGTCGCGGGTTCGGAAAACGTGATGGAACTGCATGGCACGTTACAGAAGGTCCATTGCCAAACGTGTGGTCGGGAATATGACAATACGCGTTATGAGGAACAAGCCTATTATTGCGACTGCGGTGGAAAACTTCGACCTTCCGTCGTGTTATTTGGCGAAATGCTGCCAGAGGACACCTTCCTGAAAGCCGCACAGGAAAGTGAGAAAGCGGATTTATTTATCGTCTTGGGCTCTTCGCTGACGGTCACGCCCGCCAATCAATTCCCGCTCATCGCAAAAGAGACGGGAGCCAAGCTGGTCATAATCAATTTGGAACCTACCTTATTTGACGGCTATGCAGATCTTGTTATCAATGACCGGAAAATCGGAGAGGTTCTGCAAGAGGCTGAGGAACACTTATCCCAAATGTCCTGAACAGGAAGAAGCCTGTCATCTGCTTATGTTGCAGTGACAGGCTTTTGATTTATATGAAAGAGTTCATCCTATTCAAAGGTCCATCGGGATCGATGATATTCTCCAAATCTTTGATTGAAATAGGGAAATATGGAAACCCCCAATAATACGGGGTGATTTCATACAGTTGGAAATAAATGACGAGGGATGTATCGGCAATATAAAAATCTTGGTCAGGCCGGATTGTTTTGAATGGAGGGTCCAGTAACTGAACTTTTTGTTGTTCAATCTGTTCCTGCAGGAGAGAAGACAGGACGCCAACGTAATCGCTATCCTCTTGAAATAGCTCCCGCAAGGAATACTGTATGCCGGTTTTCGTATCGAACGTCAATGATCGGACGATTGTCATTCCGTGGGCACCGCCTGTAAAAGAGTAAACGATCAGGTTCAAACTGAGGATACCGCGTTCGTTCGTCTTCAGTTCATAATAGGCAATCAACTCTTGAAGATTTTTATCATAATAATGCTGCTCCATCAAAATCGAATTTAACTGCTCCACGATGGCATGGTTCATTTTACTCTGCAGTCCATTGTCCTGCAAATGAACGATGACCGGATAATACACATTCACATTCGGTGAAATAGAAGGCAATTTCCGTGTAACGACTGAAACGGGAAGTTCCATTCATAACCCCTTTCCTTCTCCATCAGGTAGTCCATCATATGAGAGACAGATCGGGTTTAATCAAGAAATTCATAAGAGTTTACTCATAAACGACCCGTGGCGCTTTCCGGATGACCACTTCCCAATTCGTGCCTGTGCCGACACGATAAGCATCCGCGAACGAGCCCTGGTTGATTGCGATGCCTACATTATCCAGGGAATTGATATACAAAAGGGGTTCGCCAATATGGGAGTCGGCAAAGGAACGGCCGAACTTCAAAATATTATGATAGATGGTCCGCCCGTCCGTCGTGATGGAAACTGCATAGGCCGTGCCATATGAATCCGCAATGTCATTGAATTGTAGGCGGCTGATGTTCGTCCATAAATTCCCGAAAGGGCGGTCGATGATGTCTACAATTCCCGTGATGACTTCATCATGAATGGTTGAATTTTTCAAAGGAAGTTCTATCAACATCGCTGGATCTAGGGCATCCCCAATGTCGTCAAATCCAATGATGCCGGCGGCCAGTCGGGCACCCGTGAAGGCAAAAATATCGCGACCGTGGAACGTATGGGATTCCCCGGATTTCGGAAGACGGTTTTTCGTTTCATCTATGATCCGGACATCCGTTATGCCGACAAATCGTTTCAAATGGGTGAGTGTTCCATTATCGGGGGTGATGATAAGTTGCCCATTCACTGTTTTCACTACAACCCCACGCCGATCCGAGCCGACGCCCGGATCGACAATCGAAACAAACACGGTTCCACTCGGCCAATATCCCACCGTTTGCAACAATCGGTAGGAAGCCTCCCATATATTATATTGGGGAATTTGATGTGTGATTTCAAAGATTGGAATTCCCGGCTTCACGGAATTCGCAACGCCGTGCATTGCACTGACGGCCCCATCCCCTCTGCCGAAATCCGATTGAAATACTAATAAACCATTGGTCATTGAATTCCACTCCTTGCCGGTATAATAAAAAAATCTCGTCCTCCGCAATCATTCGACTGCAAAGGACGAGATCGATTCCCGTGTTACCACCTTTGTTTGCTGCCCTTTCACAAAGACAGCCTTAACAAG
The DNA here is from genome assembly GCF_047228905.1 of Sporosarcina sp. 179-K 3D1 HS. Lineage (NCBI taxonomy): Bacteria > Bacillati > Bacillota > Bacilli > Caryophanales > Caryophanaceae > Sporosarcina > Sporosarcina sp. 179-K 3D1 HS. The sequence continues at coordinate 270,467 of NZ_JBFEGI010000002.1, forward strand.
TGCAAAATCCGGTCCAACTGGATTTTAGACTTGTGGTATGGATAACGGATACCAAGTCCGCTGCTGCCTACTAATGCTGCCTTTGCACGTTCAACGCAGAGCTCAGAGGCCATTTTCGAATGACTGTTTTCCGCTTCTTCTCAGCTCCCGAAGCTCTCTGTATGGAACCTTGCCATCCTACTTATCTCTTCATCGCCAATCTTATTACTACATAATTTACACGATGACAAATTGGCTGTCAAACTTTTCATTAAAATCAAATCTTTTTTGGTACTATACATTTATTTTTCCTTCCAATAAGTGAATTATGCAGTTCTGTGGTAGACTTTTACAATGTCACTTACTTTAATTGATAATCAAGAAAAGGGTGGGTACGTGGATAAAAGAATACTAGAAATTGTGGATCAGACGAGAATGGAATTTGGTCTGGAAAATTATTCTTTGGGGCGGTACGGTTTTTACAAACGACTCAACAGCAAAGAGGAGCAGGAGTATCACCTGAGCATGGAGTGGTTTCCGAACGATTTGCAGGAGCATGTTGAAGAGGATGAAAATCCTATAGGAACCGCTTGTATTGAATTTAACCTTCAACAACAAAGATATGACAGCGCCATATTTGTCATGCAAACTTCTTACTCGACAAAGGCGCCGTTTCAGGAAAAGACACCGGAAGAAGTCGGGGAGTGGATCAGGCGAATGACCGATCTGGAAGTAGGGAGGGAACTGCGCCTATCTGAAGCTTATGAGGATGGATTCCTATTTAAAGGGAAAATCGACGGAATCCGTTTGTCTCCCGATGTCTCAGTTGAGGTGAAGTTCAACGATGAGGGGCAGTTGCTCCTATTCTCCAAAATTGGCGACTTCCCGCTACCGGAAGAAGTGTTGCAAACTGAATTTTTGATGACACTCGAAGAAATAGAGCCGATTGTAAAACAGCAGCTTCAACTGGTCACATTCCCTTCTGAATCGAAAAAACGTTTTGTTTCCGTCTATGCGATGGAAGAAGTGTTTGTGAAAGCGGATGGCACTGGAACCATCCCGTTTTTCATGCATGAGAGAACAGAGCGCATCCTAAACGAAACAGTGAAATGGGATAGCCCTCTAATTGAAGAATTACAGCAGGAACTGATATCCAAAAGTTGGGAAGTGTCTGCTGAAGAAGCTTTCCATCCTTCGAGTATTGAAGAAGAACAACAACTGACAGAAGAAGACGTGGAGCGTTGCAGAGTTGTGGCATGTGACGTGCTGCGTACAATATTTCCAGACGAATCCGGTTCTTGGATGTTAGGAACACTTGCCCGTTCTGATGATTACCTGATAGTGAAATGCCATCGAGTCGGTGAAAATCCAACGTTTTTCAATCGGAAAGTGGTTGTTATCATCGAACCCGGGACATATCGTATGTTGAACTATATGGACAATATGGAGATGGTTCGACTATTCGAAGACTATGAGCCAGCGGGTGCCAATCAAGTGGCCGCAGATGAAGCATTTGAAAAAATGGTGCCGTTCATTACATTGGAACCCACATATGTCTATGACCCTTCCGTAAAGAAATATGTATTATGCGGCTTGCTGGATGCAGAAGAATGCGTAGACGCGGCTACAGGGGAAATCTCGTTATTAGGAGATCTTTGATAGGTCAAGAAAGCTGTGGATCTGCTCACAGCTTTTTCGGCATTCCCTGCTTTACTTTTGAATTTGGATAGTTTATTATATGATTAATAAAGTTTCCTGAGGGAAACAATATTTTTTTACACCAAAACTTGCGCAAGGGAAAGTTTTTTTATTTTTTTACATTAAAAGTTGCACGAGGGAAAAAGTGCAACATACGATAACTGTATCAACAGGAAGACAAGGAAGGTGAATATTGTGGGCAATTCTCTTGAAGTGAACAATCTCTCCGTCTCGTATTACGGAAACATCGCTTTATCCAATATAAACTTTGAAATTGAAATAGGGAGATTGGTGGGAGTCATCGGTCCGAACGGTGCGGGTAAGTCCACATTGATCAAAGCGATTCTCGGCCTATTGCCAAAAGACCGTGGAGAAATCAAAATAAAGGGCAAACCGATCAAAGAGATGCGGAAAAATGTGGCATACGTCCCGCAACGAAGTGCAATTGATTGGGATTTCCCAATTACTGTGAAAGAAACGGTGTTGATCGGAACCTATCCTTCGGTCGGCATGATCAAACGGCCCGGTAAACAAGAGAAGGACCTAGCGAAGGCGTGTTTGGAGCAGGTCGATATGCTTGCTTATGAAGATCGGCAGATCGGGGAACTCTCCGGAGGGCAGCAGCAACGGGTCTTCTTGGCTCGTGCATTGGCGCAAAAAGCTGAGCTGTTCCTACTCGATGAGCCTTTCGTCGGCATAGACGTGACGAGTGAAGAGATGATTATCCGGATTTTGAAAGAGCTTCGGGACCAAGGGAAAACGATTGTCGTTGTCCATCATGATTTAAGCAAAGCAGAACATTATTTTGATGAATTAATCTTGTTGAATAATGAATTGATTGCAAGTGGCCCGGTGAAAGAGGTCTTTACACCGAAGACAATCGCTAGGGCTTATGGGGGCCAATTGTCATTTTTGGAAGGAATGGTGATGTCCTCATGATCCACTTTCTCGAAGCGGTTGTCCAATATGAGTTTTTGCAAAAAGCGCTCATCACATCTGTGATGGTCGGCATCATATCCGGCGTTATCGGATGTTTTATCATCTTGAGGGGGATGGCATTAATGGGAGATGCCATTTCACATGCCGTTTTGCCAGGTGTCGCCATTTCCTATATGTTGGGGATCAATTTCTTCATCGGCGCCGTGGTGACCGGTATTGCAACGGCAATCGGCATTGGATACATTAGCCAAAACAGCCGGATAAAAAATGATTCATCAATCGGAATTATGTTCACCTCGGCATTCGCTCTAGGAATCATTTTAATAACGTTGATGAAGAGCAGTACGGATTTGTACCATATCTTATTTGGCAATGTCTTGGCGGTCCGTCCTTCCGATATGTGGACTACATTGGTCATCGGCCTAATTGTTCTAGGCGGCGTTTTATTATTTTATAAAGAGTTGCTAGTCAGTTCATTCGACCCGATCATGTCCCAGGCATACGGCTTGCCGAACAAAGCGATCCATTATTTTCTTATGGCGCTTTTGACGCTCGTGACGGTTGCCTCCCTGCAGACAGTCGGCATCATTCTGGTCGTTGCTATGCTGATCACACCGGCATCCACCGCTTATTTGCTGACGAACCGATTATCAACGATGTTGCTTCTGTCCACTGTATTTGGAACAGTGGCGGCCATAGTCGGGCTGTATTTGAGTTTCACGTACAATCTTGCCTCGGGGGCAACTATCGTTTTGGTAGCGACGGGGTTGTTCATCTTATCCTTTCTATTTTCACCAAAGCAAGGAATCGTATGGCGTTCTTTGAGAACGAAGAAAACGGCATTGCCATGATGAAGGAGTTGTGTATATGAAGAGATGGATATCAGTTCTCTCCTCGATACTCTTGGTCGCATTTCTGACCGCTTGCGGAAAAGGTTCCGCCAATAGTACGGGGGAGGCGGTTACTGACTCGGGAGCGAATGAGGAAAAGTTGAAAATTATAACGACCTACTCGATCATTTACGATATGGTCAAAAATGTAGGAGGCGATTTGGTTGATATTCATAGCCTTGCACCGATCGGATCAGACCCCCACAATTATGATCCGTTGCCGCAGGATGTCGTCTTGACAACGGATGCCGATATTGTCTTCTACAACGGATTGAATTTAGAGGAAGGGAACGGCTGGTTCAATAAACTGATGGTTGCTGCAAATAAATCGGATGATGACGCGCCAGTCTTCAAAGTGAGCGAGGGCGTTACACCGATGTATTTGAAATCGGAAGAACATGCGGGGGAGGAAGATCCGCATGCGTGGCTCGATGTCCGGAACGGCATCCGCTATGTAGAAAATATCCGTGATATCCTCAGTAAAATGGATCCGGATCACGCATCTGTCTATGAGGAGAATGCCAGCCGGTATATTAGCCAGCTGGAAGATCTGCACGAGGGCATTAAAGACAAAATGAGTCAAGTTCCAGAAGGAAAACGGATCCTTGTCACAAGTGAGGGAGCATTCAAATACTTCTCGGCAGCTTATGATTTCGAAGCAGCCTACATTTGGGAGATCAACTCCCATGATGAAGGAACTCCCGAACAATTGAAGCGCATCGTTGACATCATAAAAGAAAACGGAATTCCCGCTTTGTTTGTAGAAACGAGCGTAGATACGAGAAGTATGGAGACTGTTTCCCGGGAAACGAATGTGCCGATTCAAGGTGAAATCTTTACGGATTCGTTAGGGAAGCCGGGCACGGACGGCGACACCTATATGGATATGGTCAAGTGGAATGCAGATATGATATACAATGGACTGGTCAAATGATGAAATGACGGATGCAGGACACCCGATTGATAGGGGTGTCCTGTTTTTGGGTTTCTGGAATAGAATACGCTCAATTGTCTGAGTAATACGGCCAAGCGGGCGTGGATTACGCTTAAATGCCGTAGAATTCCGCTCAACCATCGGAGGATTGCGACAAAGCGGTCGAGAAATCCGCCCACCTGTCGGAGAACCCCTCCCAACCGTGGTACCACCAGGTCTTCGAAATCAGGGAAGGCACACCTTCTGAATTATGTTAGGATACTGTAAAATGAATGGATAGAGAGAAGTAGGGGGAGATCGAGATGAAGTTTTTCCATACCGCAGATTGGCATTTGGGTAAGCTGATCCAAGGTGTTTATATGACAGAGGATCAACGTTTCGTACTGGACCAGTTCATCCAAGCCATTATCGAAGAGAAACCGGATGCTGTCGTCATCGCGGGAGACTTGTATGACCGGGCGGTTCCGCCGACGGAAGCGGTAGCGTTATTGGATGAAGTCCTGGATAAGATTGTGTTGGAACTGAAAACGCCGGTCCTTGCAATAGGGGGTAATCATGACAGCCCGGGTCGGCTCCGTTTTGGAAGCCGTATTATGCGATCCAACGGTCTCCATATTGTGGGCCAAATGACAAAGGAATTGGAGCCTGTCATTTTGGAAGATGAGTTTGGAGAGGTCCATTTCCACCTCATACCGTATGCCGACCCTTCCATCGTCAAACATCTCTTTGAAGAAGAAACAATTTCCAATCACCATGAATCTATGAAGACAGTGATCGATTCCATCCGTGAGAAGATGTCTCCGGACGCCCGCCATGTTTTCGTGGGACATGCGTTTGTTACACCGCATGGGGAAACTGCCGACAATACAAGCGATTCGGAACGGCCGCTTGCGATCGGTGGTGCGGAATATGTCTCCGCCCATCTGTTTGAACCGTTCCATTACACAGCGCTTGGCCACTTGCACGAAGCCCACCATGTGTGGAATGAAACGATTCGCTACGCCGGATCACCATTGAAATATTCCATTTCCGAAGAGCGTCATAACAAAGGGTTCTTCATTGTGGAAATGGATGAAGACGGTCAGGTCAATATTGAGAAAAGGCTTTTGCAGGCACGACATGACATGCGGACGGTTGAAGGACGTTTGGCAGACCTTCTGACCAAACCAGTCAACCATGACTATGTTTTTGTCAAACTGCTTGATGACACACCGGTTTTATTTCCAATGGAGCAAGTCCGAACGGTATTCCCGAATGCGATGCACGTAGAACGAAAATTGGCCATCCAGACGGCTGTCGGAGGAAGCGAAGGACAGGCGGTTGCCGGAAAACAGGATGACTTGACCTTGTTCAAATCCTTCTATGAGACGGTCAAGGGGGAAGTGGCCGATGCGGAAACGGCTGAACTGTTCGCAGAAGTCCTGCATGAAGTCATGAACAAGGAGGGGGACGAAAAATGAAACCGATCCAATTGAAAATGACGGCTTTCGGTCCGTATAAACAGACGGAGACAATTGATTTTACCGAACTGCAATCACATCGGCTGTTCGTCATCTCAGGGGCGACAGGAGCGGGAAAGACGACGATATTTGATGGCATTTGCTTTGCTTTGTATGGGCAGGCGAGCGGGGAAGACCGGGCCGATATGAGAGCGATGCGAAGCGATTTTGCGGATGATGGCGTACAGACTGCGGTGGAGTTGATATTTGAATTACATAATCGCAAATACCGGATCATGCGCCAAATCCCTTACACGAAAAAAGGGAACAAAAGTGAAACACTGGCGGCTTGCGAGTTTTTTGAACTGACAGCGGATGGGGAAATCCCTTTTGTCGACCGGCAAATTGTGTCGGAAATCAATAAGAAAGTCGTGGAGTTAATTGGCTTTACCCAGCCCCAATTCAGCCAGATTGTCATGCTGCCGCAAGGGGAATTCCGAAAATTCCTGACATCCACTACAGATAACAAAGAAACGATTATGCGTAAAATTTTCAAGACGGAACCATATAAGGAAGTTGAATCGCGTCTGAAAACCCGCAGTGATGAGGCGAAAGCACACTGGTCAAGCGAGAATCAGGTGAGGGAAACATTATATAGCCAAATCCCGTCTCTGCTCCCAAGCCGTGAATCGAACATTTTCAATGTCTTGGCGACGGGCCAATTTAATGCCAATCAAGTGATTCAAGCGCTGCAAGAGGAATGGGTCTTTTATTCAGAAAAAACAGCGACCGTCAAACAGACATATGAAGAATGTTATGCAAAACACGGTAAGATGGTGGAGACATATCATCATGCCAGAAATATGAATGAGCGTTTAATCGAACTGAAACAAAAAGAAGAAGTATTTGCGCAGTTAAATGGACAAAAACCAGCAATGGATAGAAAAGAAAAGCAGTTGGCCGACGCGGAACGGGCAGCCGCCATCGTAGAAATCGAATTGCAGTACAAGCAATTGGAACGGGAAACGGCTTCCAAGACGGCAACGCTGGAAAATGCGGAAAAGGAAGCACGAAATGCGGAAGAACTCTCCATACAGGTCGATGCGGAGTACAAGACGGAGGAAAGCCGGAATCCCGAGCGACTTCAGTTGACGGAACAATTGATCCGTTTGAAGGATTATCTCCCGACAATTACGGACTTGGCTGCAAAAAAGGCGGAGCTCCAACAGATGGAGCAGGGAATTTCCAGTTTGGAAATGGCCTTATCGCATGTGAATGAGCAGTATGCGGGCAAAGGGGAGCAAATTGAAAAACTGAAAGCGGAAATCGTTGCAATCGAGAGCCGGTTACTTCCGTACGATGGACAATTGGATCGATTGAATGAAACAAACGAAAAGGTCAAATGGATGGTAGAGGTCCAAAACATCGAGCGGCAAATCCAGTCATTGGACGCCGAATTGGCCGACAAGAAAATCCGCTATGAGGGCTGTCAACAGGAGTATGAGGAATTGGAGCAGCGTTGGTTGGATAACCAGGCGATGATGCTTGCAGAGCGTCTTCAAGAAGGAGCTCCTTGCCCGGTATGTGGAAGCGAACATCATCCGGACCTCTCGCTAGGCCATTCAAATGGTACAGTCACGCGGGAGGAATTGGAGGAAGCCAAGAAACGGTTAGCGAAGAGTGAAAACGAATATCAGACGGCTGCAATCCGTCATAGACATGCGGTAGATCAATTACGGGCGAAAGGCGAAGAGAAACAGCAGTGGGCTGTTTTGGAGGAATTTACACACTTACTTGAAATGCAACGGGAACTCGAAACAGAAGTGGCAAATTTACGGACAAGCCGCACGAAGCTCATCCAATTGAAAGAGGAGTTGCAAAGGCTGGAGACCATGTTGGCAGACGTGCAACAGGACAAATCCGGGAAAGAAAAATCCCTTGCCGAATTACAGAATGCCCATCGTACGGCGCAGGCTGTACTCTTTTCGAATATCGAAAAGATTCCGGAAGAGATGCGGGAACTTCAAGCCCTCCAACATCGGATTGCGGAGACCGAGACGCGGAAAAGAGAGTTGGACACCGCATGGAAAGCAGTGCAGGAAAAGCGCGAAACCATCAAGGGTAGACTCGTGACCGCCCAGTCTTCCGTCATCCATGCCACCCAGTCATTGAAAGAGAATCTGGAGAAGAAAGCAGACGTCAAGCAACGATTCCATAACGCCCTCCAAACGTCCGGGTTTCCATCCGAAGCGGCCTATCTGGACGCGAAAATGGAAGAGGCGGAACGGCTTTCCATTAAAAAACAGCTGAGCGAATATACGCAACAACTCCACTCCGTCGGGCAATCTATTACGGAATTGCAGTCGTTCGTGGAAGGGCAGGAACTCGTGGAGTTAGGGCATTTGGAGTCGGAAGTAGAGCGGTTAAAAGAGGAATATGAGACGGCCTTGAAACAGTATCATGCTTGTTTGGACAGTGAGAAGACGACCCGTGAATTAAAAGAAAAGATTGAGAGCGCGACCGCGTCCATTGATAAAGCGGAAGTTACTTACCGGAAAGTATTGGACCTATACGAAGTAGTGAAAGGCAACAATATAGCCAAATTGTCTTTTGAACGATTCATCCAGATCGAGTATTTAGAGAGGATCGTCCAGTCGGCAAATGAACGCTTGAAAGAGATGTCGAATGGTCAGTTCGAATTGATCTGCAGCGACCGGAAGGAAGCCCATGGGCGGCAAAGCGGCCTAAGCCTCGATGTGTACGATGCCTATACTGGAGCGAATCGGGACGTGAAAACATTATCGGGTGGGGAAAAATTTAACGCGTCTCTTTGCCTGGCGCTAGGCATGGCGGATGTAATCCAAAGCTTCCAAGGCTCCATTGCTATCGATACGATGTTCATTGATGAAGGATTCGGCTCGTTGGACGAGGAATCATTGCACAAAGCGATTGACACGTTAATAGACCTTCAAAAATCAGGGAGAATGATTGGCGTCATCTCTCACGTCGAGGAATTGAAATCGGCTCTTCCCGCCATTTTGAAAGTGGAAAAATTAAAAGAAGGTCATAGCGTAACGAAATTTCTGATCAAATAAGAATAATAGACCCCTTTGCCTTGGTCCATCGAGTGAAGGGGTCTTTATTTAATGAAAGCATAAAATAAACTTAATATTTTAAATCAATTAATATATTGCATTTGATAGAAAGGAATAGTATATTATTTTCTGTGATATATTGCATTTTACAACGAGAGGAAGCATACTTATGCAGAAAAAACTATCATTTTCTTCCAACCTTGTTATAGGGGTTATGCTATTTGCGCTATTTTTCGGCGCTGGAAACTTAATTTTTCCAGCACAACTTGGTCAAGATTCCGGCATGAATTTATTACCTGCGGTTATTGGCTTTTTAATTACCGGGGTCGGTTTGCCTTTTTTAGGCATTTTGGCGATGGGATTTTCGGGAAGCCGAAATTTGCAGGAGTTGGCGAGTCGAATCCACCCGGTGTATGCGGTCGTATTCACTTCATTGCTCTATCTGACCATCGGACCGTTCTTTGCAGCACCTCGGACGGGAGCAGTGGCGTTTGATATTGGAATTTCGCCGTTTATCAGTGAAGGGTCGATGAAAATGGCACTTGTTATTTTCACTTTTCTCTTTTTCGCCCTCACATTATGGCTGTGCTTGAACCCGTCCAAAATCGTTGATCGGGTAGGGAAGATCTTATCACCAGGAATTATCATTTTACTTCTTGCTCTACTTGTCATGGTTGTCATGAAGCCGATGGGTGCCATTCAATCTCCGGAAGAGGCATACGCAAGCGGAGCGTTTGTAAAAGGATTCATGGAAGGCTATAACACAATGGATGCCTTAGCCTCCCTCGTATTCGGGATAATCGTAATCAATGTCATCCGCTCGATGGGAATCACGGAACGGAATGGCATCCTGGCGGCAACAGCGAAGACAGGTGCCGTGGCAACTGCCTTTCTAGCCCTTCTCTATGTGGGTATTGCCTATTTGGGAGCGACGAGCACGGAAGCGTTCGGCTTGTCGGAATCAGGAGGCCAGATCCTTTCACAAGCTTCTGAATACTATTTTGGAACATTCGGGTTGATCATGCTTGCCGTCGTTATCATTTTAGCCTGTTTGACGACAAGTATCGGGTTGATAGTGGCGTGTGGAGAATATTTCCATACAATTTTCCCAAGAATCGGCTATAAAACATTTGTTACGATATTCACGGCGTTTTGTTTCATTATTTCCAACTTCGGATTGTCGAATATCATCACGTATTCCATCCCTGTATTAATGTTCCTTTACCCGTTAGCCGTCGTCCTGATGCTGTTGACCTTTTTGTCTCCATTATTCAACCATTCACGGCTTGTCTATGTGGCAGCGACAGCGGTCGCCTTTTTGATCGGCATCATTGATGGATTGAAGACGCTTTGCTCTTCACTTGGCATGGAGTACTTCGGCTGGATGAAACCGATCGTTTCCTTCTACGAAAAAGTGTTGCCGTTCTATAGCGACGGTCTCGGTTGGGTACTGCCGGTGTTCGGTGTCATTCTCATCACAGGTTTCATTGCACGAATCTTGAATTATTCAACTGCGGAAGCATAAAAAAAGCCGGTTCCCGTCAAATAGGAACCGGCTCTTTCTATTCTTTTTTCAATGCGTAAAATTCTTCGATTGCTCGTAACCAGTTTTCCCGCATGACAGTAGACACTTTTTCTCTGTCCCCTTCCCGCATGAGCCGAATCACTTCGTTATGTTCCTTAATCGATTTTTCGGTCAGCACGATCGAGTTATGGAAAAACAAACGTCGGACATGTGCTTGCAAGGATTCTACCATGGATAGGATATATGGATTTTTGGCAGCATCCACGATGATTTGGTGAAATTCCTCGTCAATTTTCAAAGCGGCAAAATAATTCTCGGAATGCACCGCTTCGGCAAACCGAGCATTCGTTTCTTTCAATAAATCAAAAGTTTCCTCAGTCAAATGGGGAATTGCCAATTCCGCTGACAATGCTTGTAAAGCTGCAAGAGGAGGAAGAAGATCATTAATCGCTTCCTTTTCCACTTCTGTCACCTGAGTCGCCTTACCGGGATACATTTTAACGAAACCTTGGACTTCCAACAGCTGCAGCGATTCGCGAATCGGTGTCCTGCTAACGCCCAATGCCTCTGCCAGCTCGGTATCGTTCAGTTTTTCACCCGGCTGTAAAGTACCATCAATAATCCAATGCTGGAGTTGGTTGAAGGCGGTTTCTTTTGCTGTTCTTCGAATTGGCGTGGAATGTTCTGTAGGTATCGGCATTGTGAATCACCATCCTGTTCAGTATTTGTATAGTATACAGGAAAATGTTTCAATAATAAAGTATGCAATATATTGCATATGCTTTATTTGGAAAATTTATTCATAAGATACGGAAATTCTCTTTTTATTAAATGATAACACAAATAGCCTATTGTACAGCCAAGTGTATTTAACCATAAATCGTCCACATCGCTGCTCCTATTCTGTGTCAGTTGGGTTGTTTCAATGAATAGAGATATGCCAAATCCGGTAGCTGCCACATTCCATAGCCGGTTAAATGATTTCCATAATGAGGGGAGGGCGAATCCGATTGGCATAAAAATAATGATATTTCCTAAAAAATTGATGAGAATTGGTTCCCAAGTTTGTAGCTCCGTAATGGCATAATAATTATCTTGAAAAACACGTAAAGGGACGAGATTGATATTCGAAAACGAGCGGGTGACAACAGGTCCTGTGTAAAGAAATGCAAAAATCGTCTGTGAGAATAGGGCGACCATGAATAATAAGAAGCCGATCACGCCGATTTCATGTAGTAGGCTGCCCCGATTGGAACGCCGGATCTTATTATAAATGATTCGGAAAATCAATATCAGAGGCAATGCGATTCCCAAATAGGGGATCATGTCCCTAATGTAACCTAAAATTGCAGTCATTATATCCACCTGTTTTTCTTAGTTTGTAACAATATGTTCGGGGTTTCGGTTGATAGGAAAGTTTTATTTATTAAAGAAGTGTATATGTCATATGTCCTAATTCGGACATTTTTAAGACAAAAAAGTTCAGTTGTTGACAAGATTTCGCTTCCTTTTCAGTCGCTTTCCTATTATTTTCGATAACACTCGCTTCACCACTCCTCACAATTCTCCTTATTGTCCTTTATTAGACGAATTTACGCCCCTAACGTTACGAGCGTGCTCATGTCAGTGGAAAAGCGATCGTACCGGTACTTTTCAATGCTTTTCGATTGTTTGTCGGCACTTGACTTGCTCCCATTTCCCAATCCGGATTCATTGATGATTTCATTATAGCGGCACCCACCCTGTAATATAACGTTTCTTTTTGTAACGTTAAAGGTTATTTGTTGTAATCGTTTTGTAACATTCGGCTGATAGACTGTGTGTAGACTAAAGCACAAGGAGAAGAGCTATTGAGAAAATTTCTTGGGACCCTCATTATCGCAATTGCTTTATTGGTCAGCGGTGCGAATGAAAGTTTTGCCGCATCGTCAACGTACACCGTAAAGAAAGGCGACTCTTTATACAAGATCGCCAAAACACATCATGTGTCTGTTGCCCAATTGAAAACATGGAATAACTTAAAATCGAATACGATCCATCCTAAACAAAAACTGAAAGTGGCTGCACAAGGCAAAGCAGCGGCAGCGAAAAAGACAGCTAAATCGGTCGCCAAAGCACCATCGCGATCGGATGAAGGAAATGTCGTGAAGGAATTCACGGTTTCCGCTAGTGCCTACACAGCAAATTGTAACGGTTGTTCGGGAGTCACAAAAACAGGCATTAACCTGAAACGGAACCCGGATATCAAAGTAATTGCAGTGGATCCAAGCGTCATTAAACTCGGGACAAAAGTCTGGGTAGAAGGCTACGGGTACGCGATCGCCGGTGATATAGGCAGTGCCATTAAAGGGAATAAAATTGATGTGTTTTTCCCAACAAAGAGCCAAGCCTACCAATGGGGACGCAAAAGTGTGAAGATCAAAATATTAGAATGACAAAAAACCAACCTCTGATTGTCAGAGGTTGGTTTTTTGGGCTTTGGGAATTTATACATGCCGCCCCTCAATAATAATACATTCAAAAACAACAATTATTTATTGCAAAACGATAAATAATGTTTTAAAATTATCTCATACTACTAAGTGAGGTGCTTTATTATGAAACAAGGGTCAACACTTTTTTTAAAGACGGCAGTCATTCTAATGGGAATCCCGATTTTAGCATTGTGCGTCTTCTTTGTTCCTGGAATCGCGAATTATTCTGCAGAGCTGTATCCTGATCAGAGTTATATAAAATATTTTGTTTTCATCGATTTGTATGCAGCAGCGATTCCTTATTACATAGCTCTGTATCAAGCATTTAAACTACTGAGTTATATTGACAAGAATATCGCTTTCTCGGACCTGTCTGTTACGGCTTTGAAGAATATAAAATACTGTGGCATTGCAATCAGTCTCCTGTTTATGGCTGGCTTACCACTCTTCTATCTCATCGCGGAGAGAGACGACGCGCCGGGTCTCATCGTCATAGCAATGGTCATCGCCTTTGCTTCCCTGGTGATCGCTGTCTTTGCGGCAGTCCTTCAAAAGCTGTTACAGGAAGCGATCCAAATCAAATCAGAAAATGATTTAACGGTTTGAGGTGAATGAGATGACAATTATTATCAATATTGATGTCATGCTGGCAAAACGGAAAATGAGTGTCACGGAACTATCGGAGAGGGTCGGCATCACGATGGCCAATCTGTCGATCTTGAAAAATGGCAAGGCGAAAGCAATCCGACTTTCGACGCTAGAGGCGATTTGCAAAGCATTGGACTGTCAACCTGGCGACCTTTTGGAGTACCGGTCCGATGAAGATAGATAAAGAACTTAAACAGGGATCAGTTTATGACTTTACGAAAGGGGCCTCCCGGGTCGCGAAGGGGTTCGGGCAAATCGCCCGTTTCGGTTGGGAGCAGGCCCTTTCCTGTATATTTCCCGTCGTAATATTCGGCTCATTGGCGATTACCCAAGTCGTACCACTTCCTTTCTTGCCACGCTATGACTGGCTGCTCCTTATTTTCCTTCTTATGCAATGGTGGATGTTGCGATCGGGAATTGAAACACGGGATGAACTGAAGGTTATCACATTGTTCCATCTGATTGGACTGGCTTTGGAAATTTTCAAGGTTCATATGGGATCCTGGTCATATCCGGAGGATGGATTTTTTAAAATTATGGGAGTACCTTTGTATAGCGGTTTTATGTACGCAAGTGTCGCTAGTTATCTGTGCCAAGCATGGCGGAGGTTACAGGTCGATCTAGTTAAGTGGCCGCCGTTTTTCGTCGTCGTCCCTCTAGGAACTGCGATTTATTTGAATTTTTTCACGCACCATTATTGGATTGACGTTCGTTGGTGGTTATCGGCACTAGTCGTCCTCGTTTTTTGGAAATCATGGGTCACCTATGAGGTGAATGGAACACGGTATCGTATGCCAATTGCCCTGTCATTCGTGCTCATTGGATTCTTTATATGGATTGCTGAAAACATCGCCACATTTTTTGGTGCTTGGCAATATCCGAACCAAGCCGAAGCATGGAATCTCGTACATCTTGGAAAGGTGAGTTCATGGCTCTTATTGGTCATTGTCAGCTTTCTCATTGTCGCTACTTTAAAGCAGGCCAAGGAGAAAATGCACTAGTATTCCCGCCGATGGGTGCATCGTCCCCGTTCTATGCGGCAGCAGGCTCATGTACTATCATTCTCCGTTCTTAATCCCCCAAATGGAATCCAACATCTCAAAGCGATATGATAAAGGGGAACGAACATTCAGTAGTATCTTCGTAGAACGAAAAAGTAGAGGTGAATTGATGTGATCAGTACATCATCAAAGAAATTTGAGGGCATCCCTTTATCCATTCTAGATCTCGCGATGATTAACGAAGGCAGTGATGCGACGCAGTCATTCAAGAACAGTGTCGACCTGGCCAGGCATGCCGAGCGATGGGGGTTCAACCGGTTTTGGCTTGCGGAGCATCATAATATGCAAGGTGTTGCCAGTTCGGCGACTTCCGTCATCATCGGCCATGTAGCCGGCGCGACGAAGACGATCCGAGTCGGTTCGGGCGGGGTCATGCTTCCGAATCATGCGCCTCTCGTGATCGCCGAGCAGTTCGGTACGCTCGAAGCCATGTATCCGGGCCGGATCGATCTGGGGCTAGGCCGTGCGCCGGGAAGCGACCAGGCAACAGCGTACGCTCTGCGTCGGACATTACATAGTAGCGGGGAGGAGTTTCCGGAGCAATTGGCGGAGCTGCGTGGCTATTTCGAGTACAATTTGCAGGCCCGCGTCCGTGCGGTTCCGGGGGAGGGACAGGATATCCCCATCTGGCTTCTTGGCTCCAGCGGTTTCAGCGCACAACTTGCCGCGCAGCAAGGGCTGCCATTTTCATTTGCGAGCCATTTTGCGCCAGGCTATTTGATGCAGGCGTTGCAGCTATACCATCAGCAGTTCCGGCCTTCCAAAGATCTGTCGGCACCGTACGTCATGCTCGGCGTGAATGTCATCGCGGCAGATACGAACGAGAAGGCACATTGGCTCGCGACTTCCTACCAACAGCAGTTTTTGAATATCCGCAGAGGAGTCACGACGAAGTTCAAGCCTCCGGTCGATGATCCAGACACGTTCTTTTCGGAATACGAAAGAATCGCGATTGGGGAATTGATGAGTTGGCCATCCACCATCATCGGTGATCGGGAAACGGTCCAGCGTAAACTGGAGTCCTTCTTGCAGTCGACGAAGGCGAATGAATTGATTATCAGCTCGGGCATTTATTCTCATGAAGATAGATTGCGTTCATATGAAATTCTTGCTGAACTGATGGAGTGAATCAATAGTTGCATGCAAGGTATAACGGGCCTGGCATCATACGGAGTAGCGGCGTATTTCATCTCACTTTGATGAATAATGCGCCGCTAGTTCTATTGTCAGAATGTCAGAGTTGTGTCGGTGACAGGCACCAAAATGAAGCAAAAGAATGGGGAGCGGCATGGTTTATCGTAATTTTGAACCGTATATTCGTCTGGGACAGCATGTGAAGTAGAGAAAGATTTACGATTAAAACCCCAAAAGGCATTTATTCCTTAAGACCTTCTTCTTATTCCGCTATTCTCGTTTTTTTATGTTATTTGACCCCGGCAACCAAGCGTGTTATTTATAACTTATGTAAAAACATGGATTTTGAGTTGATGACAGAAAGGGGACTGGGTGAAGTGGAGGCTGTCTTTGTTCGGAAGGTGGAATGGCAGGTGAGAGCGAGTTGAAAATCCTGGCTGTCAATCCGTTTCATGAAGGGTTGCGTAATAATATCGACATGCTGACCCGTCTGGAGACAGAGATGAATACGGTGGAAACGGCCATCGAGGCGTTTGTCGCACTTGATGAGGCGTTCAAAGGGGAGGGTGGCCATGCCATCCGTTCGTTCTATAATGAAGTCCATCTTCCGTTCATCCGGTTGTTCCATATGATGCAGAATGATTTCCGGAACGTGCTGGAGCGGATGGATGCCGCCTTGAGTACGCTCGAGCCGGATCCGTCGGGTTTTATCCGTGAAAGCTTCCTGGAAGGGGAAGTGGAACAGGGATTGACGGAGATTGCAATGGTGACGGCAAATTTGACCGATGAAGCGAACCACATCATGAGCAAAGTGGTGGATATTGTCGCCTTGCCGAATCTTGATGATAGAGATGTGCAAGAGGGCGTTTACAGGTCGAAGAGAAAACGGGATAATACAGTGACAGAGCTGCACGGATTTGATTCAGAACAGACAAACGCCTTAACGGCGATTGAGAATCATCTGCAAGTGATGCAGCGTTGGATAACGGACGTCGAAGGCATGTTCACGGATGACAGAACAGACATCCATTTCAACACCGGTCAGTGGGCGGAACTGTTGGCGAAGAACCTTCTTCAGACAGATGTGCAATACCAGGAGAAGTTTACGTCGGGAGTCATTGGTGATCCCGAGTCGCCAAGGGAACTCCAAAAGAGCATCGAAGCTAAACTGAACGAAGCCAATAAACCGGTTGCCGCGACCAGCAAAGATGAGGAATTGCAGCAGATTTACGCTGCTTTGGCAACTGAGGGACTTCATTTACAAACGAGTACCCGAACCGAAGCCCGTGTCAATGATGGCGATCCAGACATGCAGTACAAGGCGATCATTGGCGAGCGTGCGAATTTCCAGGGGCTCGTCCCGCCAAACGCCGACAAGGCGATGAAGGCTGTCGTGGACTTTCTAGTCATGGACGATGTCAACACCATTCTGGATAAGGAAGCCTCCTTAGTCGACAAAGGCTTGGCCATCGTTTCTGTCACACCAATCGGAAAAGGCATCAAAGCGGGAAGATTGGGATTCAAGCTGCTCAAGAAGGCATTCGGCGGCAAAGTGAAAGATGTCGGTAAAGTGACCGATCCGAAAAAATTGGGGATCGTGGAGGGCGGGAAAGGTTCAGGTAAAACCATTTCACACCCGGTACTCGATAATACCCGATCAGGAAGTGCTTTAAAGAAGCCGGATGGACAACATGGATTCAATGATATAATCGATAATTACTCGCCGAATGCCAAGAAGTTTGATGTAGTTGGCGGTGATGGAGTAAAGAGGGACTTGTTTCAAATCAAAGGCGGAATGAAGTACTACGATAATAAAGATGTTTACAATAAAGACCTAAGAATGTTCGAGAGGAAAACAACTGTGAAAGACCAAGAAGGAATATTCGAATGGATGGTTGACCCGACAAAAGGAGTCACACATCGGAGATTTATCCCGGATGGCCAGATTACAGGTACTCCAAATCAAAGACCATAAAGTTAAGGTGATGATAAAGCGTGGGTATTTCATTGGATATTTTCAAGCAGAACCAAATAAGTTGTTGTTGGAAAACAGTGTATGCAGGGTTGAAAACAGATCTCCTAAAACCTAGTGAAGTAGCTAGCTATGCAGTTGAGTATTTAACTAACCATCCTGAAACAAATGATCAAAACATCATTCAACTTGCTTGGGGCGAGGAAGATACGGACTTCGAGAATTTATTGGCACATATATTGGAGAAGTTGGATGTTGAAGATTTGGATTTAGACGCTGACATCTGGCATATTGAGAAAAGGAAATGGCGATTTGCACTTTTGGCCTCTTTGAAGGCGCGGTATCAAAACGATTTGGAAGAGTTGTTGGATAAGGTTGCGGAAGTGTATGCTGATTTTGATTACCCAGAAGACATGGAAAGCTTCATTAACTATCTGGCCCCTCCAGAAGGTTTTGATCCTTCCCAATACACTAAAGAAGAAAATGTGAATAGGTTAATTACCTTGTTTGATGAATTTCTAAATATGGAACGTCAATATTTGCAGCAAGCTGCAGCGTAAATAGAGAGAACAAACCTGAAGGTGAGTAATTTGGGTGGCGAGAGAATAACAAAGATGGAGCTCTTAAAAAGAAAAAGCAGAAGGAAGATATTGATTCAAGAATTAAACTTTCTGAACCTTGCAGAGAATCCTTTTTTAGATAATGAAGACAATGACTTATTTTGTAAGGAAGTATTTTCATTACTTGCTACTACAGAAAATAAGATTCAATTGCAAGGAGGCAACGATAAAGAAATTATTCAAAGATCAATACAATTGTCAAAAGAGACTATAGATCATATCAAAGTAACGCCAAAGTTAGGTAGATTATTGGTTTATAGGGAACATGAGATTGAAGCGGTATTGATTCATGTGAATGAAATATTTAGCAATTTGGATAAAGTTCTCGACTTAACCAAATATTCATCAGGCTATGGAGATTTTATTCTAGTTGGAGAAGATCTTGATTTTGGATTGTGTATCGAGCGAACGGAATATTTTCATGAATTTACTGTTTGGGGGCTTTTAATGAAATAAGGATATTAGAATCTTGATTGGATGAATGTCTTTCAAGATTCTTTTTTGTTGGGTCTCAAGAATCCAGGGGAGAAGTATCGGGATGTAATGAAGTTCGGCGAGCCGATCCGTCTGTAATACCCGAAAATATTCATTAAAAAGATCAGGGGGTGATATTTTTGTTCAAAGATGAAATAAATGAGGAATTTATGGGATTTAAAGAGGTGAATGAAGGGGATTTTACATGGTGGAACTATGTGAATATGAAATCCGATATACACACAGCTCTTGGGTTTGCGAAATTTTTCTATCCGGATATTGTCAGGGTAGAAGGATGCTTTTTATTAAAAGATAAGTTTTCACAAAAGAATTTCAGGAGGTGGAAAGAGGACTCTCAAAATAATAAAGTGACCATCGAAAAAATGATGAACCTCTACCAAGTCAAAGACTTTTTTCATATCAATGTTAATGAAGAAGTCACGGGGGACCAGATCCAGGCATTAGGAGAAGTTCTTAAACAATTCTGGTCCCTTAGCTTTAAAGACAGGTTTCCAAATCGAAATATTATTGTAAGTGTATTCGAGGAAGTAGATGGAGAGTTGTTCATTACCGTCTATGAGCAATGAGTAAACATTCGTCATCTGACACGATAGTCTTGATTGGCTACATGCTTTGTCAAGATTATTATCAGACTTGTCAAATCTAATTCCTCGTGGCCAAATTCAATGAAAAGAAAGCGGGTGATAGAGAATGGATTTGCAGCTTTTATATCACGCGTATTTACCGGATGACCATCCACATTTTGTATCGATAGAGCAAGTTATGCAGAATGGAATACGTAGCACTACAACATCCAACTATCGCTATAGTATAGGCGGCAGGGTGAAAGTGGAGATCACCGAGAGCTTGAGGCCACCTCATATACCTGCCTGGGTTGATTTCCGAGAAGCCATAGGAGTGGATTTGACAAACCGTTTTTCCAAATCGTTCTGTTTTCCTGCATTTACCGAAAAGATTCTAGTATTTGACGGAGATATCTCGCTATCCATCTATGATCAAGCATTCTACGATGATTTCAAGGAGTTTGATGAAGAAGCCTTGAATTTTGACACGGGCGAAAAAGTAGAGCATTGGAATACTTTATATTGGGAGAGTATGATGCCGTTGGATGAATATGTATTACAGAAACCCTATCGGAAGCCGGAAGTGTTAGTTTTCGAACCTATTCCAAAAGAACTCATCCATGTTTGTGAAGAAACCTCATAATACTCCCTTCAAACGATTCCTAATTCCTTTCCCGTATCCACGAGGGCGTTCAGCAATTGCTGAAGATGGTCATCCGTGTGGCTGGCCATGAATGTGATACGGAGCCGGCTTGTCTGTAAAGGTACCGTCGGTGGACGGATTGCCGGGATGAAAATGCCGCGCTCCAGCAGCCGATGTGAAAAAGACATTGCGCGTGCGGCATCCCCGACTAGCACCGATAGGATGGGTGTCTCGCCGGAGCCGAGCAGTTGGAACCCTTCATCCTTCAGAGAGAACAACACTTTTTGAACATTTTGCAGCAGCGCTTCCCTTCGATCGGGTTCTGTCCGTAGGATACGTACCCCTTCGCGGGCCGCCGCAATGGTAGCTGGTGCTAAAGCGGTCTGGAAGATGAACGGCCTCGCCCGGTTTTGTAAAAAAATTATCGCGGATGCGGAGCCAGCGACAAATCCGCCTTCCGCCCCGATCGCTTTGCTCATTGTACCCACCGTAAAATCAATCTTGTCCTGGATACCGAAATGACTGGCCGTCCCTTCTCCGTTCGACCCGAGGACGCCCGACCCGTGTGCATCATCGACGAGGACATACGCATCATACCGTTCCGCCAGCTCCACAATTGCAGGAAGCGGTGCGATGGTGCCATCCATACTGAAAACCCCATCTGTTACAATAAGTTTCTTTCCAGTACCAGAATGCGCCCGCAATTTTGATTCCAGATCCGCCATATCACGATGCTTATAGATAATCGTTTGTGCCCGGCTCAACCGGCACCCGTCAATGAGGCTCGCGTGGTTTAAAGCATCTGAGAAAATGACATCCCCTTTTTGCGAGATGCTTGAGATGGCTCCAAGATTGGCCAAATAGCCGCTACTGAAGACGAGAGCACTTTCCGTCCGCTTCCAATCGGCAATCTCTTTTTCAAGCTGTTCGTGGAGAACCGAATTGCCTGTCGTCAGTCTCGCACCCCCCGCCCCCGTCCCGAAGTCTTCAATCGCTGCGGCCGCTTTCTTTTTCAAGCGGGAATCCGTCGCTAGCCCGAGGTAGTTATTCGAAGAGAACAATAGGAGCCGCTGTCCATCAATGACGGCTTCCGCTTCGTTGCCGGTCGCAAATGTGCGCATCGATCGAAGAAGGGACGTTGACTCCAACTGTTCTAAAGTTTCAAAAAAGCGTTGTTCCATCATAGTTCTCTCCCTTTTGTTGAAATTAGGACCGGGCATTTTTCCAGATAGCGGATGTAGTCATCCACATCCGTGTTTGGCAGAATGAAAAAGACACGCCCTCCAGTTTCGCAACCTATCTCTTTTAACCGGGAAACCCGCATATAGCCAAACGTCCCGCTGCTGACATAGCCTGCCGTATAATCCGGGTCATCGGACCAGCACAGTTCAGCGACCGAAAAAGGGGAGGAGGCCACTTTGGAAGCGATCGCCATTGCATCGCGGATTCGCCCGTTTGCCGGTAGGGCGGCATCGGAATTCCATCCGAACCGTGACACTCGGATTCCTTTCAACCCACGGGCGTCCATCCGCTCGCCGGAATGGGCCTCCACTAAAATTGCGCCCCGATGTGTCGGGCCGTTCAGTAAATGGTGGAACGCGTTGTCGATCGCTACCTTTGAAATCCTTATCCTTTTCAGCAACTCGGCGGCTTTCTCTCGACCTTCCGCAATCGAGGAAACATCAAACCGCCTAACGGGCAAGGTTTCTATTTTTCTAATGTCATGTGTAGCAACTTTCTCGACGGAAATTTGTAAAAAGTCAGGAGTCCCGCGGGTATGTGTCCGGGCTTTTGAAAGGAAGTCCAGAACGGATTTTTCCAATCCTTTTTCTTCCACTAGAGCTTCGGCACCCGAAATATGTTTTCCTCCATCCTCATGGGCGCCTCCTTCCGCAGCCCGCATCCGAATGCTAAATAGCTCGCTTCTCATATTGTCGGCTCCCAACTTTTTGATATGTCGATCTAAGCAGCTTCGTTAACGGCCAGGCGCATGCTGCTGTGATGACCATTCCGGGAATGGTTGGTATGTACAGCGTCCAGAACGGCACCCCGAGGGTCATCGCCAGCCCGATCCTCGCCATGGTAGTGCCAATCGGACCGGCAATCAGGAGTACGGGCAAGGAAGTCCCAAAGAAGACGATGATCAGTCCGACAGTCAACCGGAAAATCATCGAAATTTCTATGTTGATGATCGTATGTATGCTAAGCAGGAATAAAATGATGCTGGAAAGGATGCCCGCAATCAGATAGCGCTTGAATCCAAACACAGCTGCAATGGCAACTGCAAGTGGAGCCGATAGTTGAAATTCGGATCCGGGAATACCAGTCGGGATTTTAAATGAGCCTGCGACAATAATTAAACAGGCAAGGACGGATATTTCCGCCATTTCGTATACCGTGAACTTTCTCATCTTTACACCCCTATCAGTTAACTAATTTTTAAATAATGTTAACACAAAGGGAGGGGGAAAGTAACTATTATTGGCACGGAAATTATGGCGCCAGCTGAGAATTTTCGGACAACTCTCTTTGCTTGTCATCCGAGTGGATGGAAATTAAAGCCTCTTAGTCTTGTTGATGCAAGGTTCTAAAGTAATCCCGAATTCAATTAGAATCCTTATCTAACAAGGCGCTGACCCCTGATAGATCAGCGCTTTTTCATAATTGTTGTCCTACCAGCCGTGTGGTCGATTTCGGGGATTTTGTTTATTCTTGCGATAAAAAGTTTGCCTGAAATAATTGTTACGATTTTTGTCTGACCAACCTGGTTGATTCCGAGGGTCCTCGGAAAGTAATTTTTCCAAGCCTGAACGATCGGTATTTCTCATCACTTTTTGAATTTCATCTTCAAAAAATAGCGACATGTTGTCCTCCTCCTTTCTAGCATATTTAGAGAAAGGAGTTTAAGTTTTTCAATTAGAAATTATTCATTCTGGAACTTCCTTCCTCTCTTTAAAGTACGTCGTTATTTGTAGGGCGAGGGGGACAGGTGCATACTGATTATATTAAAAGTTGAAAAGGTGCTAGGTTCTAAAAAAATTCAAAATTCATTTAGGAACAGGAACCCTTCTGTTGGTTATTGCTTTAAAGTCAGAATTGCGTTTGAATTGTATAAGTGACTGTCCCCATTCCGGAATGGTACACTACTTATAGTAGAAAGAGCTTGGGGGGACGAGATGGATAAGAGGAGATTGCTAATTGGGCTGTTGATTTTGATTGCGATTCCGTTGTATGTGTGGATTCAGTATTACGAGATTCCAAGTAAGGCAAAAGTGGGAGAGTCGAATAGACAACAGGATCCGCTGACACATGATTTTGCGCAAGTGCTTTCCTTAAAATCCCAATATATGGGAGATGCCTCCAATACGAGCGGTTTGTTTCAATCGCTACCGCTTTCCGAGATGAAGGGACCGATTGAAATGGATTCGGAAGCCCTCTCGGTTACCGTCCATTACGAAGCTGCTGCGGAAGAACTTGGAGACAAGGCGGAGCAGGCTGTCCTGTACAATACGACTGCGGCCTTTGTGTTGATTCAAAATGTCGAACAGGTCAATATGCAGTTTACGGATCGCTCTTTTACCGTAACGAGAGAAAACGTCAAGGAATGGTACGGACAGGATTTATCCCGATTGCTAGAACCGGAGTCTTTTCAGAAAGTGGTGCAACAGCCATTACAGAATGATGATCTGAAAAAATGGCTTGCCAGTTATACGAAAGGGGAATGAATGATGGATGTTTTTATTGTGACAGGCGCGTCGAAGGGAATCGGATCCGCTATTTATCAACAGTTGTGGAAGAAGGGCAAGAAGGTGATTGGCATTGCCCGGACGAATCCTGTCAATGCTGAACATTTCATAACCGCGGACCTGTCGGAGACAAGCCGACTTGAGGGCCTGATGACAGACTTGATTCGGGAAACTATTGGGCAGGCAGACTCTTTCACGCTGATCAATAACGCCGGAATGATTGAACCGATCGGATTGACGGGGACATTGGATGCCCAGGCACTGGAGAAAGCGATCACCGTCAATTTGACAGCGCCTATGATCCTGTCCAATACGTTTATCGCTGCCTTGCAGAATTTTACTGGAACGAAGCGAATCCTGAACATTTCCTCGGGAGCTGGCCGTAAACCGTATACAGGGTGGGGGGTCTATTGCACGACCAAAGCCGGACTGGACCACTTTTCACGGGTTTCTGCATTGGAACAGGAAAAGGAGAAGCATCCAGTCGAGATTGTCTCAATTGCACCAGGCATCATCGATACAGGGATGCAGGAGACAATACGGGCGAGTGATCAGAAGGACTTCCCGATGTTAGAGCGGTTCATTGATTATAAAGAAACAGGGGCACTGGCCAGCGCTGAAGAGACGGCCAGGAAGCTGCTTGATTTCCTGGAGAATGAAAACCTGCGCGAAGTAGGACCGATTGCCGACATACGTCAATTTTGAGGTGGGAACTATTAAAGAAAGTGAGGAGGGCATATGGAGACGATTGTTTCATTGAAAGATGTCCATTTTCAAAGAGGGACTAAAAAAATCTTACATAATATTGATTGGGCTTTCCAGAAGGATGAACATTGGGGGATACTCGGACTCAACGGTTCAGGGAAGACCTCCCTATTGAACATCATTTCCGCCTATCAATTTCCTTCCAGCGGGGAAGTGACAGTGCTGGGAAATAAATTTGGAAAAACGAATTTGCCGGAACTCCGGAAACAAATCGGGTTTGTCAGCAGTTCATTAGAACGATTTTCGTCATACTTCCAGAATGACCCGGTGGAAAGAATTATCGTCAGCGGTAAATTCGCCAGCTTTGGCGTCTATGAGGAAGTAACGGATGCGGATTGGGATCGCGTCGATCAACTGCTTGAAGATTTCCGTCTGTCGTATCTGAAAGGGAAGTCGGTACAACTCCTATCGGAAGGGGAAAAGAGGCGGGTTCTCATTGCCCGAGCATTAATGAGTGATCCGAAAATGCTCATTTTGGACGAACCGTGTTCAGGATTGGATATTCTTTCGCGCGAGCAGTTTTTGCAGGCGTTGGAGACGGTGGCCCACAACGGTTGCCATATCGTCTACGTCACCCATCATATAGAAGAATTGGTGAAAGAAATCACGCATGTGCTTTTGTTGAAAGATGGGCAACTGGTTGCGGCTGGGCCGAAAATGGATGTTCTCACAGACGATCTGCTGACGGAAACATTCAATGTTCCGGTCACCGTGCAATGGGGAGAAGGGCGACCTTATTTATCCGTTCAACAACAGTTTTTATCCAAAGCATAGGGATTCAAAAAAGCGTTTCGCACATTGGCGGAACGCTTTTTGGTTCATTTCATTGTGAGAGACATTTTACTCGATCGGCTTGATTTCCTCAAAATCCCGCAGCTTTTCGAATGCAATCAGGAAAGGGGGATTGTTCCGCTGGTTGAGCAATTCATACCGGATGACATGCACATCCGCCTGGTGGAGGGTCTTCACATACGCAAGCAAGGCGTCCCGTTCCTCTTTTCCTCCCTCATGGCCTTCGTAAACCGACACCGCGATGATACCGCCCTTTTTCAGCATGCCGAGCAATTGATGGATGGCTTCGATGGTCGTTTTCGGCTTAGTGATCACCGACAAATCTTCGCTATACGGCAAATAACCAAGGTTGAAGATCGCCCCTCCAACCGGTCCCTCCACATATTCGGAGACATTGGCATGGCTATCCAAAATGAGAGACACGCGATTGTTCAGGCCTGAGAGCCGTTTCTTCGTCGCATCAAGGGCCGCTTGCTGGATGTCGAAAGCGAAGACATGTCCTTCTTCTCCGACCTGTTCCGCTAAAAATAGCGTGTCGTTGCCGTTGCCTGCCGTTGCATCCACTACGGTTTCTCCTGGCAGGATTGTTTCCGCCAATAATCGTTTGGCGAACGGGAGCACCCGATGGAGTTTGATTTGGTTCATATCGTTTCGACCGCTTTCTCATAATATTTCCCTTGCCAACTACCTCGTCGTTCCAGTTCCTTGTCGATTCCATTGAGCACTTCCCATTTTGTCACGCTCCACATCGGTCCGATCATCAACTCGATCGGTCCATCACCGGTGATGCGATGGATGACCATATCGGGTGGCAGGATTTCCAATTGATCGGCGACTAAATTGATATATTCCTCTTTTTCCAGGAATTCCAGCTGGCCTTTTTCGTATTGCTTCACCATTGGTGTCCCTTTCAATAAATGAAGAAGATGGATTTTGATGCCTTGTACATCGAGTTTAGAGACTTCACGTGCGGTTTCCATCATCATGTCATAGTCCTCCATTGGCAGGCCGTTGATGATGTGGGTGCAGACGCGAATGCCGTGTTTCCGGAGTTTATTGACCCCTTCGACATAGGTTTGGAAGTCGTGCGCGCGATTGACCAAGTTCGCCGTCTTTTCATGGACAGTTTGCAACCCGAGCTCGACCCATAAGTATGTCCTTTCATGAAGCTCGGCCAAGTATTCTACGACATCGTCCGGCAAACAGTCCGGACGGGTGGCGATGGATAGGGCGACGACACCTTCCTGTGCCAGGGCTGCTTCAAATTTCTCCTTTAGCTTAGGCAATGGTGCGTGGGTGTTCGTATATGCTTGGAAATAGGCCATATACTTGCCCTCTTTCCATTTCTTGTGCATTTTATCTCGTATTTCGGCGAATTGGACATCAATCGGATCGACCCGGTCACCCGCAAAATCACCGGATCCGGCGGCACTGCAAAACGTACAGCCCCCGAAAGCGACCGTACCGTCCCGATTGGGGCAATCAAACCCTGCATCCAAGGCGACTTTGAACACTTTGAAGCCAAACTCGTCCTTCAAATGCCTAGACCATGTATAATATCGTTTCCCTTCAGACGGGAAGGGGAATTTTTGTTTGTCCACATGTTTCACTGCTACTAAAAACATAGACAAACATAGCTATTTTGTCTATGCTAGACGTTTTCCTGCTTCTTCGTACCCCGTTTCGCCGAATGCTCGCTACTCCGGTTGGTTTAGCACTCCACAGGCGTTAATTCGGATGTAGCCCACCCTACATATATGCGATTATCATTTCGTGATTGTCGTATATTCTTTTGCGAATTTCAGATTTAAACTAGCATTCAAATCACGATCAAGAACTGTACCGCAACTGTCACACACGAATATTCTTCGTTCGGAGAGACTCAAGCTTGTCTTTTTGAATCCACAAGTCGAGCAGAGCTTAGAAGAAGGGTACCACCGATCTACCAGTCTTAGTTCGATGCCATGCTCCCCGCACTTGTTTCTCAGTAATTCCCGAAAAGAAAAGAAGGATTGCTGTGCGACAGCTTTAGATAAATGCCGATTTTTCATCATACCTTTAACGTTTAAATCTTCAATCGTAAGATACGCTGGTTTGGTTTTCACCAACATACTCACCACATACCGAATGTGTTCATGTCGGATGTTCGCTAGTCTAGCATGCAGTTTTTGAACAACTAAGAGTTGTTTCTGCCTGTTTTTAGCGCAGAATTCACCTCGCTTGCGATTTTTATTTTGTTCGTAACTACGACTCAGTTTACGCTGTTGTCGCTTTAAACTTTTTTCTAATTTTATGACGTACTGGGTTTTGTTGATGTTCAGGAATTGAACATTATCACTACAAACTGCAAAAGCACCCACTCCTAAATCAATTCCAATCCCATCCTGTTCTGGGACATAGGTTTTATGCACTTTTTCGATTTCACACAAGGCGGAAATAAAATAGCGACCTGCTTTTTGCGAAATCGTGCAACTGGTTATGGCTGCATCCGTTGGAATGTAGCCAAATTCCTTTAATCGAACCCAACCAATCGTTGGCACTTTAATCCGATGGCGTTCAACGGTCAAGTCCGTCGAATTGTTTTTCGGGAAATAAGCTTTCACATCTTGATTCTTTTTCTTTTTAAAACGTGGGAACTTTGCCAACCCCTTGAAAAAGTTCTTAAAGGCCTTATCACCATTCATGATGGACTGTTTAACCGCTTTACTTGAAACATTTTTGATCCATTCATCAGTTTGTTTTAGATGAACATTGTTTAACCACTTCGAAAAATCATATCCTGACAAATGCTTCCCTGTGTTTTTGTAATGGTCTTGTGCTGTTGACAAATACAAATTATAAACATATCGACAAGTGCCTATCGTTTGATTCACTTTTTGTTTTTGATTCTCGTCAAGAAGAAGCTCAGTCTTATATGCTTTTCTCAACTTCTTCATCCTCCTTGACTTTTTTCTAGAGTTTTCACAGAGACTCCCATCATTTTTGAAAATTCGTGTGGTTTATATATTTTGTCCGTGACTACATTTGGCTGTATCTTTACCTATTGTTACCTCACTCCTCTGACTAGTTGATTGTATCATGTTTTTTCATGTTGCATCATCTGCCGATCATTATCTTCATAAGCCGACAGAAAAAAACAACGGCCATTGCAACATTGCAAATCTTCTGTTTTAATGAAAGAGAAGTAATATTGCAAAAGGGGGATGTTGGATGAAACCGATTTATTCATCTGCACAAGAAGCGATAGCGAACATCGAAGACGGCGCTACATTAATGGTAGGCGGTTTCGGACTAGTGGGGATTCCGGAACAGCTCATTTTGGCACTAGTCGAAAAAGGCGTCAAAGATTTGACGATCATTTCAAACAACTGCGGAGTCGATGAATGGGGACTCGGACTCCTGCTCAAAAATAAGCAAATCAAGAAAATGATCAGTTCATATGTTGGGGAAAATAAAGAATTTGAACGCCAAGTGCTCGCTGGAGAAATTGAAGTGGAATTGACGCCGCAAGGAACACTGGCAGAAAAGATCCGTGCTGGTGGTGCAGGCATTCCTGCGTTTTTCACGCCTGCAGGAGTAGGGACCGTTGTAGCGGAAGGGAAAGAAGTCCGGGAATATAATGGCAAGGAGTATGTCCTGGAGGAAGCGCTGTATGCGGATTTCGCTTTGGTGCGGGCTGCAAAAGCCGATAAATTTGGAAACCTCATCTACAATAAAACGGCTCAAAACTTTAATCCGATGATTGCGACGGCAGGGAAAGTAACGATTGCAGAAGTGGAAGAAATCGTGGAGACAGGTGATCTGGATCCGGCGACGATTCACACGCCAAGCATCTATGTGCAAGGTCTTCTGCAAGCGGAGCAGGAAAAACGGATCGAGCGTTTGACGACTCGATAAGGAAAGGGGATTGTACGAATGGGACAAGTTAATGTGCGCGAACGAATTGCTAGAAGAGCTGAAAAGGAAATTGAAGATGGCAACTACGTAAACCTTGGAATTGGAATTCCGACATTAGTCGCGAACTATATATCACCTGAGAAAACAGTCGTCCTGCAATCGGAGAATGGATTGCTCGGAATCGGACCATACCCGACGAAAGACGAAGTGGATCCTGATTTGATTAACGCCGGAAAGGAAACGGTTACATCGATTCCTGGTTCTGCGTACTTCAATAGCGCCGAATCTTTTGCAATGATACGTGGGGGGCACGTAGACGTTGCCATTCTGGGCGGCATGGAAGTATCGGAAAAGGGCGATTTGGCCAACTGGATGATTCCAGGCAAGATGATCAAGGGCATGGGAGGCGCGATGGATCTCGTCCATGGCGCGAAGAAAATCATCGTCATTATGGACCATGTCGCGAAAGACGGCTCGCCGAAGATTAAAAAAGAGTGTTCTTTGCCATTGACAGGAAAAGGCGTAGTCAATCGGATCATTACGGAACGTGCTTTGATCGACGTTACTCCGGACGGCTTGGAATTGAAAGAAGTGTTCGAAGGATTCACCGTCCAAGAAGTGATTGATTCGACAGAAGCCGATTTGATCGTGAATGATGTCAAAGAAGGCGTAAGTTGATGGTTGTTAAAAATAGATGAATCGGGTAAACTAGTACCAAATAGTGTCGGTATTGAAGAGGAATAGTAATCGTTCTTGTCGATTAACAGAGAGCAGGCGGTTGGTGGGAGCTTGCAACGACATCGATGAACTCGCCTTGGAGCCAGCATTGGTGAAAGTACTAGTAACCCATGCCGTTTGTCCGCGTTAAGGATTCAAGTTGGACGGCTTTGCTGTCAATTTGGGTGGTACCGCGGGAAACGTTTTCGACTCTCGTCCCTTGCAAGTCTAGGGGCGGGAGTCTTTTCGTTTGAATGGCGGGACTAGCGGACTGATACATACGTTTTTTCATCAGGATTAGAATGAGGAGGAATTTTTTCATGAGTTACAACCACGTGGAAATCGAAAAGAAATGGCAGCAGCATTGGAAGGATAACCAAACATACAAAATGGTGGATGATCCGTCCAAACCGAAGTTCTATGCCTTGGATATGTTTCCGTATCCGTCGGGGGCGGGGCTTCATGTCGGCCATCCGCTAGGTTATATCGCAACCGATATTCTAAGTTCATTCAAACGGAAGCAGGGATACAATGTCCTTCATCCGATGGGGTGGGACGCTTTCGGTTTGCCTGCTGAACAATATGCGTTGGATACGGGGAATGACCCTGCTGAATTCACGGCCCGCAATATTGCCACATTCAAGCGGCAAATGCAGGAACTTGGTTTCTCCTATGATTGGGACCGGGAAATCAATACGACCGACCCAAGCTATTATAAATGGACACAATGGATTTTCATTCAATTGTATAAAAAAGGGTTGGCCTATGTGGATGAAGTGCCGGTCAACTGGTGTCCTGCCCTAGGTACGGTGTTGGCGAATGAAGAAGTGATTGACGGGAAGTCCGAGCGCGGCGGCCATCCGGTCGAACGTCGCCCGATGCGTCAGTGGGTGCTTCGCATTACAGAATATGCTGATCGCTTGCTTGAAGATTTGGATGATTTGGACTGGCCGGATAGCTTGAAAGATATGCAGCGCAACTGGATCGGCCGTTCGGAGGGGGCCCAGTTGACGTTTGAAATCGATGGAACGGGCCTTACATTCGAAGCGTTCACTACACGTCCGGATACGATTTTTGGCGCGACATATGCGGTTTTGGCTCCAGAACATAAATTGGTCGAGCAGATTACGACGGCTGAGCAAAAAGCGGCGGTTGAAGCCTATTTGGATAAAGTGAAAACGAAGAGTGACTTGGAACGGACGGATCTGGCAAAAGAAAAGACTGGCGTATTTACGGGTGCTTATGCAATCAACCCGGCGAGTGGAGAAAAAATGCCAATCTGGATCGCCGACTATGTTCTGGCCACTTATGGAACGGGCGCCATCATGGCAGTGCCGGCGCATGACGAGCGCGACTATGAGTTTGCAAAAGAGTTCGATTTGCCGATTATCGAAGTTGTGGAA
Source organism: Sporosarcina sp. 179-K 3D1 HS (assembly GCF_047228905.1). Lineage (NCBI taxonomy): Bacteria > Bacillati > Bacillota > Bacilli > Caryophanales > Caryophanaceae > Sporosarcina > Sporosarcina sp. 179-K 3D1 HS. The sequence continues at coordinate 301,896 of NZ_JBFEGI010000002.1, forward strand.
GGCGGAGACATTTCGAAAGAAGCGTATGTCGGGGACGGCCCTCACATCAATTCTGGTTTCTTGGATGGTCTAGGCAAAGAGGAAGCGATCGAAAAGGCGATTTCCTGGTTCGTGGAAAACGGCAAAGGTGAGAAGAAAATTACGTATCGCCTGCGTGACTGGCTATTTTCCAGACAGCGCTATTGGGGCGAGCCGATTCCGATCATCCATTGGGAAGATGGTTCCATGACGCCTGTCGATGAATCCGAATTACCGTTAAAATTGCCGGTGACGGATAATATCAAACCGAGCGGAACGGGTGAATCGCCGCTTGCCAATATCGAGGACTGGGTCAATGTCGTCGACCCTGTAACGGGCATGAAAGGTCGACGCGAGACGAACACGATGCCGCAATGGGCGGGAAGCTGCTGGTACTATATCCGCTATATCGACCCGAACAACGACGATATGATCATTGATCCGGAACTGGCGGAACGCTGGCTGCCGGTCGATATTTACGTCGGCGGAGCGGAGCACGCGGTCCTTCATTTGCTGTACGCACGCTTCTGGCATAAAGTACTCTATGATATCGGGGTTGTCCAAACGAAAGAACCATTCCAAAAATTATTCAACCAAGGGATGATCTTAGGGGAAGGCCATGTGAAAATGTCCAAATCCCTCGGCAACGTCATCAATCCGGATGATATCGTCCATTCACACGGTGCCGATACGCTGCGTTTGTATGAAATGTTCATGGGGCCGCTCGAAGCTTCAAAAGAATGGTCGACGAACGGATTGGACGGTTCCCGTCGTTTCCTCGATCGGATCTGGCGTTTGTTCGTCAATGAAGACGGCACCCTCAGCTCGAAAATTGGCGGGGAAGCCGGTGGGCCACTTGAGAAGGTCTACCATCAAACGGTGAAGAAAGTGACGGAAGACTTCGAGGGCATGCGCAATAACACGGCCATTTCCCAATTGATGGTGTTCATCAATGAAGCTTATAAAGTCGACTCGATCCCGAAAGAGTATGTCGAAGGGTTCCTTTTACTCATTTCACCGATTACACCGCATCTCGCGGAAGAGATCTGGGAGAAGCTTGGCCATACCGACACGATCACGTACGAAACATGGCCGACGTATGATGAGTCGAAGCTCGTCGATGATACGGTGGAAATGGCGATCCAGCTGAACGGGAAAGTCCGCACGAAAATAGTCGTTTCCAAAGACGCCACGAAAGAAGAGCTGGAACAATCCGTTATGGAAGACGAGCGTGTGAAAGAACTGCTCGAAGGTAAAGAAGTGAAGAAAGTCATTGCAATTCCAGGGCGACTGGTGAATATCGTCGTTGCTGGATAAATAAATGAAAAAATCCGCTGGGGACCTTAATGTCCCAGCGGATTTTTAATGTAAACGGTGCGGCTCGTATGAGGGAGGTGCCTGCACTCATTGGGTGTTTTGTGAGCGCTCATAAATTTCGAGGAACACTTATATTCCCATGCCAGCGCTTATAAAACCGGCCATCCGCTCATAACTCGTGGGAAGCGATCATATTTCTAGTCAACCGCTCATATCTCTCCGAGAGCGCTCATACTTCCTGATATCCGCTCATAACTTGCCGCCCTCACTTCTGATTATCGTCCGGCTGCAAATTCCCCTGCGCTCATGCCGGCAATCCGGCCTGTGACGAGGGCGGAAGTGATATTATAGCCCCCTGTATAGCCGTGGACATCCAAGATTTCCCCACAGAAATAAAGTCCCTCTTTCATCCGGGAGGCCATCGTCTTCGGGACGATTTCTTTGACGGAGACGCCTCCGCCGGTGACAAACGCTTTTTCGATCGGCTGCGTGCCGTTCACTTTCATTGTGAAAGCTTTCAATAGTTTCGAGAACGATCTGATTTTTTCAGCTGAGATGGTGGCTCCCGTCGCTGCCGGATCAATCTCTGCCTTATCTAGCAGAAACAACAGCCACCGCTCGGGGACAACGCCTTTCAAGGCGTTTTTCACAGCTTTCTTCGGGTCGTCTTTCAAGGAAGTGTGCACGAATTGAAATGCCTTCTCTTCATTCATGGATGGGAGGGAGTCAATCCGGATATCCACGGGTTGATTTCCATTCTTCTTCCGTTCTTTGACGACGAATTGGCTGCAGCGCAAAATGGCGGGGCCGCTTAAGCCGAAATGGGTGAAAAGCATGTCCATTTGATGGGTGACCAGCGTCTTCCCTTTGGCGTTCAATACCGAAACCGACACGTCCCGCAGCGCGAGCCCTTGTAATTCTTTCAAGGCGATAAATGGTTCACTTGATAATAAAGGCACTTCGGTCGGATAAAGGTCCGTAACGGTATGTCCAGCTCTTTCCGCCCACGGATAGCCGTCTCCCGTAGATCCAGTTTGCGGGACCGCTTTACCACCGACTGCGACCACGATTGCATGGGATCGGATTTCTTCCCCCGATTCCAATCGGACACCAAGTACTTTTTCATCATCCATCAGCAATTTCTTTACACGCGACTCGAGTTTTACTTGGACGCCTAATCGGTCCATCTCAGTCAATAGGGCATCGACGACGTCTTTCGCTTTATTTGACACCGGAAACATACGGCCGTGGTCTTCCTCTTTCAAGGCAACTCCGAGCCCTTCGAAAAACCGGATGATGTCCTCGTTGTTGAATACCGAGAAGGGGCCGTATAAGAAACGTCCGTTGCCAGGGATGTTTTTCACGATTTCTTCTTGTGGGAGACGGTTCGTTACATTGCATCGTCCACCTCCTGAAATGGCAAGCTTCGTGCCAAGTTTCTTCCCTTTTTCGAGAAGGAGGACTTTCTTTCCATTTTCAGCGGCGGCAATGGAAGCCATCAATCCGGAAGGCCCCCCGCCGACGATGATGACATCAATACTTGTTTTTTTATAATCAGACATGATTTAGAATCCTTTCATTACATTCATTTTACTATAACCAAATCGTGCTTTTAGGAGGAATTGAAACCACTCCTATTATAACACTTGGTGGCGGTATTAAGCCTAACATCATATAGGGATAAATTATTGCTAAACAATGCTCGGCTACAAACTATTCTTTGTCCAGTTTGAATATCTTTCCATTTCAAAAACGTATGTTACTACAAACGACTAATAAGGAGAGGAATTTATTAAAGCGATAGTTAGTAATAAGTATGGTCCCCCGCATGTATTGAAGATGAACGAAGTCGAAAAACCAACTCCTAAAGACAAGGAGGTGTTAGTAAGAGTCCAAGCAGCGTCCATCAATTATGGCAATCTCGTATTGTTGAAAGGTGAACCTAAGTTGGCTCGATTGGCTTTCGGGATATGTAAACCGAAATACGTTATCCCTGGAGGAGATATATCAGGAAAAGTTGAAGCTGTTGGTGAAAATGTGCGGATGTTTGAAATTGGAGATGAAGTGTTTGGAGATCTTTCAAGTTGTGGGTGGGGTGGATTTGCTGAATATGTAGCAGTGCCGGAAAGTGCTTTAGCCTCTAAGCCGAAAAACATCTCATTTGAAGAAGCAGCCGCGGTACCAATGGCTGCAGTAACCGCTCTGCAAGCTATTCGTAATAAAGGGAAACTTCAACCCGGACAAAGAGTATTAATTAATGGGGCCTCTGGTGGAGTGGGAACATTTGCAGTTCAAATTGCAAAAGCTCTTGGTGCAGAGGTAACGGGTGTTGTCAGTACAAAACATGTACCCATTACACAAACAATAGGTGCCGACTATGTTATTGATTATATAAAAGAAGATTTTTCAAAGAATCCAGAACGATATGATTTAATTATTGCTGCGAACGGAAATCATCCGATTTCTGTATATAAACGTCTGTTGAATCCTACTGGAACTTTTGTGGCAGTTGGAGGGTCTTATAATCAAACCTTTCAAGCATTGTTATTGGGACCTCTTTATTCAATGTGGAGCAAACAGAAAATGAACAGTTTCTTGCAAAGAGCCAACCAACAAGACCTTATATTTATTCAACAGCTAATTGAAGAAGGAAAAGTTCATCCCATTATTGATCGGATTTATTCCATTGATGAAATTGTGGAGGCATTTCAATATTTTGAAGAAGGCCATTCGAAAGGGAAAGTGATTATTACGATGTAGAGTAGTGAAAGTCTATTGGGGTTCCAGTAGACTTTTATTGCTTAGGTTCTTTGACAGGTTGCCTGAAAATACATGAGCAATCCTTTAGCAAGAGTGTCGGATAGCCGAGGTTATTTTGTTTTTCTCTCTTTATTTTGGACAGAATTCAATGGTACCCGTACACTTATTAAGGCTGGTCATTGTTCAAAGAAACCACATTTTCTCTTATCTCCCTTATACACAATTGACCGTTATACATTGTGCAAAGGACGGTTGAGGGGTACACTATTAAGTGGAATCAGGTCTAGCGTGTGGTTTGAAATGCCAGTATCGCTTTGTATTTGAAGAAGGAATGGAAGGATCAACTCAATATGTCATCAAATTTAGTAAAAGGCACCGCGATTTTGACGATCGGGCTCTTTTTATCGAAAGCGCTCGGCCTATTATACGTCATCCCATTTTACGCCATTGTCGGGAATGAGAGCATTGTCCTCTATCAATACGCATACATACCGTACAATATCGCATTGTCTTTTGCGATATCGGGGGCTCCGCTCGCATTCTCCAAATATACGGCCAAGTATAATACGCTTGGCGATTATGCCACTGGGCGGAGTTTGATGAAGTCGGGCATGCTCGTCATGGCGCTTACCGGCATCGCTTCGTTTCTCATCCTTTACTTCATGGCGGAGCCCATCGCCCATATGGTCCGGAAAGACGATGACCAGATTTTTACGATCGAAGAAATTGCATCGGTCATCCGATGGGTCAGCTTTGCGTTGATCGTCGTGCCCGTCATGTCCCTTGTGCGGGGTTTCCTGCAAGGCTATCAGAAGTTTGAACCGACTTCGGTCTCACAGTTGGTCGAACAGATTGTCCGTATTCTATTCGTGTTGGCCGGGGCTTTCTTTGTTGTTCATTTCTTGCACGAATCCCCTCGGACGGCAGTTAACTTTGCGGTGTTTGCGGCATTTATCGGAGCTCTTGCCAGCCTCGTGGTCCTATATCTATATTGGAAAAAATACAAGCCCGAATTTGACCATTTATTGGCGAAGAGTCCGCCCGCAAGCAAAGTCTCCTTTCGGGATATGTATAAAGAGTTATTCACGTATATTTTCCCGTTCATTTTGGTCGGGGTCATCAATCCGCTCTACCAATTTGTCGATATGATTACGTTCAATGATGCTATGAGGTCAATAGGACTTGCGAAGGTGACCGATATTTACTTTGGCATGTTGAACTTCTTGACGCATAAAATTGTCATGATCCCTGTTATGGTAGCGACCGGATTTTCCATGGCGCTGATCCCAGTCATTACGAGTTATTATGCCAAACGAGATCAGAAAGGAATTGTCCGCTCCCTTGATCAAACGTATCAAATCATGCTGTTCTTAACCGTGCCGATGGTCATTGGACTCATCGTATTGTCCAATGAATTTTACCAATTTCTTTATGAAAAAGATGATATGGGGGCCGCGATTCTTGCTTATTACGCCCCGGTAGCTATCCTGTTTGGCCTATACACGGTGACTGCATCGATTTTGCAGGGAATCGACCGGCATAAATGGATCGTCTTCACCTCGCTGCTTGGACTTTTATTGAAGTTAGCATTAAATATCCCGCTCATTAAATTGTTTGAGACGAATGGTGCCATTTTGGCAACGGCTTTCGGATACACGGTGGCAGTCGGAACGAATATCGCCATCATTTCGAAAACCTTGGAGTACCGATCTAAAATGGTAACCCGTAGGCTGATACTGATTGGGATCTTAAATGCCGTCATGTTGGCCGCAGTCCTACTGACATTAAAACTGTTGAATCTATTCGGTGTAGCGGACTCCAAAATACAGGCTCTATTTTATATTTTTGTTTGTGCTGTCGTCGGCGCCGGCGTGTATGGTTATTTATCTTTGAAAGTCGGGCTTGCACAAAAATTGTTTGGAAACCGGCTTAAGCGGCTGACGTCGAAGTTCGGTTTGTAGGAGGTGTTTTCATTGCGACTGGATAAACTGTTATCCAATATGGGGTATGGATCCCGGAAGGAGGTCCGGCAGCTGTTGAAATCCGGATCCATTCGGGTCAATGGCAAAACGGTGAAAGATGCAGCGCTTCATGTGGATCCATATGGAGAGGAAGTGTTCGTCCTCGGAGAGCGTGTCCTCTACAAGGAATTCATTTATTTGATGATGCATAAGCCACAGGGGGTCATCTCGGCAACAGAAGATGTACGTGACCGTACGGTGGTCGATTTGCTAGATGCGGAACACCGGCATTTTAATCCTTTTCCGGTCGGACGATTGGATAAGGACACGGAAGGTTTCTTGCTGTTGACGAATGATGGAAAACTCGCTCATAATTTGTTGTCACCGAAAAAAGAAGTGCCAAAAACATATTATGCTCATATTTCGGGTGTAGTGACAGAAGAAGATGTGGCTAAGTTTGCTTCTGGCGTCACGTTAGAGGATGGATATTTGACGAAGCCTGGAAAGCTCCAAATCCTGAAATCCGCGGAGCAATCTGAAATCGAACTGACCATTACTGAAGGGAAGTTCCATCAAGTGAAAAGGATGTTTGAAGCGGTCGGAAAACGAGTTGTATACTTGAAGCGTTTATCGATGGGACCGCTTCAGTTGGATGAAAGTTTACCGATCGGTGCCTATCGGGAATTAAGTGAAGGGGAAATGAATTCTCTTTTGGCAATAGGAAACAAGGAAGAGAGCTGAATCCGTTTCAAGCGGGTCAGCTCTCTTTTATTGTTCGTTATTCTCTTGGGGTATAGACATTCCATTTGGTCTGCCCATTCTTTGTTGTCCATGCAGTTATGAAGGTAATTTCACTTTCTTTGCTGTTGTTGTCCATTTACCGCGGACCGGGCTCGTGATCAGTTCATTGTATTCCAGAACGTTCAAATCCCTTTGTACCGTGCGGTGAGTGATGCCAAATTCCTCGACCAAAGTGTCAGTAGTAACCGTACCGTTATCCAGGATGTATAGATATACGTCCTTGATGCGGGTAAGCATACGATCCGTAGTTGAATTCAATTTTGGGACCACTCCTTCATCATCATTTTCCAAAATTCCAATGGACATGAGACTTATGAATGTTACATGGCAATAGGTGAAGTTATGTTCCGAACCTGCACTTCCTTTTACAAATTTAAATTTGTCGTATCGAATCTTCCGACAATACTAGTATAACGTATTTTTGAGGCAATTGCATAAATTTATTGTAAAAGAACTGTTAACTTCATTCAGCAAAAGTCCCCTACTTCCATAAGTGGTGTTATGAATGCTAGATATGCATTCAAGTCAGTGGGAAGGCAAATCCTTGCTGAATGAAGTTAAAGCCTCCGGCGGATGTCACAGATTTTGATGGGAGTCAAGAGGAAGGCAGTCTAAAAGCGCGACGTCCTGTCGCAACGACTGCATGACCTGCATCACGCAGGCCTCAAGCTCGATTCAAAATCTGGACGCAATTACGCCTCGGCGTAATTGATTTATCCCGACATAATAATAGATTCTTCGTTTAAAAGGGGTACAATTCGGGAAGTTGGTCCTTTATTTTATTGCCCGGACGTGTGAAAATAAGAGAAGTCGGATGAAGGTGTACCGTAGCCGGAAATTGACTTACTATATATATAAAGTATGAAAAGATAAAAATGGATCATACCGTGGAGGGGAAAGAGAAAATGACAGTCTATTTTATGGATGGACAATTTGTGGAAAAGAAGCACGTCGCAATTTCGATAGATGATCGGGGTTATTATTTTGGCGATGGCGTCTATGAAGTGATTAAAGTGTACGACGGGGAATTGTTTACGAGTAAAGAGCATATTGCGAGGTTGTTTGAAAGTGCGGCCAAGATCAAATTGGTGATTCCTTATACTGAAGCGCAGCTACTTGATATAGCGCAACAATTAGTGATTTCCAATTCGATCTCGGTCGGTCATGTGTATATGCAGGTGACGCGTGGAGTCTCACCGCGGATCCATCAATTCCCGGATCCTGCAGTTTCACCGATGGTTACTGCCTATGCTTTAAGTAGTGCGCGGCCTGTCGAAGTCATGGAGAACGGGGTGAAAGTGAAATCGGTCGTTGATTTCCGTTGGCTGCGCTGCGATATTAAAAGCCTTAATTTGCTTGCCAATGTCATGGCGAAACAAGAGGCGGTTGAAGCCGGTTGCAAGGAAGCTGTCTTTGTCCGCGATGGATTTGTGACTGAAGGTGCTTCTACGAATATGTTCGGCGTGAAAAACGGCATCCTGTACACACATCCGGCGAACAACCTAATTTTGAACGGGATTACGCGACAAGTGGTGTTGCGATTAAGCCGTGAGTTGGGGATTGCCGTTGTGGAAGAACCGTTTACATTAGAAGCCGCGTTTGCGATGGATGAATTATTCATGACTTCTACAACACTAGAAGTGATGCCTATTATCCAGCTTGACGATAAGACGATCGGTTCTGGCCGTCCAGGTGAGGTCACCGTACAATTACAAAAAGCGTTCACATTGCAAATTCCTACCGTTGTGGCGGGTTCTTGAGGACAAGCGAGGGAATGGAGTGATGGTTGATGGCACAACTAGTCAAGTTGCTTGATTATATTTCTCGGTACGAACATGATCTAGCCCGTTATCCGACGCAGTTCATCCGGTTGAAAAAGTACCAATGGGACCGGATGAAACGGTTATGGGAGAACGGAGAGGACCTGACGGAATGGCAGCGGGACAAAGAAAAAGTTGAAACAGACGTAGAACCGGAAGAAACACGATGGTTCTCCCCATTGCTTCGTATTTTCGGGAAAAATAGGACTTCTGAAGAAGAGGAAGTGCAGGAGGTGTCGGCGGAGGATGAAGATCAGTTCGGATTTACTCCGAATATCATCTACAATCCAACGAACCTTCCACAATTGCGCAGACTTTATTTGGATCAGCTATTCCAATTCCAGATCAAATGGGCAAGCTCGACATTGATGGATAAGTCAAAGGTCGATCCGCGTTACATGCGAGATACACTATTGCGCAGTTTCGCACAAGATTTGCCGGATAGCTTTTTGTTGTTTTATTATCCGATCCTTGTCATTAAAAAAGCCCCTGTGGAACTTGATATCCTCCTCGTGACACCCATTGAATGTATATGTATCACTGTTTTGGAAAGGGAGGAACTGGCGGCATTCATCGGAAGCGGCGATAAATTTTGGACTAAGAAACTGAGAGACCAGGAATCAAAAGTGCTCAATCCGATGATTGCCCTGACGCGGATGGAGAAAATTGTATCGGGTATCTTCAAGGCGAACGACATTGATTTCCCGATTAAAAAGTATGTGATTTCCAGGAATGGTTATATTGATTACCCAGGAAGCGCGTATGATGTCCAGATGGTCGATCGGCGAAATTATGCCGAATGGTTTGCGGCCATTGGGAAATCGTCTGTTCCAATGAAACATAATCAGTTTAAAGCGGCCCAGGCCCTTTTGGACATCGGTCAGACGACGGCAATGAGCAAATTAGTAGAAATGGAAGAAGACCTAACAGAATTGTAATTTATAGAAAAGAGTGTGTAGTAATGAGACTTCGAAATAAACCATGGGCCAGGGATTTCATGCAGGCGCATCCCGATGCATTGATCCTGGAACCCGAAACATTAAAAAGAGGATGGCATTCAGAGTTTGGCAATGCTCACCCGATCCATGTCGAGGTCGGCACGGGAAAAGGACAATTTATCATCGGGATGGCTTTGGCAAATCCTGACGTAAACTACATCGGAATCGAGCATTTCGATAACGTCATCGTTTCCGCTTTGGAAAAGGCGATCGAAGCGGACAAGCCATCGAATTTGCGCTTAGTCCGGGCGAACGGGGCAGACCTGGAGGCGGTATTTGAGAATGGGGAGGTGGATCGGGTCTATTTGAATTTCTCCGATCCATGGCCGAAAACCCGCCACGCCAAACGAAGATTGACGCATGAATCATTTCTTCGCCGCTATGAAGCCATTCTTGTACCGGGTGGGGAAATCCACTTTAAAACGGATAATCGGAAGCTGTTCGAGTATTCGCTCGTCTCTATGTCCGATTACGGCATGAAATTGCTGGATGTGGCATTGGATCTCCACGCCGATCTGCCGGAAGATAACATTATGACGGAGTATGAGGAGAAATTTTCAAAAAAAGGACAACCGATATACCGACTGGAGTCAAAATTTGTTACTCTTTAAATAGTTTGGGAAAAGGGGGATGTTGAGATGGACCGATTTACTTTTCACGGAATGGAATTGACTTGGCTCAACGGAGGGACTAATCTCCTGGACGGGGGGCCGATGTTCGGAGTGGCTCCGAAAGTGCTCTGGTCCCGGAAATACCCTGCGGATGAGAATAATATGATCGAGATGATGAACCATCCGATTCTTATCCAATATGAAGGGAAAAACCTCTTAATCGATGCGGGGATCGGGAAAGGGAAATTGGATGAGAAAATGAAACGGAATCTCGGGTTGATTGAGGAGTCAAAAGTGGAAGAGCAACTGGCCACGATTGGCTTATGGCCCGGAGATATCGATATTATCTTGATGACCCATCTGCATAATGACCATGCAGGCGGATTGACGGGTTGGAAAAATGGGGAACTCGTTTCTCTGTTTCCGAATGCCGATATTTACGTCACCCAAATTGAATGGGATGAGATGCGCAATCCGAATATCCGTTCCAGAAATACATATTGGAAAGAGAATTGGGAACCGGTCCAACATCAAGTGAAGACATTTGAAGGCAATATCACCATTTTACCGGGCATTGATATGATTCATACCGGCGGACATAGTGATGGCCATAGTATCGTCAAGTTGACACAAAACGGGGACACGATTCTGCATATGGCGGATATCATGCCAACTCATGCACATAGCAATCCGCTCTGGGTACTCGCTTTCGATGATTACCCGATGACTTCAATTTATGCGAAAGAGAGACTGATGAAAGAAGCGCTAGCGGGCGGCTATCGATTCATCTTCTATCACGACGCAATCTACCGCCTTGTCAAATGGGATGAAAGTGGGAAGGAAATCATCGAGTCTGTTGCCAGGACGCATTATTAAATTTGAAAAAAAGAAAGGGGATCGGTCGCTACGCGAGTGAATGGGCATTCACGAAGCGGCTGATTCCCTAATTTTTTATGCGCTCATAACATTTGCAGAACGCTCATAACTTCGCTCAAGCGCCCATAACTCCGCTTTTTCTTCTCATACCTCTCCCCAATCAAAAATCCGCTGCATCCTCACGGATGCAGCGGATTCCTATTTAATTCCTGACCAATTCCACAACAGTTCCAGTCTTTGCATCTGCTGCAAATTCGTATTGTTCCAACTCACCGTTTTTGATTCGGGAGATGCCACCACGATAGACATCCATTGAAATGACTTCATTCGTGAACGGTTCCGTTTTCATGACGATCCATGAGCCGTCAATCGGGCCCTCTTTTTTAAAAGCATCTTTAACATTGCTTAAAACGGCGTCTGCCGGGACATTGCGATTCACTCGGTCAATCGCTTCATTGACCACGATGCCGGCTGCGACACCCGTCAATACACCCGCAATAAATTCTTTCATTTTCATAACGATGCTAAGCCCCTTTCGGTATCAGTTTGTCAATAAGTGTACCACATTTGGGGCTGGAGGTTGAGTAAAAAAGAGAAATCTGTGTACCAAAGTGAAACAATGGTATCACGCAGGCAGATGGACTACACTAGGAAATAGATATTTACTTGGGGAGGCCTAGATCCATGGAGAAAGAGACATTGGCTATGTTTAAGACATTGACGGAATTGCCCGGCGGGCCGGGGAATGAACACCAAGTCCGGCAGTATATGCGGACGGAACTCGGGAAATATGCCGATGAATTAATTCAAGATCAGCTTGGAAGCCTGTTCGGCGTTCGCCACGGCGAGGAAGGGACGCCGCGTATTATGGTGGCAGGCCATATGGACGAAGTCGGCTTTATGGTCAGCGCCATTACTGAAAATGGGATGATCCGGTTTCAGCCGTTGGGCGGATGGTGGAGCCAAGTGCTGCTCGCCCAGAGGGTTGAAATCATTACCGAAAACGGACCGGTTATCGGGGTGATCGGCTCGATTCCACCCCATCTGTTAAGCGATGCAGTCCGCAATAAACCGATGGATATTAAAAATATGCTAATTGATATCGGAGCAGACGATCGGGAAGATGCGAAGAAGCTCGGCATCCGGCCTGGGCAACAGATTATCCCGATTTGTCCGTTCACGCCGATGGCCAATAATAAAAAAATCATGGCGAAAGCTTGGGATAATAGATACGGATGTGGCTTGGCCATTGAGTTATTGAAAGAAGTCCATCAAGAGAAGCTGCCGAACCAGTTGTATGCAGGTGCGACCGTCATGGAGGAGGTCGGGTTGCGAGGGGCACAGACGGCCGCTCGTATGATCCAGCCCGATCTGTTTTTTGCTTTGGATGCAAGTCCCGCCAATGATGCCTCCGGAAAAAAAGATGAATTCGGCCAGCTTGGCAAAGGGGTGCTGTTACGGATTTTTGACCGTACGATGGTAACCCACAGGGGAATGCGAGAATTTATTTTGGACACTGCGGAAACGCATCATATCCCGTATCAATACTTTGTCTCTCCGGGTGGAACTGATGCCGGACAGGTCCATATTTCAAATGAAGGCGTTCCGAGCGCTGTGATCGGCATCTGTTCCCGCTACATCCATACAGCCGCCTCCATCATTCATACGGATGATTATGCAGCTGCCAAGGAACTGCTCGTAAAGTTGGTCAAATCCTGTGATAAAACAACGGTGGAAACAATTAAAAACAACGTGTAATACCGATTGCCGGATGGCAACGCAAAAACGTAGGGGGGCACAATCCCCCTGTTTTTTATGAAGAGGGAGGAAGCGGAATGGACTTCGTCATTGGATCTACCAATAATGCAAAAGTGCAAGCCGCAACGGAAATTATCAAAAGACAGTATCCGTCAGCCAATTTAGAGACGAGAGATGTCGCATCTGAGGTATCGGATCAGCCATTTGGGGATGAAGAGACGATGGCGGGCGCTGTCAACCGGGCGAAAGCGGCAGCTCTAACGAAGAAAGGAGCCGTCGGAATTGGCTTGGAAGGGGGCGTGCGGATGGTTGGGCGACAGATGTATCTATGCAACTGGGGCGCTTTGTCGTTGCCGGACGGTAAGATCTTCACAGCAGCAGGCGCGCAAGTACCTCTCCCCCTTGAAATCGCCGAACAACTATTGGGTGGCAAGGAACTTGGACCGGTAGTGGACGAATATTTCCAAGCTAGTGGAATCCGCCAAAGGGAAGGAGCAATCGGTATGTTCACAGCCCATTTAGTGAATCGGAGCCAGTTATTTGAACATATTTTATTGCTCTTGATCGGCCAGCTTGAATTTTCAGAGAACAACTTGAAGTGAGCCAGCGGTTGCAACTCCCTATTAACAACATTAAAATGAATAGTGAATTCATTAAATCGAATGGGGGAAACCGAATGTTCCGTAAATGGAAATTCATATTCCTGATGATATTGTCCCTCATCCTCCTGATGGGTTGTGGCAGGTCTCTGGAGGATCGGGCGACGGGTGGAATCGAAGCGGCAAGAGAGGCTTTTTTTGCAAATGACAAGAAACCGACGGAACAAACAGACGGAATACGATACTATAAACCTGCAGGGTTCGCTGTTACAGAAGATTCGGATGCTCAGAATATCGTGTTCACTAAAGGTACCGACACTTATATCCTGTTCATCAATCCGAATGAAGAAAAGGATAGTAAGCTCTTCTACGACCTTTTGAAGGCGGAGCAAAGTAATGAAATCATGGAAGAATCTACATTTGAAGAAGCCGGTAATTTCGGCTTTGCCGCTATTGTAAAAAGTGGCAAGGATGACTTTGAATTAATTGCAAGTGTAGGCGGGGCTAAGATGACCACCGTTGCAAAAAAGAGGAATATGGAAACGGATCTGGGAAAAATGATGGAAATTGTACGGTCGGTTGAGCAGGATTGAATTTGCTGCCAATCGACTTCTTCTTGTATGTAAAGTCGTACGATAAATTAGAAAGGTGGATGGGATATGAAATCAGGGCAACTAGTAGAGCTGTTGAAAGAACGATTGCCATCCGAAAAATTTCAATGGCACTTTGATCGAAAAACTGATAAAGTCCGGTTGGAACATATGGAATTGAAAAAAGGGATGGATATTTCACTTCCCGAAATTCTTGCGAAGTATGAAGTGAAAAAAGACCAAGCGATCGAAGAAGTTGTTTATACAATTAAAGAAACATTCAGCGCCATGGAAAAGGAGAACGAGGAAGGTTTTAATGGGGAGTCTACCATTTATCCAGTCATCCGGTCGACTTCATTTCCAATGGAAACTTCGTCGGGGATACGTTTCTTGACAAAAGAACATACGGCAGAAACGCGAATCTATTACGCACTCGATCTCGGGACCACGTATCGCTTGGTTGATGAGAGTATGGTCGAGTCCATTGGTCTATCCGCAACGGAAATCATGGAGTCTGCCATGTTCCGTATGCGTTCCCTTCCGACCTCGATGAAAAAAGATGAGGTATCCGGTAATATTTATTATTTTGTCAATAACAATGATGGCTATGATGCAAGCCGTATCTTGAATAGCGCGTTTTTAAAGGAGATGGAGGGCAAGATCCAAGGCCATATGACCGTTTCTGTCCCACATCAAGATGTTTTGATCATTGGAGATATACGGAACGACACAGGGTATGATGTCTTGGCTCAATTAACGATGCAGTTCTTTACTATTGGATCGGTGCCAGTCACCTCACTTTCCTTCATTTATGAAGACGGAAAACTGGAGCCGATTTTTATCATGGCTAAAAATAGAGTGACGCGAAAGGAACGAAAGTGAAAATGAAAATGAACCTTTTTTATAATCCGGTTGGTGTAGGGGATGTATTGCTCATCCAATTTTCTTCTACAAATCCAACAACCATTACCGTTAGCAGGGAGCAAGATATTGCATGGCTTGCGGATGAAGAGACCGGGGAAGTGGTCGGTGCCAATCTATTTAAAGCGTCGACTTATTTGCCGATCAAGGGGGAAGGGAATATTGAGGTAACAAGTGAGGTTGTGGATCAACTTCAAAAAGCGATACATGCCAATGGCTCTGATTATATGATGGACATCGACCTCTCTCCTAAATTTGTCGTTGGGAAAGTATTGACGAAAGAAAAACATCCGAATGCAGATCGCCTGAGTGTTTGTACAGTCGATGTCGGGGAGGAAACATTGCAGATCGTTTGCGGCGCCCCTAATGTAGAGGCCGATCAAAATGTGGTAGTTGCCAAAGTAGGTGCTGTCATGCCATCGGGACTTGTCATCCGGGACGCGGAACTACGCGGCGTTCCATCTTCAGGTATGATCTGTTCTGCAAAAGAACTTGCACTGCCAAATGCCCCGTCTGAAAAGGGGATACTTGTACTAAATAGTGATGAAAAGCCAGGAACTCCATACCTCTTGTCATAATCTAAAACGTACCGGTCTGGTACGTTTTTCGTGTTTCTCGGATTGATTTGATTTAGCTGCAGCAGACCTGTTAAAATAGATTGATTGACACGAAAAGAGTGATTGTATGAGTTGGTTTAAAAAGATTGCTAACCGGCTATTCGGCCCGGAAGATGATGAGAAATTATATGAAAACGATAGAATAGAACAAGAACAATTGAAGGAAATGCCTAGTGAAACGAAGTCTCCTCCGTCCTTCCGCTTTCCGATTATTACGGATGCCGAAATTTATGGCTGGAATGAAGAGGATGAAGGGCAGTCGGAAAAAAGAAAGTATGACCCCATAATCGAACGTGAAGATGATGATTATGAAACTGTGCCGCTATACAAGAATGACAGATGGCCCGGTACGCCGACAACTGGGAAAATACATAGAGCGGGATCTTCATTGAAATATGGATTAAGCGCAAGTGATGAAATGGCAACTCCGAAAAGTACGAAAAAGGAGATGCCGTCTACACCACCCAAACCGGAATTTAAGCGGTCCGGAAGACCATTTTCACCTACAGAGATTCCTTCCCCGGTTTTTGGTTTTAAAAGACCGGAAACAATGGCAAATCAAAATCTACAGGAAGATCAGATAGATAGGTTTCCACTACAATCGGCAGTGGAGAAATGGGAATCATCTTTTGAACAAAGGACTGCTATAGATACCGAACTGAAAGAGATGGAATCAGTATCTGAAGAAATTTCGGCCAGTTTGGATGTATTGACGGGAATTGCCGAAGTAGGAAACGACCATACTACGGAAAATGAATCCCTATTGTTTTCGACGTCTAATTCAATTCAAAACGAGTCGCTTACGGCGAACGTGCTGATGGATAAGCAACCGGACGAGGAACGGCTAGAACGACAGGATGAAGAGATTCCAGTACAGCAAGGCGAGGGAGAACAAGTACCGTCGCACAAGTTGATGGAAGAGAGTGAACTTACATCTGCCGAAAACCTACCGGAGAGGCAGGGAGCCTTATACGTGCCGATAGAGAAAGAGGATGAGTCTAATTTATCCATGCACGAATCAGCTGAACCCACAGAAGAAATGGTCCATAAGCTGCCAGGATTAGACGAGATGATCGAAGCGCCACATGAAATGCATGAAGAGCCGCAACAATTGGCAGTAGATGTCAGTATGCCGGAAGAATCGCTTGAACAACCCGATCGTAAAGAGCGGATTGTGCCATTTAATGTATTGATGCTGAAATCGGATAAAGAGAAAATGGAGAAGGTCATGGAGTCCGGAAGTGTTCCGGAACAACCGGCTGTTTTCAAGCAGGCGAAAAGCCAACCCGTTCAAACTCAAGTTGTACAGGAAGATCCACCGGTCGCTGTGACGACAATGGAGCCGGAAGAGGAGGAACCGCCATATTACGCGTTCCCTTCGCTGGAATTCTTAATACCGCCTGAAAATCAAATTGAGGATACGGAGTGGCTGGAGTCTCAAGCCGAGAAATTGGAAGTCGCACTTTCCCATTTCTCTGTCCAAGCTAATGTTATTGAAGCGGTGCAAGGCCCTTCGGTAACCCGTTTTGAATTAACAGTTGCCCAAGGCACAAAGGTAAGCAAAGTTAGAAACTTGTCAGATGATTTGAAACTGGCACTAGCTGCGGAAGACATCAGGATTCAGGCGCCGATACCGGGCCGAAGTTCAATCGGTATTGAAATACCGAACCGGAAAACCCGTCCTGTCCGAATTTCTGAAGTGATTGGATCTGATGAATATCAGAATTCTTCCTCCCCGCTTGAAGCAGTCCTAGGCTTAGGCTTGACGGGCAAGCCGGTGACGATTGACCTCCGGAAGATGCCTCACGGAATGATTGCTGGGGCAACAGGGTCCGGTAAATCCGTTTGTATCAATTCAATCTTGATCAGCCTGCTTTATAAAGCAGCGCCGACTGACCTGAAAATGATGCTTATCGATCCGAAGATGGTGGAACTCGCTCCGTTCAACGGAATTCCTCATCTGATCAGTCCTGTCATAACCGATGTCAAAGCTGCAACAGCCGCTTTGAAATGGGCGGTCGCAGAGATGGAACGCCGATATGAACTCTTGGCGCATGCCGGGGTACGGGATATTGAGCGTTATAACCGGCAAGTTGTCGAAAGCCGTAAATTTTCATTGAAAATGCCGTATCTTTTAATTGTCATAGATGAACTGGCGGATCTCATGATGATGGCACCGGCGGACGTGGAAGTATCCATCAGCCGGATTGCCCAAAAAGCCAGGGCTTGCGGCATCCATCTCATTATTGCGACACAGCGGCCCTCGGTGGACGTCATTACCGGGACAATCAAGGCGAACGTTCCGACAAGAATCGCTTTCTCGGTGTCTTCCCAAATCGATTCTAGAACGATTCTGGACTCCCCGGGCGCCGAACGACTCCTTGGCAAAGGGGACATGCTGTATATTGGGAATGGCCAATCCTCAGCAGTCCGACTACAAGGGACATTTGTCACGGATGAGGAGATTGAACGTATAATAGAACATGTTCAAAATGAAGCGGAACCGGAATATTTATTTGGCCAGGAGGACCTCTTGGCTCATGCTGCCGATGAGGAGGAAAAGGATCCGCTATATGAAGAGGCATGCCATTTCATCCTCGAACAAGGCAGCGCTTCTACATCTCTCTTGCAGCGCAACTTTAGCATTGGCTACAATCGGGCCGCCAAATTAATTGACCGGATGGAGAAACAAGGTTTCATATCAGGCCAACGTGGAAGCAAGGCAAGGGATGTCTACTTGACAGAAAACGATCTTGACAAAATATATAAGGAATAGGCTGGCCTTTCCTTTATTTATGAAAAAAGATATTTATTAAGGGAACAGAAATGGTCCTGGGAGGTTGCATTATGACATTGTTCCATTTTGTTGGAATCAAGGGATCGGGCATGAGTTCACTTGCCCAGATCCTTCACGATTCTTCGTATGAAGTGCAAGGTTCAGATGTTGAAAAATATTTCTTCACTGAAGAACCATTACGCGATCGGAAAATACCAATATTTCCATTTGATGAAAATAATATACATCATGGGATGACTATTATTGCAGGAAACGCTTTTCCCGATGATCATCCTGAACTGAAAAGGGCGGCGGAACTTGGAATCGAAATTATTCGTTATCATGATTTTCTCGGTAACTACATGAAAAATTTCATCTCCGTAGGAGTCACTGGCTCCCATGGAAAAACGTCCACGACAGGCCTGCTCTCCCATGTTTTGTCAGGCTTTGCCCCAACGTCCTATCTAATTGGGGATGGTACGGGAAAAGGGGTCGAGGAGAGCGACTATTTCGTTTTTGAAGCATGTGAATACAAGCGTCACTTTTTGGCGTACGAACCCGATTACGCCATCATGACGAATATTGACTTTGACCATCCCGATTACTTTAAAGACTTGGAAGATGTCTTGGACGCTTTTTCCGATATGGCATTGCGTGTAAAGAAGGCCCTCATTGCCTGTGGGGATGATCTGAATTTACAGCGGATCCATGCTAATGTGCCGGTCGTTTACTATGGTTTTGAAGAATCCAATGATTTCGCGGCGAAAAATATTATAAAAACAGAAGACGGATCGACATTTGACGTCTTTGTCCGCAATGAATATTACCATACGTTCACGATTCCGTTAGCAGGGGATCATTCCATCTTGAACTCGCTCGGTGTCATTGCATTATGCCATTACGAAGGCGTTCCGGTAAATGTTATTCAAGAACGCTTGTCATCATTCTTGGGCGTGAAACGACGTTTTTCCATCACACCCATCAATGGCAGGATCATCGTTGACGATTATGCCCATCATCCAAATGAAATCCGGGCAACGTTGCAAACCGCAAGGCAAAAATATCCTGACCGGGAACTGGTGGCCATATTCCAACCACATACCTTTACAAGGACATCCGCATTATTGGAGCAGTTTGCGGAAACCTTGTCCGCAGCTGACCATGTATACTTATGCGATATTTTCAGCTCGGCGCGTGAAAAGTCTGGAAACCTGACGATTCATGAGCTGGTGGAAAAAATACCGGGCGCCACTTATTTGGATCTTGAAAATGTCCGGTTGCTAGACAACCACAATGACGCTGTCTACCTTTTCATGGGCGCAGGAGATGTCCAAAAATATCTTTATGCATTCAAAGATAAGATGGCAAAAGATGAAACAGCTTAATCCCGAAGGATTAAGCTGTTTTCCGTTTTTTATCATCTTTTACGGTCCGAAAAATTCACCAAAACAAATGCCGTATTATAGAGGATTTAAAGGAGGCGTGTCGAAGAGGATAGTTAGACCTTCATGTTTATATTACCTTAAATTAGGGTAATTATAAGCTATGGATAGCTGTTTAGGAGGGTAAAGCCATTGGAGAACTTATTGTACATAGCGGCCATCGTCGCTGCCCTTGCATTTCTAATTTTATGTGTGAGCCTTGCAATGACCCTGTTTTCATTGAAAAAGACATTGCAATCCGTTTCTGAGACGATGGACGGGCTATCATCCCAACTCGAGGGGATCACTTCAGAAACGACCGAGCTATTGAACAAGACGAACAAGTTGGCTGAGGACATCCAGGAAAAGTCGGAGAAGCTGAATACGGTTGTGGATGCGGTGAAAGGCGTTGGCGAATCTGTCAATGGATTCAATTCATCGATCATGCGCGTTAGCAACTCGATTACGACCGAAGCCGAACGGAATAGCGATAAGATTGCTCAAGTCGTCCAATGGAGCAATGTCGTGCTTGGAATTCTAGAAAAAGTGAAGGAGCGGAGAAATGAATCTTCTGACGGCTGGACAACGTATGAGCCTGTAGCAGGGCAAAAGAGACTTCCCAGTCCGGCAGACCGCTTTCAATAAAAAATCGTCATTTGAAATAGGAGGAATTGAAAATGTCTGAACAAATTACAAAACCGAACTACAATGATTCACAGTACAATCCAGGACAATATAAAAACACCTTTGGCGATGCGCCATCATATTTGCCTACAAATTACCAATATGATCGTAGCCGGACCGACTCGTTCTACAATCAGGATGACAGCTCGGGCACTGGCAGTTTCCTATTCGGCGCTTTAGTCGGGGGAGTGATCGGTGCAGCCGCAGCTTTATTCCTAGCACCGAAGACGGGCAGTGAGATGCGTGAAGACTTCTCTTCGCAAGCGGGGCAATTGAAGGACAAAAGTATCGAGCTGAGTTCTGTGGCAAAACAAAAAGCGACAGAATTGACAACAGTCGCCAAAGAAAAAACAGGTGAGCTGACTAAAACGATCCAGGAACAATCCGGACAATTGGTCGACAAAGTGAAAACTATGTCATCCAAAACGTCAGCACCAATGGATGATGGAACGGTCTCATCTGAAGGTGAGGAAGCGATTGACTACGTTCAATCCACGCTTGAAAAAGGGAAAGAAGTGGCAACTTCTACCGGGGAAGCCTTAAAAGAAGCAGTCGTAAAGAAAATGGAAGAAACTGATCAACAGAAGACTGGAAACAGTGATGTCGCCTATGATAATAGCGAGAATTTCGGAAAAGAAAAGATCACGAACCAAAATCATATTTCGGTTGAAGAACCGAAGTGAGATCAATTCGATAAGTAATCAAAAAACAGGTGGGTGCCAATGCTTCCCACCTGTTTTTATGTTTATGGAGAAATTAGCAAGATTCAAAAACGACCTGGTTTAATAAAGTATGATCTCCAATGAATCGCCGCCGAAAATGGTGTCGCGAAATCCGATCGGCTCCCCATTCCTTAGCAACTTATATTGGCTCGCTGAACTGCCTGGGAGCTTATAGTCGGTAAAGGCGAAAATATCACTGAATGTGAATCCGCTTTGGCCAGTAGGGATGAATTGCAGATGATCCCCCGGCTTGACGACTGATTGGCTGTCGGCCGGCTGGCTATTCAGCGTAACAGCATGATGCGGTTTACTCAACTGGAGGCGCTCACCGTTAAAGGTGATAGTCGCTATTTCCTCCAATTTCTTTCCGAGTTCTTCTGCGATATTTGCCACAGTGGGCAAGGTGGCAGTCCGGATCGTAATTTCATCGCCATCTTTCAGGACATGGGAAGGGGAAACCGGTACAGAGCCTAGAAGGTATTGTGTTACCTGTCTTTTGAGTGTCACCGTCTTACCATTTACTTGGATAGTGAACACTGGCTGGGCGAAATCCCGTTTTCCCAACCTTGCGGCTCCATCTGCTATTGTTCTCGGATAGAAAATCGTGATTTCATCATGATCCTGTACTTCGTTATCTATATGGACGGCGTTCCCGTTCCGGTATGCTTCAGGCATCAGCCGTACGGATTCCCCGTCTATCACGGCATGGATGGGCTCTACGTCGTCCAGCAAGTCCCGAATAGTCGCTGAGGCGTCTTTTCCATTCTCTCCGAGGGTGATTTCAATTGTATCTCCGTTAGAAATCAGATCTTTTATGTCCGCTTCCTTACCATTGACCCGGATGATGGATGGTCGACCGTGTTCCCCAGGAAGAATGATGCTCTTTCCGTTGACTGTAAAAGATATTCCGAGGCCGGGCATGCCGTATAATTGGTTCGCCTTGATATTGGCTGCCAGCAGGGCATCGCCGACTGTCATTTCTTTCAGCTCGAACAATCGGATTACTTTACCATCCACGGTGATTGACATGTAATGGATCGGTGCCCGTTTTGCAGCAATGGCAATCCCGATCGGCGTGACCAGTTCAGGAGAAGGGGGGAGGCCTGTTTCCATCGTGATGCCAGACAGTGCATCCGACCCCCGGATAGCGACCCGGTTCCCGGGGAGATCCAATGCAGAGCTTAGCTGGTCGGTCAGTCCGGGCGTCAAGCTACCACCCCCCACAACCATTACAGCCTTTGGAGAAACACCGTTGTTCAGGCGAATCATTTCACTTGCGATCGCTTGTGCGAGCCGCTTCACTGCCGGAGCAATCACATTCTTCAAATCGGTAGACGGCACTTGCTGTTCAAAACCTAAAATATCTGTGATGGTCACTTCGTTGGATGAATCTAGCTGTCTCTTGATGGCTTCTGCGACCGGAAAGTCCAGAAGATAGTGATTGCTAAGTTCCTCCGTAATTTCATCGCCTGCAAGCGGCACCATCCCGTATGCGATGACCGTATTATCATCCGTGACGGCAATATCTGAAGTTCCGGCCCCGATATCCACAAGTGCGACATTCAAACGTCTCATGGAAGGGGGGATCAAGACATTGATAGCGGCAATCGGTTCCAGTGTCAAAGCTTCCATTTGAAGTTCAGCGCGGTTTAAAGCCGCCAGAAGCGATTCCACGACGACGCGCGGCAGGAAAGTCGCGATCACATCAACGGAAGCCGAGCGTCCTGCTTGGTCGATCAGGCTGCCAATTTCCTCCCCCTCCAGCTTATAGTGAAGGACGGAATAGCCAACGCAATAATAATAGTCATCATCCTGTTTCACCGCATCCGAAGACAGCAGCTTCTGCTGGGCATTTTGAACGGCAGCCAGTTCCAGCCGGTTCACATCCTCCATGGAAATCAGGCTGTTTCCAGATATATCAATAGTCATGGAGCCTTCCGCGGTTTTTAAAGCCCTCCCGGCCGCAGCGACGCTAACACGTTTCAGCGGGCCATGCCGTTCCACGAGCATCTTCTTAATTTCCACGATAACGTCGGCTACACGCAATATATTATGTATTTGTCCATCAATCATGGACCGTTCCTGATGCTCGATCGAAACGAGGTCGGCTACATGAAATTGTCCGCCGCTTTCTTTTAGAA
Organism: Sporosarcina sp. 179-K 3D1 HS; assembly: GCF_047228905.1. NCBI lineage: Bacteria > Bacillati > Bacillota > Bacilli > Caryophanales > Caryophanaceae > Sporosarcina > Sporosarcina sp. 179-K 3D1 HS. The sequence continues at coordinate 325,287 of NZ_JBFEGI010000002.1, forward strand.
TGATGCCCACAACGGACCTCGTGCCAATATCGAGTGCGAATAATGTGTTCGTCAGGATTTCCCACTCCCTTACCTTCATTTTGCAGGATTTTGGACTTTAAATTGACTAAAATAAAGTCATAAGTACAAATTAATTAGAGAAATAACGTGACTTTTCAATAAATATTCATTATACTTGGTCTATTATCTAAAAATGTAACATAGAAACCCTGTTTCGAAAAGGGCGTATATGGTACGGGGAGGAGAATGTCTGATGAGACAGAATGAGCTAGACCAGCTGCGCGATAGCGTGAATGAGCTGAACATCAAGATTTTGGACTTAATTAATGAACGGACTGCTGTCGTTCAGGAAATTGGGAAAGTGAAAGAAAAGCAGGGTGTTAACAGATATGATCCGATCCGTGAGAGGGAAATGCTTAATTTTCTAAAATCCTATAATGACGGCCCGCTTCCGAATGGTGTATTGGAACAGATTTTTAAAGGGATCTTCATGTCAGCCCTTGAAATACAGGAAGATGAGCAACGGAAAGCATTGCTTGTATCGCGTAAAAGAAAGCCGGAAGATACGATTGTGAATATCAATGGTCATCAAATTGGAGATGGTAAGCCTTCCTTCATTTTCGGACCATGTGCAGTTGAGTCGTACGAGCAAGTATTGGCGGTTGCCCACTCCATCAAAGCAAAAGGGTTGACGATGATTAGAGGCGGTGCATATAAACCACGTACGTCTCCATATGATTTCCAAGGCCTTGGTTTGGAGGGTCTTAAAATCTTGAAACGCGTGGCAGAAGAAACAGGCCTTTCTGTTGTAACGGAAATTATCACGCCTACGCATCTGGAAGAGGCCCTTGACTATATCGACGTCATCCAAATCGGAGCACGTAATATGCAGAACTTCGAATTATTGAAGGAAGCGGGAATGGTGAACAAACCGGTCCTTCTGAAACGTGGTCTTGCGGCGACAATTGATGAATTCATCAATGCTGCTGAATATATCATTTCCAAAGGGAATAGCGAGATCATGCTTTGTGAGCGGGGCATCCGGACATATGAACGGGCTACACGGAACACATTGGATATCTCAGCTGTACCGATTTTAAAACAAGAAACGCATCTTCCGGTATTCGTGGATGTGACACACTCAACAGGAAGAAAAGATTTACTTCTTCCGACCGCAAAAGCTGCAATTGCAGTTGGTGCTGATGGAGTGATGGCAGAAGTGCATCCTGATCCAGCAGTTGCATTATCTGATTCGGCTCAACAAATGGATATTGCACAATTCGATGAGTTTTATGAATCTATCCAACAATTCATGAAATCGTACCAAACTATTTCATGACGCGAAGCCGGGACTTTCAAGGTTCCGGCTTTTTGTTTATAATGGAATCGGGGATACTAGAGGCAGCTAGGAAAGGAAAGTGAAAAAATGGCTGTAACGATTTACGATGTTGCCAGGGAAGCGAATGTTTCGATGGCAACGGTTTCTCGGGTGGTGAATGGCAATCAAAACGTCAAGCCCGCGACGAGGAAAAAGGTGCTGGAGGTCATTGAACGTCTTGGCTATCGGCCGAATGCTGTAGCAAGGGGCCTTGCCAGTAAGAAAACAACGACAGTCGGCGTTATCGTTCCGGATATCGCGAAAAGTTATTACGCGGAACTGTTACGGGGCATCGCAGACATCGCGACCATGTATGAATATAATATACTACTTTCGAACTCTGACGAGCGGACGACAAGGGAGATCGAACTATTGGAGGATCATCTCGGAAAACAGGTTGATGGCCTGATTTTCATGAGTGACTCTATTTCTGACGAAGTACGGGCTGAGATTTCAACTGCGAACGTCCCTATTGTGTTGGCAGGTTCCTTGGACTTTGAATATCAATTGCCGACCGTCAATATCGATTTCGAGGAAGCAGCTTATGAAGCAGTCTCCAAGCTTATTCAGCATGGACACAAACAGATTTTATTCATATCAGGTCCTTTTACGAGAGATATTAACTCCATTTGTAAAAAGTCCGGCTATTTGCGGGCGCTCCAAGATGCAGGTCTACCTGTGGAAGAATCCTACATTATTGAAACAGATGGCATGTATGAACATGTATATGAATTATGGGATCAACTCAGCGGCTTGCCGGGGAATCCGACCGGCATTTTTGCAAGCAATGATGTAATTGCTGTCGGTATTTTCAATGCGATTCGAGACGCCGGATTATCCGTTCCAGATGATTACGAAATTATCTGCTTTGAACATTCTCTCCTTGCCCGAATAGTACGTCCGCAATTGACAACGATTGCAGTGCCGCTTTACGATCTCGGAGCTGTATCCATGCGTTTGTTGACAAAATTGATGAACGGGGAAGAAGTGGAGGAACAGCAAGTCTTTTTACCGTACCGGCTTGAGGAGCGGGGCACTTTATCAAAGTGACCCTAGTCCACTAAATACATGCCATAAGTAAACAAAAGGGCAATTACCATCGAATCTTCTGGAATCGGAGGTAATTGCCCAATACTTAAAATGATGTTAGATTTCAGAACATTTTGTGTAAAGAGAGCCCTTTATATAGTTATTTTTTCTGCTTTTCATTACGAATGATATGTAGGGCCCGATCTAGCATTTGCGCATTCTTTTCCGTGATTTCTTCTTTTCTCGGAATAGGTTCATAAAGCGGATCAGGATCTTCCCACGTCGGAATGAGCGGTACCGGAGAATGGCTTTGCCAAGTGGATAGCCATTCTTCAGGAAGCGGTCCGGTTGGAGTGGGAATTTGCTTCATAGCTAACCAAATATGGGACCATGCTCTCGGGACGACCCGGTAAATATCATATCCGCCACCTCCGACAGCGATCCATCTTCCATTACAATACGTTTCAGCCATTTCCCGTGCAACCCTAGGAATTTCTTTATAGATTTCCAGCGTGCCGTACAGATGGGTGAGCGGGTCGAAATAATGGGCATCCGCCCCATTTTGCGTCAAAATGACATCCGGTTTGAAAAAGTCCACCACTTCTTCCATGGCTGTTTTATAGATGGAAAGGAAAGACTCGTCTTCCGTAAAAGCATCGATCGGAAAGTTGAAGGATGTCCCATACCCAGCACCGTTCCCACGTTCCGTTATATTCCCTGTGCCTGGGAATAAATAGCGGCCTGTTTCATGGATCGACAAGGTACAAACGGACGGATCGTCGTAAAATGTCCATTGAACGCCATCACCGTGGTGGGCGTCTGTATCTACATAGAGCACTCGCGCTCCGTATTTTTCCTGCAAGTATTTGATTGCGACGGAACTGTCGTTATAGACGCAAAAACCGGAAGCCCGTCCTTGGAACCCATGATGCAAACCGCCGCCCAAATTCACTGCATATTTCGAATGTCCTTCCATAACTTGCTCCACCGCAGACAACGTGCCGCCAACCAGCATGGCGCTCGCTTCGTGCATATTCGGAAAAATAGGGGTGTCCTCTGTCCCGATTCCGTAAATGCTTGCCACATCTTCTCGCAATTCGCCTTTTCCCGCCCTTTTGACAACATCAATGAACTTCGCATCATGTACGAGAAGCAGCTCTTCATCTGTCGCCATGCGAGGTGCTATTATATCACTATCCTGAATCGCACCAATTTTTCTCAACAGGTCAAGTGTCATAACGATCCGTTTTTGATTAAATGGATGCGTGTCTGAAAATGAGTATCCTAGTTGATCTTCGGAAAATATGAAGACCGCGTCTTTTTTCATACGTCAATCCCCGGGACATTCGGCCAAAGCACTTCAAATCCGCTTTCTTTCAAACCTTCGATAATTGGGAGGGGATTCATTGTTTTGATCCGAACAACTAGGATCTTGTTAGACTCATTTTCTTTGTCAGGATAGACAAGCACACTCAGGACATTTATTTTGTGTTCATGAAAGACTTTGGATACTTCGTACAGGATTCCGGGTAGGTTCGGAACCCGCACTTCAATTTGTGAACCGGGCTGGTGGGCTCCGGTCAGTTCGATATATTTATATAGTAGATCTGTTTCCGTTATGATGCCGACTAACTGGTTATTCGTGACGACCGGCAATGAACCGATCCGGTGTTCGTAGAATAGGACCGCCACTTCTTCGACGAAATCCATCGGGTGGCCGACGATTGGATTTTTTGTCATAATATCGCATAATGGCATGTCATAATGTACTTTTTCTTGCCCATTCAAAGGTGTATTCGTCTTCAAATCGCGGTCCGATATGATTCCGACCACTTCACCGTCTGCCGTAACAATTGGTATATGCCGGATCCGCTCTTCCCGCATGATTTGAAGGGCATCTTTGACAGTATCATCCTGTTTTAAGGTGATGACGTCCGTGTTCATGATTTCTTCGATCAGCATTCAAATTCCCCCTATTTCAATACATGAATCGATTAATGAAACGCAAACTATCGAACTGTTGGATGGATTCCTGATCCACTCGTTTTCCGATCCGGGCCATTAAGCAGTTGGCAGGGTGGGAGCTGATTTCAGGATCATCCGTTGCAAAATATTCCATTCCCCCTGCTTTCATCATTTTCTCCATCACTTTTCGGTATTCCCAAACATTCAGTTTTGTTCCTTTCAAATCCCAATGCCAATAATATTCCGTTGTCAGGATGATATAATCCTCCATTGCATCGTCCATCATGGACACTTGAAGCATAGCTTTGCCAATACCGCCGCTCCGGTATTTCGGAATCACTTCAATCGCTCCCAATTCTATCAGGTTTACCATATTTCCTTGAGACCATCTTTCAAGCGGGTCGGGGTATAGGTAGGTAACATAGCCGACGATCTGATCGCCTTCCCGTGCAATGATGATCCGTCCCTCCGGCAAACCGGCTATCCCGACGATGGCCTGATGTTGCTGGGCAGGGGGCCTGAAAGCGACCAAGTCCTCATGAAAGTCCAAGCTAGCTAACTCTTCCGGCGAGATGGGACCTTCAATAAGCAGATTTCCGTTTTTGTGCTTAACTTCCATCGCATTATATGTTTTTATGTGCTCCAATAGTTTCACCACCTTGCTTTAATTTGCACATAAATCCAGTATACATGAAAAAGGCAAAAATATAGCGACAGAAACCGACAATGTAAAAACAATTAGAAAAGTAAATAGATTCAATAGCCAAAACATAGTGAATTGGTGTACAATGTAAAATATGTCAGACTGTAAGATAGAGAGGATGGTTTTAAATGGTGATGAAAGCGCTGCCAAGATTTGACGGAGATTACCAACTAGCGGATTACGATCAAACGGCGAAAAGTTTTAAATGGTCCGATGTGGAAAAGGAATTTAGCTGGTATGAGACTGGCCTGGTAAACATCGCACATGAAGCTGTTGATCGTCATGCGGATTCTTATCGGAAAAACAAAGTTGCACTTTATTATAAAGACGCGAATCGGAAAGAAGCCTATACGTATGACCAGATGAAGAGAATGACGAATAAAGCTGCGAACGTCATGCGGAATTTCTCGACGTTAGAAAAAGGGGATCGGGTTTTCATCTTCATGCCTCGTTCACCTGAACTCTATTTTTCATTGATCGGAGCATTGAAAATTGGTGCGATTGTTGGTCCGCTTTTTGAAGCTTTCATGGAAGGGGCCGTGTACGATCGGCTGGCGGACAGTGAAGCGAAAGCGATTGTCACGACACCGGAACTATTGAGTCGTGTGCCTCTTGAGAAGCTACCTCATTTAAAAACAGTTTTCCTGGTAGGGGAAGGGATTAAAGAAGAAGGACCGTTTATAGATTTCAACAAACGAATAAAAGAAGCTTCTGCTGATTTCCAAGTGGAATGGATGATGAGGGAAGATCCGACTCTGCTTCATTACACTTCAGGTTCGACTGGAGCTCCGAAAGGCGTCCTGCATGTCCAGGAGGCGATGGTACAACAATTGCAAACTACGCGCTGGGTTCTTGATTTGAAGGATGAAGATATATTCTGGTGTACCGCCGATCCAGGTTGGGTAACGGGAACTGCTTACGGCATCTTTGGCCCAATGCTCGTCGGAGCTACCAGTTTGGTATTGGGTGGCCGCTTTTCAACAGATAGTTGGTATGAGGCGATCGAGGAATATGGAGTAACCGTGTGGTATAGTGCTCCAACTGCATTCCGGATGCTCATGGGGGCTGGGGATGGTCCGTTCAGCAAATATGACTTGTCTTCACTCCGTCATATTTTGTCAGTCGGTGAACCGCTCAACCCGGAAGTCATTCGTTGGGGAATGGAAGTTTTCAATAAACGGATCCATGATACATGGTGGATGACTGAGACGGGAGCACAAACCATATGCAACTTCGGGTGCTTGCCGATTAAGCCGGGATCCATGGGAAAAGCGGTACCTGGCATTGAAGCGGCGATTGTAGACGATCAAGGTAACGTATTGCCTCCGAACCGGATGGGCAACCTGGCGATCAAGAAAGGCTGGCCGGCTATGATGCGTCAAATCTGGAACAATCCAGAAAAATATGATTCTTACTTCTTGAATGGGGAATGGTATGTTTCCGGGGATTCGGCTTATATGGATGAAGACGGATACTTCTTCTTCCAAGGACGTGTGGATGATGTCATCATGACGAGCGGTGAGCGGGTAGGTCCATTTGAAGTGGAGAGCAAACTGCTTGAACATCCTGCGATAGTCGAGGCGGGTGTTATTGGAAAGCCGGACCCGGTCCGTGGGGAAATCATCAAAGCCTTCGTTGCCCTCCACGAAGGGTACGAGCCTTCTGAAGAATTGGAAGAAGACATCAAGCAATTTGTGAAGAAGGGGCTTGCCGCGCATGCTGCGCCGCGAGAAATCGAATTTAAGGAAAAATTACCGAAAACGCGAAGTGGTAAAATTATGCGTCGCGTGCTGAAGGCGTGGGAATTGAACTTGCCGACAGGCGATCTATCCACAATGGAAGATTAAAGAATGTGGGGCTGTCCAAAAATGGACAGCCCCGTTTTTCATGTGAAAAGGGATCGTCCTGCAAGTCTTTTATCAGCTTGTAGGACGATCCCTATGTTATTTATTTTGACTCGGTTTAGTTGGGAGAAGAGTCCCCGTTCCCTGGGTTACCTTGGTTCCCATTGCTGCTATTGCCGTTTTGCCCATTTCCACCGTTCTCTCCACTATTTCCTTTGTCTTGGTCGCCAGAGGAAGTGCCTGGACCTGGATCGGTCGGAATATCGGCTACCGGTGGATCATTTGGATCTGGTGTCGGAGGTGTTTCCGTCTCTGCCGAAATCACATTGGAAGGTCCCGATAGTTTGCCTGTAATGTCTACGGCCACTACATAATAAGATCCTCCACTAATTGGGTACGTGTTGGCAGCTGAGCTTGGGACTGCCCCGATACGGCTTCCCCCTCGGTATACATAATAACCTACGACATCATTCGATGGGGAATTGCTCCATTGAAGCGTTCCTCCATTAACTGATGCACTGACAGGGGCAGGTGGGGCGCCATCTGCATGGAAGACCGCACCGCTTACTACTCTGGAGGAAAACCCTGAATTGGCAGGGAATAATTTTGAGGCCTCCCCTTTCAGTGGTCCGAGCATCCTTTCGATGAACTCACTATTTACCCCGACACCACCCGAAGAGACGAATTCAGGCGGAGTAGTCGGATGAGCCAAGTATCGATTGCCATTGATTGTCACATATGAAGAGGCGATGATACTATCATCCGGCTTGGTTGGCAACATGACACGTGCGTTGAAGAGATCGCTTTTCACCAGACCGGCAGACGAGCAGGCTGCTGATGGTGCCAATCCTGAAATGCCACAGAACGATCTGCTGACAACACCTTCTGGTTGTTGGAAACGAGCATTAGCTCCTATCAATTCCGGTTTGGTCTTATAGGCTGCATTCAGCAGTTGAGCAAAAAGCGTCGTTGTCCGTATATTTGACGTTCCGTAGCTTCGGTTACCGGGTCCTTGCAAGGATAGGGTCTGATATTTATAACCCATCCATACGCCAAGAGAAATGTTCGGATTATAACCGACTAGCCAGGAATCACTATACGAATCGGTTGTTCCTGTTTTGGCCGCAATATCAATATTGAAATTCAAATGATTCCTCATATTTGTTGCAGTTCCATACTTCGGTACGTCTCGTAACATATCCGTAATGATATAGGCGGTCTGCGGGCTGAACACGTCAACCGCTTGGGATTCATGCTGATAAACTATATTTCCTTCCCGGTCCTCGATTTTCTCTATTAAATACGCATCGATGAATTTACCGCCATTTGCAAACGTTGCGAACGCATTGGTGTTCTCTTCAACCGTCGTTCCGATACGCATGGCCCCTAAGGAAAAGGATGGATTCTCATAGTCGACATCCTGTAAATTGGAAAAGCCCATTTTCTGCAAGAACTCTGCCGGACGACGGTCTAGAATGTTCCGATACAATCGCGCGGTGGCAAGGTTTTGGGAAGAGGCAAGGGCTTGTCTTGCCGAAATGATTCCGAGTTCCTGGTTGCTGAGGAAGTTGACGGGCTTCCAGCCACTCCAGTTGAACTTGATGTCCACAACAGGACTTCCTGCACCGATGAAACCATATTCAATAGCAGGCGCAAAGACGGCTAGCGGTTTCATCGTCGATCCATTCTGCCTGAAGCTTTGGGTAGCGTGGTTGACAGCTTCTTCTCCGTGATTGCGCCCCCCGACGAATGCGAGGATCTTGCCCGTGTTATTTTCAAGCAACATCGCTCCCACTTGGACCGGATATTTAACAATTTCCATTTCGCCCGTTTCGCTATTTTTCTTTTCATCCGTGTACGTATATCCATAACGGTCATAATTTTGGGCCACTTCGTTCAAGGCATCATATAGCTCGAGATCTACCGTTGCGAAAATTCGGTATCCATCGTTTCTCATGGAGCGCTCTGCCATAATCATATACTTTTCATTCAATTTGGTTTCCACTTCAAGCCGATCTGGATCGATTCCATCTTTCTCGGCAATCAATTTCGAAAGGATTTGAACTGTTCGTCTTTGAATTTCTTCCGTCAAATATGGATAATGTTCATTTGATGGGATACTTGGCTCCCTAAAATCTTTCGTAATATCGTAGGCAATCGCTTCCTCGTATTGTTCCTTAGTAATATAGCCTGTCTCTTTCATCCGGAAAAGAACAGTTTTCATTCGATTGATACCCGGTTGTAAATATTCGGGTTCCTTTAAGCCTCTATTTCGATTATAAAATGGTGTGTAGGCAAAAGGCGCTTGTGGTATCCCAGCAATGTAAGCTGCTTGGGGCAACGTAAGGTCTTTTGCACTTTTATTGAAGATTCCTTCCGCTGCGGCTTCTATGCCCGCAATATTGGTCCCATTTGCGTTTCTTCCGTATGGAATAATATTCAAATAAGCTTCGAGAATCTCGTCTTTTTTCATAAAATGCTCAAGACGCATGGCAAGGAGAAGCTCTTTCGCTTTCCGTTCATATGAAACTTCGTTGGTCAGTATTTGGTTTTTAATTAGCTGCTGCGTTAGAGTGGAACCGCCTGTTTGGCTATCCGAGTTCGTAACATCTTGAAAAAGCCCTCGGAAAACTGCTTTTGGCACGATCCCGTTATGCTTGTTGAAGTACTCATCCTCTGTCGCCATAACTGCATCAATGACGTGCGGGGAGACATCCTCCAACCGAGTCTCTTTTCGCTCAATGTCCGCACTGACTTTTCTTAGATACTGGCCGTTCGTATAAATTTCCGACGTCTCTTCGTAATTGAAAATCGCTGCCCGCATCTCTTCTTTCGGGCGCAGTGGTTCTTTCGAAACAAGAGATGCAAAATAACCAGCACCTACGGAAGCGGCGAAAACGGTGAATGTCAAACCAAAGATTAGAAATAAGATCAAGAGATTCCAAAGTACTCCTGAAGTGATACGCAGATGCTTGGCCCATTTGGTTTGATTCATTTCCTCCAGTTTTTCTTCTATTAGATCAAGCCGATTTTTTTTCTGTTCGCTCAAATAGATCTACCCCCTGAAATCTTCAATAATTATACCATAATTTTTTGCAGGCTCACGATAATGTTGACAACTTCTGAAATTCATTTACAATAGGGAATGTATATTTTTCACATATTGAAAAAGTCGGAGTAGTGACGGTCGATCCGTAGAGAGAGGCAGCGGTTGGTGCAAGCTGTCCGGTACATCGTTTACGAATTACAGCTTTGGAGTGTGCGCAGGCGCGGCGTTATGGCGCTTTTGAGGTGGAGAATTAATTCTCAAGCCGGGTGGTACCGCGTTAATTTAAAATTAGCGTCCCTGCATGATTCGTTTCGGATCGTGTGGGGACTTTTTTATTTCCTAAGCACGATCAGTGATGACGCAGTGCGAAATTGTTCTAATCCGCATTCGTCATAGAAACAGGCTACATACTTACTAGGAGGTTTTCTGAATGAAAAATGAATTGATGGAAGATTTAAAGTGGAGAGGGTTGCTCTATCAGCAAACCGATGAAGAAGGCCTAGAAAAGGTGCTCAATGAAGAGAAAATTGCCCTATATTGCGGTGTGGACCCGACAGCGGACAGTATGCACATCGGACATATCGTGCCTTTGCTAACATTGCGCCGTTTTCAGATGCATGGCCATCGCCCGATCTTGCTCGTCGGTGGAGCCACCGGGATGATCGGGGATCCATCGGGCCGGTCTGAGGAAAGGCAGCTGCAGACGACAGAGCAAGTCGCGGAAAATGTCAAAGGCATCAAACGCCAGTTGGAAATGATTTTCGATTTTAATTCTGAAAATGGCGCTCAATTAGTGAACAATAACGACTGGATCGGTTCGATGACTCTCATCGAGTTTTTACGTGATTTCGGTAAGTTGTTGAGTGTCAACTACATGTTGGCGAAAGATAACGTTGCGTCCCGTTTGGAGCAAGGGATTTCCTATACGGAGTTCTCCTACATGCTCATCCAAGCAGCGGACTTCAATCATTTATACAAAAACTACGGCTGCCGTGTCCAAATCGGCGGGTCTGACCAGTGGGGCAATATTACGACCGGCCTTGAAGTGATCCGGAAAACACATGACGAGGAAGCGAAAGCGTTCGGCATCACGATTCCGCTCGTCACGAAAGCGGATGGCACGAAATTTGGAAAGTCGGCGGGCGGAGCGGTTTGGCTTGATGCGAAAAAGACATCTCCATATGAATTCTACCAGTTCTGGATCAATACGGCAGATGCGGACGTCATAAAGTACATGAAAATCTTCACTTTCTTGAAACGGGAAGAAATCGAAGCGTTGGAAGTGTCGGTGCAGGAAGAACCCCATTTACGAAAAGCCCAAAAAACGCTTGCGGAAGAAATGACCCGCCTGATCCATGGGCAAGAAGCACTCGATCAAGCTATCCGCATTTCGGAAGCATTGTTCAGTGGAGATCTGAAGGCTCTAACTGTGGATGAAATGAAAGACGCATTCAAAGATGTACCGACATTCGAGATGGAGAAAGCTGATAAAAACATTGTAGATTTCATTGTCGAATCAGGGGTTTCATCATCTAAACGCCAAGCACGCGAAGACGTGACGAACGGAGCCATTTCTTTGAATGGAGAACGGGTAACGGATACCGCGTATGAAGTGGGGGCGGCAGATCGTTTGGATGACGCCTTTACCATCGTCCGCCGTGGGAAGAAAAATTATAAAATGGTGAAGTTTAATTAAATGAAGGAAAGGGGGCTATCCTGTATTGGACAGCTCCCTTTTTCATTTCGGTTTATGGCGCTCATAAATTTTCTTAAGCGCTTATAAAAATGGATGGGTGCTCATAGTTTCAAAGAACCGCTTAAAAGTGCGAGGTGGCGCTTATATATCTCGACAAGCGCTTATATCGACAGAGAGCCGCTCATATTCCGTGCCAAGCGCTTATAACACGCGCTCCCATTCAAAAAGAGGCCATCCAATTTGCCGGACAGCCCTTCTTTATTTATGATTTCGTCACCCAAGCAGGAAGTTTCATATCCTGATAGGTTTCTGGATGTAGCAAGTTACCTAAATTAAATGCCCCTTCAAGCAGTCTTGGAGAGGGTCTGCAATATAAGGCTTCTTCCATTATATCGATCCGATCTTGCTGAACGGCGTCCATCTCTTTCCAACCGGGTCGTTTTAAGACTACTTCTTTTTTCACTTTATCCACACGGACGCCGACCCATGCCAACAGAATATGGTCGGGATTCCGTTTCAGCACGTCATCCCAATCGGTTTGGACACTGGCGAGTTCGACATCACGGAATTCATTCAACCCGCCGGCGATTTCACTGATTTCCGTTAACCAATTGATTTGACCCGGAGTGAAAATCGGCTTCGGCCACCATTCCCAATATAAGGATGGGCGATCCGGAACAGAGGAGGCCCGCTTTTCCATCTCAGAAATGAAATGCAGATAGTCCGCTTTGATCTGTTCCGCTTTTTCTTCAATGCCACACGCTTTGCCGACTGCTAAAAGGTTGTCCGCTATATCCTCGAGACTTTGCGGATCCAAAACAATATGTGGGATCTGACGCTTCTCCAACTCTTCCACATTCTTCTCCATTCCCGGAACGCTAAGTGACGCAATTACCAAATCCGGTTTAAACGTTTCCAATTTATCCATATCAATCGACAAATCGGGTCCCAACCTAGGCAAGGAGTTGACTGCTTGCGGCCAATCCGAATAATCATCAATGGCGACCAACAGATGTTCCAATCCAAGATAGCCGAGCACTTCGGTATTGCTCGGGCAAATCGATATCAGTTTCATCCTTTCACCCCAACTACATTCATATTTTTTCTTCCCGCCCAAAAGATGACGGGGACGAGCAGCAATGATAAAACGCCGCCTGCGATGGAAAGCGTTGCATAGCTTGTTTGGGCGGCAACCATTCCAGATAAAGCTCCTCCGGAAGCCCCCGATAAAGCGATCAATACATCGAGCGAGCCTTGTGTTTTTGCGCGAGTTTGCGGATGGGTCGCATCTACGATAAGCGCTGTTCCACTAATGAGTCCAAAATTCCAGCCGAGTCCAAGGAGTCCAAGCGCGATGGTGAGCAAAAAAACCGAGTCCCCAGGTGCGAAAGCCGCCATAAGACCTGCCGCGAGAAGTGTGAATCCTGAAGCAATTGCCATGGCGTTCCTTCCGACTTTATCGACAAGCATACCGGTTAAGAGGGAAGGAAGGTACATGGCACCAATATGTATGCCAATGACAAAGCCGATCGCACGCAAACTGTGACCGTGATGCCCCATATGGACCGGGGTCATTGTCATAATGGCCACCATCACGATTTGGCTGAGCAGCATTATCATGGCGCCAATCGCAATACCTCGTTTGTTATTGAGTGACTCGGTTTGGAGCGGGCTCGCGTCAGTATTTCGTTCAGCAGCAATCGCTTTAGCAACCAGAAATGGGTCAGGCCGTAAGAAGAGAAATAAAACCGTGCCTGCTAATAGAAAGGCTGCTGTCGCGAGAATAAACGGCCCGGCTAACGCAGGAATCCCGATAGTCAAAGCGAATTGTCCCATGACACCCACAAGATTCGGTCCCGCGACAGCACCGAGTGTAGTAGATACCATGGCAATGCTCACCGCAGTGGCCCTTTGTTTCGGGCCAGCCAAATCTGTTCCCGCATAGCGGGCTTGTAAATTGGTTGCCGTACCAGAACCATAGATCAAGAGCGAGAACATCAAAAGGATGATACTATCCGACATTGCGGCAAGAATGACACCGATTGCTCCAATACCTCCGGCGAAAAACCCGGCTGCCAATCCAAGTCGCCTCCCAGAGCGCTGAGACAATCTGCCGATTAAAAAGGCAGCGACTGCCGAGCCGAGCGTGAACATAGCGACCGGAACGCCAGCGTAGCTATCTGTTCCCAGCATATCTTGGGCGAGCAGGGCACCAACCGTAATACCAGCCGCCAGTCCGGCTCCTCCGAATATTTGAGACAGAACGACGATGAATAATGTCCTTCGATACAATTGTTGCTGTTTTTCCATGGAGTCGATAATACTTTCCGCTCCCCTGGTCATGCCCGAAGGCTTCTCAAGCATAGACGAAGTCACCTTTCCGAACGAAATTATGGGTCGTTTCATGAATTATATCATTTTTTCAGGAGCGAAACGCAGAAAACTTGGAATCTTATAGCTGGAAGGAAGATTCCTGGGGAAAAGTGCATGACGCAAAATAGGGGGTTCAAGGAAGCGGCTGGTCTGTGCTAGGAAACTTGTTCGGGAGCAAGCAAAACCAGCGTGAGTGCAATCATATCGCAGTGGACTGCAAGCAAGTTGGGTTAAAGTGCAAGCAAATCTGTATGTGCAAGTAAAACATTCCAGCTTGCAATCAAACCGGACACGGGTGCAATCAAATTGCGCTAAACTGTAAGCAAACGACACTTGAGTGCAAGCAAAACATTCAAGCAGCAAAATAGGGCCCCAAGCCGGGACCCTTATGCCTTCTTCTTCGCAGCTGCCCGTTTGCGCGGAGCAGGTTTTTTCATTTTTGTTTTATCAAGTGACGCTTGGAGCGCTGCCATCAAATCGGTGACGTTGGAAGGGGCGGCAGGCTGTTTCTCAGTTGCTGAGACAGTGGCGTTGCCGGATTTCTTTTCCTCAATCAATTCCATGAGCGCGGTACGGTAATCGTCGGTATATTTGGTAGGCTCGAAAGCGGTCGTCAGTTGATCGACCAATAGAAGAGCCGTGTCCAATTCTTTTTGGACAATGGTGTCGCCGCCCGGAAGATTCGGTACATCCTGTACATCTCGGACTTCATCAGGAAAGTGGATCGTTTCCATTAATAACGCATTTTTATATACTCGGACAACGGCCAGTTGCTCCTTGGAGCGAATGATAATTTTGGCAACTCCGATTTTTCCTGAATCCTCCAACGTCTTTCGCAGGAGAGAGTACGCTTTTCCTCCTCCGCTATCGGGAGCCATGAAGTAACTCCGCTCAAAATAAATTGGATCGATTTCCTCCAGCTTAACGAAATCGATTATTTCTACGGCTTTATCTTCATTTTCCTTCTTCAATTTCTCCAAGTCCTCATCATCCAAGACAACAAATTTGTTTTTTGTGTATTCGTACGCTTTCACGATTTCTTCATTATTGATTTCTTTGTCACAAACAGGGCAGACTTTTTGATAATTGATGGGAGAATGGCATTCCTTATGCAGTTGTCGCAATTTGATGTCATTATTTTCGGTCGCTGCATGGAGTTTAATCGGGATATTGACTAATCCGAAACTGATGCTTCCTTTCCAAACCGTATGCAAATCCTTCACCCGCTTTCCTTTTTTATAGTATGGAAGTTCTGTTCATTCCTATGTATAAGAGGGACAGACGATCAAAAACTAATTATAAACAGGGGGCGAAAAAATGAAACCGATGCTACTGACGACGTCTGAAACAATTCCGGTCGGAAAAGGTTGGACGTATGAAGCCAAATATGACGGATTTCGCTGCATCCTTATTTGGGAAACAAACGGCGTTACGCTACTTAGCAGAAACGGCAATGTGTTAAATAAAATTTTTCCGGAACTGGTGGACTTCTGCAAGGAAAATCACGACCGGTTGGCTCTTCATCTTCCTTTGACGTTGGACGGTGAACTCGTTCATTTGGTCAACTCTTTCAAAAGCGACTTTTCCATTGTGCAGACAAGAGGGCGAATGCGAAACGAGCAGGTCATTAATAAGCATATGAAAGATTTCCCTTGCCATTATATTGTGTTCGATCTTTTGAAATATAAAGGGATAGAGCAAACGAATTTTTCTTTGCAGAAACGGCGAACCATAATGAAGAAGCTGTTTGCAAATGCTGGGGTGTTGGACGCGGTTCAACCGGACACAGGCAACCTGATTCAACTCATTGAATCATTTGAAGATCCGCATCCATTATGGGAAAAGATCACCGAGAACCAAGGGGAAGGGATTGTTGCCAAAAAGAGTTCGAGCGTTTGGAACGGCGGATCGCGATCTCCTCATTGGATAAAAGTGAAAAACTGGAGACTTGTCAACGTCATCGTCACCCAATATGATAAAATGAACGGCTATTTTACAGGGGCTGTTTACAAAAACGGGGAGCTCGTAGAAGTGGTCAACTTTCTCCATGGACTTTCGGAAGAAGAGGCGAAGACGTTACGGGTACTGTTTCAGACTAAAGGAGTGCAAATATCCGAAACGAGCTGGAAGTTGGTTCCATCTATTTGTGTGAAAATAGCTTGTATCGATTTTGACGGGAAGCACTTGCGGGAACCGAGGTTCCACAGCTTTGATTTCGAAATTGAGCCGGAAGCAATACAATGGCTGCTTATGTCACGCCAATTATTCCCGTTACCTCCAAACATTCAAGTGACCCATCCCGATAAACCGGTTTGGCCCCGGCTTGACGTGGAAAAGGACGACTATTTGTTGTATTTGCAACAAGCAGCTCCATTCATGCTTCCATTTCTAACAAATCGTTTGTTGACGGTCATCCGTTATCCTCATGGCGTGCCGGGGGAACGCTTTTACCAAAAAAACACGCCCGATTATACGCCAGACTTCATTCAAACCGAATTGGATGAGGATATCCGATATATCGTTTGCAATGATGTGAAATCGCTGCTTTGGCTTGGCAATCAACTCGCGCTTGAATTCCATGTCCCGTTCCAGACAATCGATACGAAGTTTCCTACTGAAATCGTCTTTGATTTGGACCCTCCTTCCGTAGAGGAATTTGGATTGGCAATCGAGGCGGCATTGAGGATGAAAGCGATCTTTGATCAGTTTCAGCTCGATTCATTCATCAAAACATCCGGCGGCAAAGGATTGCAAGTCTATATCCCGATACCGCATAATCGGTTTTCTTATGATGAAACAAGGGTGTTCACCAAATTCGTCTGTGACTTTCTATGTGAGCAAGAGCCCGGATGGTTTACGACGGAGAGATTAAAAAAGAAACGTGGTAATAAATTATATCTGGACTATGTACAGCACCATGAAGGAAAGACAATCGTTGCGCCGTACTCACCGAGAGGGAATGACCTGGGCCTGGTGGCGACACCGCTCCGGTGGGAAGAAGTGACGTCCTCTTTAAAGCCTGCATTCTTCCCCATTCCCGCTGTTTTGGAGCGAATGAAAAAAGGCGGCAATCCGTTTCGCGACTTCCGATTGAAGGGGGAAGAGCAACCATTTGATGCTGTGCTGACTGAACTTACATCATTGATCCGACGTCCTTAGATATAGGAGATCAGAAAGAGGGGATCCAATTGAAAAAATTAATGAAGATACTCATCGTGTTTGTCATCATGGTCATAGCGATCGGCTCAGGGGTCTACTATTTCGGAACGAAACTCATCGCTGACCAAGTGATGGACCAAGTGGCGGTCGAACTCCAAAATAGCGGGCAGCTGGAAGCGATTAAGCAAGAGGTCCATAATGATCCGCAGCTGAAAGCATTTTTGGATGAGGGTAAAAATGCCCAGAACGCCAATTTACCATTTCATACAAAAGAGGAAGCTGTGCGGGTTCTATTGAAGAAATTCGATATGACAGAGATTCAGGAATTGCAGTCAAAAGCGGCAACAGGTCTGTCTGTGGAGGACAAACAGGAACTCTTGAACAAGATGGAAAGTCGGCTGACAGAGGAAGAGATGCTGGCTCTTAAAGTATTAGCATACAAAGAGCTGGCGCAATAACGAAGAGGAAGGCGTGGAATCTGCCATTCAGTGGGGGAGCGCTGACCGGAAAATAATTCACAAAAAACCCCGGAAACGAAAAGTTTCTGGGGTTTATCATGCAGCTTACAATTAACGTGAGTAGAACTCAACGATCAATGCTTCGTTGATTTCGGAAGGAAGTTCGCTGCGCTCTGGAAGACGAACGAATTGACCGACTTTTGTATCTTTGTTGAATGTTACATAGTCAGGTACATAGTTGTTCACTTCAATTGCTTCATTGATGACATCAAGGTTTTGAGATTTCTCACGAAGAGAGATTTCTTGACCTGGTTTTACGCTGAATGATGGGATGTCCACGCGTTTTCCATCAACTAGGATGTGGCCGTGGTTAACGAGTTGGCGAGCCGCACGGCGTGTGCGTGCAAGACCCAAGCGATATACAACGTTGTCAAGGCGAGTTTCAAGAAGGATCATGAAGTTCTCACCGTGTTTACCAGGCATTTTACCTGCTTTGTTGAAAAGCGTACGGAATTGGCGTTCATTTACGCCGAACATGAAGCGTAGTTTTTGTTTCTCTTGTAATTGCAATCCGTATTCGGAAAGTTTTTTACGTTGGTTAGGACCGTGTTGTCCTGGTGCGTAAGGACGTTTTTCAATTTCTTTACCTGTGCCGCTTAGTGAAATACCAAGACGACGGGACAGTTTCCAAGATGGACCTGTATAACGAGCCATGAATGACTCCTCCTCTGTTTTTGGTTTTATTTTGTAAAATAAGAACCAGATATGTTCATTCCGAATGCCATTCTATCATCTTGCATCTTCGCCTTTGCAGCCAAAAGGTTACGCGATGCACCTTCAATAAGGAATAGACTGGTCTACCCGGAGCACATAACTGCTGCAACTATTTTACACAAAGAACATCATAACAATATTGTAGGAAAGAGTCAAGCTATATATCGGATCACCGAAACAGGCATTAACAACTAGTTTTCCCGCTCGCTAATATGGTTCAAATGTATTATAATATTTCTAATACAGACTTACTAATTTGAGAGTTCGTTTATCTTTATTCATCGGAATACAGCTGAGTAAAGATAAAGCCTCCGGCGGAGACGCAAACAATCCGAGGCGTAATTGATTGGGTAGGGGTGAATAAATGCGTATGAACCATCAATTGACTATGCTAACCATTAAAAGTGAATTATTCGATTTGTGGACAGAAGAAGCGGAAGCGCACTCTAATGGAAAATGGTTTGAGTCGCTGAGAAATATCCTAGACCGGCACTTTCGCATCCGGGCTTCGCAATTCTTCATTTATTATAATGAAAGCCTCATCCCGCTTAATGGAAACGACTCGAACACTAACATTACCTTGTCCATTCCTATGGAGACAAAACGGGAATACGGGAGCGAGTCCGATGAAGAGATATTGGCGGATCTGCGGGGAAAAGGATATCCCTTCGCCGATGATTATATTTTGTTTAGAAATACGGAAGGTGAGCCTATTGGCCTACTCTTGCTCAAGTCGACCAATCGCCTTCGCGCTTTTGCTGCCTCACCTTATTGGGGGGAATTACAGAATTCGATCCGTCAACTCGTTCAAAATGTGAGAAAGACTTATTTGCTTGAAAAGAAAGAAGAAAGTTACCGCCAATTATTCAATGTCACCGAAATATTCAATGCGACGATGGAAAGCCGGGTGATCCTGGATGCGATTGTTCAGACGGTATCCGAATCATTTCCGGAATTCCAGGTGGATTTGTTGCTCTCCCATGAGAGGCAAGAGCTGAGCCGGGCCTATCAATTATTCGACCATACGAATGAACGCCCTTCTGCTTTGGATGCGTTTTTATCAGGTGAGCTGACCGTGGAGCGTGCACAGGATCTCGCTAAGACATTGGTCAATGCCCCTATAAAGGGGAGGCAGGGTATTTACGGCGTTCTGCAGTTGCAGGCACCGATCGAATTCGACTTCAATAGTATGCAGAAAGATTTTATTCGCGTAGTGGCAAATACGGCTGGCAACGCATTGGAAAATGCTAGTCTATACGATCAGTCGCATCGACTCATTGCCGATCTACAGCTTGTCAATGAAACATCCAGGAAATTGAACGAAAATTTGAATTTCGATGAAATGGTCCTTTTTTTGAAAGGGCAATTGATCCGTGCATTCAAGCCGAGTGAACTTGCGTTTGTTTTCAAGGAGGAAGGGGAACGGTTTTCTACTTCGGATATGAGCACTTCTTTTTTTCAGGAAAGTAGATGCCGGCCGTATCTTAAATATGCGCTATGCCAATTTGACAGCGGAAAAAGGGAAGTGTTTGACGCTAATTTCGAAGTGGCGGTGGGAGAAGAGGCTCCTTACAAATCATTTATCGCCATTCCTATCATGAACCAGGAGGAAATGATAGGCTTTGTCATCCTCGTTCACAAAGAGAGATATTACTTCCCCTTTGACAGTTTCAAATTGATGCGCTCCTTGATCGGTCATTCATCACTCGCTTTTTCCAACTCAATGCTGCGCGATCAATTGCAAGAACTAGTCGATAAAGATAATCTGACGAAGCTCTATACCCGCAGTTATTTGGATAAAGTCATAGAACGCTCAATGGCGCATGACAAAAAAGGCGTCTTCCTAATGATTGACGTCGATAACTTCAAAAAGGTCAATGATACGTACGGTCATGCAATCGGAGACAAGGTGTTGCGGAACATTTCCCGGACAGTCCTTACGGAAGTCGGTGAAAATGGGTTTGCCGCGAGATGGGGTGGAGAAGAGATGGCCATTTACTTTCCTTCCGAAGATGCTGCCGGTGGACAAGCCCTCGCCGACCAACTTCTCCGACTCATTCCAAACTCGACTGAACCGAGCGTAACTGTCTCGATTGGCATGCGGGACTGGTCTCGTGACAATAAGCCGTCTTTTCAACAGCTTTTTCAAGAAGCGGACGAAGCACTCTATGAAGCTAAGCACAATGGGAAAAATCAAGTCGTCATATATAAGGCGGTTTCCACGAATTCTTAAAGTGGAAGCCGCCTCTTTTCCTTTCATGCATAAAATAGAGTAGACTGAATGTAAGCGCATTCAACTCAGGAAATAGAAAGGATGGATTGAAATGAAAGGTCAACCACTTCACAAAGATACAGTTGTCATCCATGAAGGGTATCAGGATCAAGAGCATTTCGGCAGTCTTGCCGTTCCTCTCTATCAAACTTCGACCTATTCTTTTGAAAATGCGGCGCAAGGCGGCAACCGCTTCGCCGGCGGGGAGGATGGGTACATCTATTCCCGATTGGGGAATCCGACCGTCCGTGTATTGGAAGAACGGATAGCGGCGATCGAAAATGGTGCTGCTGCCTTGGCTTTTGGTTCGGGGATGGCTGCCGTGAGCGCCATTCTAACTCATATCACCCAATCGGGCGATCACATCTTATGTTCCCGTGGGATTTACGGTTGTACGTTCGGCTTGTTGAAAATCATGGAGAAAAAATACAATATAAAACATGATTTAATTCGGATGGATAATGAAGAGGAAATTGAGAAATTCATCCGTCCCGAAACCGTATGCATCTATTTGGAGACTCCAATCAACCCGACAATGGAATTGGTCAATTTGGAAGCGGTCGTCAATGTGGGCAAAAGACACGGCTTGCAGGTCATTGTCGACAATACATTCTCCTCTCCTTATTTGCAAAATCCGCTATCGTTAGGCGGTGATTTCGTCGTCCACAGTGCGACGAAATATATAAACGGCCATGGCGATGTCGTTGGTGGACTGCTCATTGGAAAAGAAAAAGAGGAAATCGCAAAAATTCGCAGCACGATTCAAAAAGATTATGGCGGCATCATGTCACCGTTTGATGCCTGGTTGTTGATCCGAGGGCTGAAGACATTGCCGATCCGGATGGAGCGCCACTCGGAAAATGCGGAGAAACTGATTGCGTACTTGAAGACAAAAAAATATGTCGAAGAAATTTATTATCCATTCGACAAAGATAATCCGCAATTCGATATCGCCAAACGACAAATGCGTGCTGGCGGCGGTTTGATTTCATTTACAGTGAAAGGTGGAAGGAAAGAAGCCCAGCGCTTTATGGATCACTTGAAACTTATCAAGATTGCGGTTAGCCTAGGGGATGCCGAAACGTTGATCCAGCATCCGGCTACGATGACTCATTCGGGAGTGCCTGAAGAGGGCCGACTTGAAATGGGAATTACAGACTCACTATTACGCCTTTCCGTAGGGCTGGAGCATCCTGATGACCTTATTCATGATTTGGAAGCAGCATTTGCCGCTTTGAAAAATGCCTGAAGCAAACTGCCTTGGCAAGCCGAATATCGGTCGCCAAGGCAGTTTCCTACTAGAAAAGGATGTAGATTAATTGTCTAAATGAGCAACTAGAGTATGGACGACATGTTCCAATCCCTCTTGATCGACGGCTGAAAAACGATCAAGCTCTGGACTATCAATATCCAGCACCCCGAGTAGTTTCCCATTTTTCAATATAGGAACGACAATTTCGGACCGGGAAGCTGCATCGCAGGCGATATGGCCAGGGAACGCATGGACGTCTGGCACGAGGATCGTTTCTTTCTGAGCGGCTGCTGTTCCACAAACTCCTTTCCCGAGCGGAATACGGACACAGGCAGGGAGTCCTTGAAAGGGACCCAACACCAGTTCATCGCCGTCCCGTAAATAGAAACCGACCCAGTTGATACGCTCTAAAAACTGATTGAGCAAAGCGGCTGCGTTGCTTAAATTGGCATATGTATTGCTTTCGCCTGACAATAGAGCATCCAATTGTTCGGCGAGTTGCTCATAAGCGACTTTCTGATCTGTGGAATAGGGAAAAGAAACAAACATGAAAAATGACCTCCTACGTCATGAAATGCTGTAAATCGATTATACTTGTAATACGAAGAAATGACGAAAAAAAAGATTTTTCGCTACAAAACATTCATTTTCGCAACCAAAAGTCTTTAAACATGATACGATATAGGATAATATCATGGTACAGTGACACGGGATAGGGGGACCACGATGAGATACATCATCATTCCAATTATAGCTATCATTATTTTGACAGTCATCGCCTTTCTCTTTAGGCGTAAACATATATCAGAAATCGAAAAACTGGAAAACGAAAAATTACAAATCCAACATAAACCGATACTTGAAGAAATGACTAAAGTGAAGCAGTTAAATATGACTGGTGAGACCGAAGAGAAATTCGAGCGTTGGCGAAATGAATGGACAGAAGTGATGGACGTCCACATGCCAAAAATCGACTCTTTATTATTTGATGTAGAGGACATGGTCGATCGGTTCCGTTTCCGAAAAGCGACGGAGACAGAAAAGCAAATCCAGGATAAAATCCGTTATTGCGATAAAAAGATGAGTGAGATCTTACAAGAGCTAAACGAATTAGTCGGCAGCGAGGAGAAAAACCGCATAGAAATGGAGTTGTTGAAAGAACAACACCGAGCGGCCCGAAAAACGGTCTTGGCCCATCAGCACTCGTTCGGCATGACCGCGAATCCGTTGGAGCAAGAATTGGAATCCTTTCACCCGAAATTCGTGGAGTATGACGAATTGACGGCAAACGGCAATTATTTGCAAGCAAGGGAAATCGTTATTTCATTGACAGAGAAGGGGAATCGTTTATTTACTCTGATTCATGACATTCCTTCTTTGTTGACTGATTTACAAAACAAAATCCCTTCAGCGATCCGTGAACTGCGAAACGGTTCGAGGGAAATGGAAGAGCAAGGTTACTATTTGCAACATCTTGAACTGAATAAACAGCTGGATCAGATCGAACAGGAAATCGAAGAATTGTTAAAGAAAATGGCAGACCTTGAAATCGAGTCAGTCCAAGAGCAGGCCAACGACATGAACGACCGCATCGAATCCTTTTATGATGCCCTCGAGAACGAGGTCAATGCCAAGCGTTACGTCGATGTGAATTACGAAGATCTGGCTGAATTGCTTGGCAGTGTCATCCTATTGACAAGGGAAACTTCGGATGAAGCGGCTTTTGTCCAACAAAGTTATCGCTTGGATGAAAAAGAAGCCCATATTCCGCAAGCTAGCCTTAAAAAGCTTGACCAGCTCGAAAAGCGATTCGAACTTCTTTCCGGCAGAATTGAAGGCAGAGGCTCTGCTTTTTCAAGCTTGCAAGAGGAAATGCAGGATATTATGAGAGAGCTGGACCAAATCTCTGAGGAGCAGGAAGTTTTTGCGAACCGCATGAAAAATCTCCGTATCGATGAAATTAATGTGCGGACGCAACTGGATGAGTTGACGCGCAAGTTGCAAAACACGGAAAGAAACCTGCACAAGGGAAACATTCCGGGAATTCCGGATGAAATGGAAGCCAGGCTGGAGGAGACGGACGAACAGCTTTATATCGTTGCGCAAAGCTTGCAAGAAGTCCCCCTCAATATGAATTTGGTGCATACATATTTGGAGGATGCCGAAAAGGCGGTCGTTGATGTTACCGAGCGGGTTGATGAGTTGCTGGAAAATGTCATGCTGATTGAATGGATCATCCAATACGGCAACCGATACCGGGCTACTCATCCCGAAACTCATGCGCGTCTTCTGGATGCAGAAGAATCCTTCAGGCAATTCCGTTACAGTAAAGCTTTGGAGGAAGCTGCCACGGCTGTGGAAGACGTTGAGCCGGGTGCGATGAAGAAGGTTGAGGAACTTGTCAAAGAGCATGCGTAAGAAAATTGTTTCACAAAAAGAAACCGATGAAAAAAAGGATTTAATAATGAATTGAGCTCATACAGCCACCGGTGCACTTGTGCCGGTGGCTGTATCACGCGTAGTAAAGGAAGATCTGAATGATTTACTTCGATAATAGCGCTACAACACAACCAGATGATCAAATACTCGAATCGTTTGTTGAGGCGAACCGGCGTTTCTTTGCCAATCCCGCCTCTCTCCATAAAGCGGGTAAGGACGCCGAAAAACTGCTTGAACTTTCCCGTCAGCAGATTTTATCCATCCTGGGAGCGCCTGATGGGGAGCTAATCTTCACGTCAGGCGGGACAGAGGCGAACAATCTGGCGGTCATCGGCTTCGCGAACGCTTTTCGCCATAGGGGAAAGCATTTGATCACCACTGAGATTGAACATCCATCAATCATGAATGCTTTTACTTATTTGGAACAGCAAGGTTTCGAGGTGGATTATGTACCGGTCGATCAGCAAGGTGTCATCTGCATAAACACGTTGGAATCGAAACTCCGGAAAGACACCATACTCGTCAGTGTCATGCACGTCAACAATGAAATTGGATCCGTTCAGCCAATCGAGGAATGCGCCCGCATCATCCACTCCCGATCACGTGCGGTCTTCCATTCGGATACTGTCCAAAGCTTTGGGAAGATTCCCGTTTTACTACGAGGAGCAAGTCCAGATATTATTACAATTTCCGGGCATAAAATTCATGGCTTGAAAGGGACAGGCTTGCTTGCTATGAAAAAGGGGCTAAGGCCACAACCGATCTTACACGGTGGAGGTCAAGAAAGTGGGCTTCGCAGTGGTACGGTCTCAGTGCCGAACGCGGTTGCGCTGGCAAAAGCGATCCGGTTAGCCAATTCGGCGAATGGACATAACAAATTCGAAGAATGGAGAAACCGGCTCGTCGATTTTTGTGGCCAATTTGAAGAAGTGAAGGTGCTCGCTCCTGAACAAGGCGCCCCTCATATTTTATCCATTGCATTTTCATCCATCAAAGGGGAAGTGGCGGTGAATTTCTTTCAGGAGCATGATATCATCGTCTCTACATCCAGTGCATGTTCATCCAAAAGCAACAAGGCAAGTCATGTCATCGAAGCAATTCGTCTGCCGGATAATTTAAAGTACGGTGTAATCCGAATCAGTTTCGGGAAAAATAATAAAGAAGAAGAAATCACTCAATTGGAGCGTACACTTGTCCGCTTCATCGAGCTGTTAAAAAGGGGACAAGAGTAATGCATTGGACCGAAATATTAATCCGTTATGGAGAAATCTCATTAAAAGGACGTAATCGGAAAAAGTTTGTTGATCGTTTACGCAAAAATATGAAACAGGCTTTTAGAGACCTGGCCACCGTCAAGATTAAAGCGGAACGGGATCGGATGTTTCTAACTTCAGATAGCGAAGAGGAATTACAACAGGCGATGGAAAAGCTGCCATCAATATTCGGCATCCACTCCTTCAGTCCGATTGCGAAATGCGAGGCGGATTTAGAAGCGATAAAAGAAATGGCGGTTCAAATTATCGGTGATGATGAAACTGCAGGTAAAACATTTAAAGTGGAAATTAAACGAACCGATAAAAGCTTCCCGCTTGTAACCGGAGAACTGCAGCAAGCGATTGGGGCGCATGTCTTGAGACAATTCCCAGAGCTCAGCGTCCAGATGAAAAAGCCCGATATATTGCTGCATGTGGAGATTCGGGAAGAGGGCGCGTTTTTAACATCCAAAGTGTTTAAAGGTGCCGGTGGAATGCCAGTTGGATCAAATGGCCATTCTGTTCTTATGCTATCTGGTGGAATTGATAGCCCGGTTGCTGGATATCTGATGATGAAACGGGGAGTTTCCCTTGATGCCATTCATTTTGCCAGTCCTCCCTTCACAAGCGATCAAGCGAAAGAGAAGGTGTTGGACTTGGCGGAGCGTCTCAGCTCATTTGGCGCCCCCGTCCGGGTACATGTCATTCCATTTACCGATATCCAACAAACGATCGGCACGCAAGTCCCGAACAATGTGTCCATGACGACGACCCGTCGGATCATGCTACGTATTGCCGATATGGTTCGGGCAGAAGAAAATGCGTTGGCAATCGTGACTGGAGAAAGCCTTGGACAAGTGGCTAGCCAGACATTGGAGAGCTTAACCGCCATTAATGAAGTCACGGCAACTCCGATTTTACGACCCTTAATATCTACAGACAAGTTGGATATAATTAAGATGGCAGAAGAAATTGGGACCTATGAAATCTCCATCAGGCCTTATGAAGATTGTTGCACCATTTTTTCACCATCTAATCCAAAAACGAAACCAAAGCTGGAAAAAGTCATTTATTATGAAGGATTCACCGATTTTGAACCGATGATTCAGGAAGCTGTCCGCAATCGGGTCACTTATGAAATGCCACGAGCGACCAATGACGAATTTCATGAACTATTGTAATAGATATTTGTAATGAAAGCATAAATTACCATCACACCTCCTGCATGATTTTTTGGTAGCGGTCCATTCTATAGTCACAAGGAGGTGACAAAGATGCCAAACAACAACAGCGGAAACTCAAACCAACTTCTTGTACCTGGTGTACAGCAAGCGCTTGACCAAATGAAGAACGAAATCGCAGCAGAATTCGGAGTAAATCTTGGTCCTGATTCAACATCGCGTGCCAACGGATCCGTAGGCGGAGAAATCACAAAGCGATTAGTTCGACAGGCTCAACAGCAAATGAGCGGTTTTCAACAATAATAAGGAAAAAAGCCGTCCCGAAATTTTTCGGGGCGGTTTTTTCACATATTCAACTCAGTTTACCCAAATATATCAAAGAAAATACATAATTCTTGTTTAAATTCAAAATTATTTTGAATTGTATCATGAATCTTTGTATAATTAGATTGATATGAAAAGGGGGAGTTTTGATGAAACGGGAAGAATTGGTAGCACCAGAGCAATACAACTTGGTAAGCGAGTTCGAAAAATATGCAACTGGGGAAGGAAAAAAGGCGCTTATCTATGTTGATGCACAAGGGGAAGAGAAAGAAGTTACATATGACGAGTTGGTGGCTTTGGCAAACAAGGCTGCAAACGTTTTCAGTTCAAATGGACTAAGCAAAGGGGATGTCGTCCTTGTCATGGTGCCTCGTGTCATCGAGGCATATATCACGTATATCGGTGCATTAAAAGCAGGTCTTGTTGTTATTCCGAGCTCCGAAATGCTTCGTGCATCGGATATCGAATACCGGCTTGCCCACAGCGGTGCAAAGGCTATCGTGGCATTCGACGCGTTCTCGGATCAGTTCAAAGACGTTCAGAATATGGAAAACGTGAAATTATTTTTGATCGGCAGCGCCGGAGAAGGTCAAATTTCATTGACAGAGCAGATGGCAGCGGCGTCTGGTAATTTTGATGCGCCACAGATGAATAGTTCCGATATGGCCTTCTTATCTTACACATCAGGAACGACTGGCAAGCCGAAAGGGGTTGTCCATACGCATGGCTGGGGGTATGCGCATTTGAAGACAGCTGCACCAAACTGGCTAGGCATCCAGGAAGGGGACGTTGTCTGGGCCACTGCAGCACCAGGTTGGCAAAAGTGGATCTGGTCACCATTCTTATCGGTTCTTGGAAGCGGAGCGACGGGCCTCGTTTATAACGGCAAATTTGACGCCATCAAATACTTGGAATTGATTGACCAATATGAAGTGAATGTTATTTGTTGTACGCCGACAGAATACCGTTTTATCGTCAAGGAAGAAAGTTTGGTTAATTTTAAGCTATCATCACTTCGTAGTGCGGTTTCTGCGGGAGAGCCATTGAATCGTGAAGTGATTGATACATTCAATAAACTTTTCTCCCTGCAAGTACGGGATGGTTATGGTCAAACAGAGAACACCTTACTTGTTGGCACAATGATTGGCATGGAAGCCCGTCCTGGTTCCATGGGGAAACCGACACCAGGTAACCGCGTGGAAATCATTAATGAAGAGGGAGAGCCGGCAGCAGTAGGAGAAGTGGGAGACATTGCAGTCCATATCTCGACTCCCGCGTTATTCAAAGAGTACTTAAATGACCCGGAACGAACAAAAATGCAGTTCCGCGGTGAATATTATGTAACTGGGGATCAGGCAAAAATGGACGAGGATGGGTATTTCTGGTTTGAAGGCCGTGGCGATGACATCATCATCAGCTCAGGCTATACAATCGGGCCATTCGAAGTAGAGGACGCTCTAACGAAGCATCCGGCTGTTCGTGAATGTGCCGTAATCGGAAGCCCTGATGAAGTTCGGGGAAGCATCGTAAAAGCGTTCGTTGTCCTTCGTGATCCGAAACAGGCAGATGCAGAAGGAATCGTGGAAGAACTTCAGGAACATGTGAAACAATTGACAGCACCATATAAATATCCACGGAAAATCGAGTTTGTGTCAGAATTGCCAAAAACGACTTCCGGTAAAATCATGCGTGTGGAATTACGGAAAAGAGAACAACAATAATAAGAGCGAACCGCCTTTCAGAATTTGATTCTGGAAGGCGGTTTTTGATGCAACCTACTATTGCAGATGCAAGTTCTTTACGCTTTGGAACGATGGGTATATACTTTATTGCAAGATTCAAAATAAATAGGAAGGGGCGTCGTCATGCAGAGAGAGAGAAATGGTGCCCTATGGGGAATCGGCGCTTATGTCATATGGGGAGTCATGCCCATATATTGGAAAGTGCTAGGGCATGTCGGCAGCTTTGAAATTCTGGTTAGCCGGATCATTTGGGCATCCGTCCTAACGACTCTGCTTGTCGTCTTCATGAGGAACGGAAGGAATTTGATTAGCGATTTCAGAACACTTTGGCAATCCAAGAGACAATTTTGGTCCTTGTTTTTTGCTTCAACCCTCATGTCGGGGAACTGGTTCCTATATATATGGGCGGTGAATCATGGGCATATCATCCAAACTAGCTTGGGATATTATATTAACCCGCTTGTCTCTGTCTTACTCGGAATCTTCTTCTTGAAAGAGAGACTTTCCTATTCCCAACAAGTCGCGTTTTTATTGGCAACTGTCGGGGTGGTCATTTTGACTTTTTCTTACGGTCACGTTCCATGGTTATCTTTGGCGCTGGCCATTTCGTTTGCTGTCTATGGCCTCGTGAAAAAGCAGATTCAGTTGGATGCAATACGAGGACTGGCAATCGAGACACTGTTCATCCTACCATTTGCCATGGTAGCCTACGGTTGGTTGTTCTTCCATAGTCCGACGGCATTTCTTCAGGTCGATGTAAAAACGGACATTCTGTTAGTTCTAACTGGTGTTGCTACAGGACTGCCGCTTATTTTATTTGTCAAAGGGGCTCAGACGATGCCGCTTTATATGGTTGGCTTTTTGCAATATATCGCACCTACCCTGATGTTGATTATCGGAGTTAGTATTTATGGAGAGAAATTTGAGTCGATCGATTTGCTGTCATTTTCATTTATCTGGGCAGCATTGATTTTATTTGCAGTGTCCAAGATTGCAGAAGTCATCCAACAGAAAAAAGCGGCCACCCATTAGGCCGCTTTTTTAAGTACATTTATAAATAAATCCGTGCTACTTTCTCCCAGAAGGAATTGTCTTTCAGCTTGACCGTTTTGATCTTTTTACTGCTCAGTTGGATTTCTACGTTTTCTACTCTACGAATCCCCAAAGCTTCATTATCCGCCGCCATGGAGGGAAAATCATTTCCGTCTTGGTGGACCCGCAGCTTCAATTTCCGGGTGCCACTCATAATGAATGGAGATCCGAGCGTTCGGAAAGTGTTCGTATTGACTGAAGCAAGTTCAGTTACTTGGAAACAAGGCAACATCGGGTCGACCACGGCTCCGCCAACCGATTTATTATACGCGGTGCTTCCTGTCGGAGTGGATACAATGACCCCATCCCCGAGGAAGGTCTCAAAGAGCGTATCGTCAATAAGGATATCCAAGGTGAACATTCGAATGATATTGGACCGGATACTGAATTCATTCAGACAATAAAATGGTTGGTGCTCATCAATCTTTACTTCAATGAGCGGATATTGTCTCACTTTCAATTCCGCATGGCGGATCAAGTGTAACATTTTCGAAACATTGTTATAATCGAAATCACAATAAAAGCCCGGCTTATTATTCAATGTGATGCCGGCGTATAGGCAATCTTGTCGGAAACCTGTTTTCCGAACCGCTTGCAAGAAAGACCCATCGTTCCCGAGACTAATGATGATGTTGGCATCTTCATGTGACTCGGTCATCGAAAATCCTTCTTGATGGAGTACTTCTTCTACTTTGGATTTCTTATCCAACGACTCCTTGTCATGTTTGCAATAAATGTATATTATGTTCTTTCGTTCTGCCATTTCTTTAGTCTCCTTCAGAATATGATACATCCTATCTTAACATGATGTGAAACATTTTGGGGTTGGAGAACGTATAGGATACAGTATAGGAAAAGGAGGAGTTTCCATGTCAATCAAACGATGGATTGCAATCGTCATTGCGGCGGCTCTGGTCTTCGTATCGATCGGAGTTACATCGCTATCTTTTTTATTCACAAGAGATTTGGATGGATTTGTCGAGAAGATGATGGCAAGCACAACGGAATATGGGGAAACAGTTATCGAAACGGGAATAGGAAATGAGAAAATTGCGGTCATGACAGTTGATGGAGTGATTCAAGACCTAGGGGATGCGTCATCCATCTTCCTGCCGTCTGGCTATAATCACGGCTTATTCCTGAAGCAAATGAACAACATTTTGGAAGATGATTCGATAAAAGGGCTCATTTTGAAAGTCAATTCACCTGGCGGGGGTGTCATCGAATCCGCCGACATTTATGACTCGATCCGCTTGATTCAGGAAGAGCGGAACATACCAGTTTATGTGTCCATGGGCGGAATGGCGGCATCCGGCGGTTATTACATATCAGCATCTGCAGATAAGATTTTTGTCAACCGGGAAACGATTACGGGATCCATCGGTGTCATTATGGAGAGCCTGAATTATTCCAAGTTGGCGGAGAAATATGGAATTGGATTTAATACAATCAAAACGGGGCCTTACAAGGACATCATGAGTGGTGCAAGAGAAATGACAGAGGAAGAACGTGCCATGCTCCAGGACATGATTAATGATTCGTACGAACGCTTTGTCGATATAATTGAGGAAGGTCGGGGCATGTCCGAGGCGGATGTAAAGAAGGTAGCGGACGGCCGGATCATGAATGGTCGCCAGGCGATTGAGGCGGGATTGGCTGATGACTTTGGCAAAACGGGCGATGTGATTTCGGCAATGAAAGAAGATCATGATTTGCAGGATGCTACCGTCTTTGAGTACACGACCAAGGACAGTTGGCTATCGCTCTATGGCGTGAAGGCCCGTAATCTTTTCGGCGGCAATGTGGAATCCGAACTGATCGGTAAAATATTGTCCGACTATAATTCACCGCGAATGATGTATCTGTATGGAGAAAGATAAAGGAGGGGTGGACCATGTCTGAGTATATTGAACAACGGCCGTTTGAATCGGAGGAGGGACAGTTGCCGGATGAGCCGGACAAGACAATGGAGACTGGCCGATTCCACTTGAAGTATGCGGGCTTTTGGACGAGATTTTGGGCATATATCATCGATCTGGTCGTCGTTTCCGCAATTAGCGGAATCCTTCTCAAGCCCATCTTTCATATGGTGGACGGAGAAATTTCAAATCCGCCTTTCCTCATCTTCAGCCCATATAAAATTGCGGTTTTAGCCCTATTCCTTATTTACTTTGCCTGTATGACGAAGTACTTCAGGCAGACAATCGGAAAAATGGTCTTAGGCATACGTGTTGAAACGAAAGATGGGCATCCTCTTGATTGGGGAACGGTTTTCTTCCGTGAGGTGATTGGAAGGTTCATTTCCAAAATGATTTGGATCCCTTATCTCCTTGTTGTTTTGACACCGAAAAAAGAGGCGTTGCATGACTTATTCGCGGATACGGTTGTCGTCCATGAGGACTCCTATGAAAAGGTGGAAGAAATACCGGTTCCAGCGGGTAGTCAATAGTTGCAAGAGGTGTCGCATTTTGAGTATG
Source organism: Sporosarcina sp. 179-K 3D1 HS (assembly GCF_047228905.1). Lineage (NCBI taxonomy): Bacteria > Bacillati > Bacillota > Bacilli > Caryophanales > Caryophanaceae > Sporosarcina > Sporosarcina sp. 179-K 3D1 HS. The sequence goes on from NZ_JBFEGI010000002.1 coordinate 357,747, forward strand.
ATAGAGTCTAACTTATATCAGCACATGTGCTGATATAAGTATGCCTCCGGCGGATGTCACGGATTTTGAGGGGAGTTAATTGCGCAAGCGCAATTCAAAATCCGGACGCAATTACGCCGAGGCGTAATTGATAAGGGAGGCGTTTTTACAATGGCAAATGTTACATTTAAGAACAATCCTGTTACACTGCTCGGAGAAGAAGTGAAGGTCGGGGATACGGCACCTGATTTCACTGTACTTGAACCTGATTTAAGTCCGGTCACTCTCGCCGACACAAACGGAAAAATCCGTTTGATCAGTGTCATCCCTTCGATCGACACAGGGGTCTGCTCGACACAGACACGGAAGTTTAACGAAGAAGCTACCTCGCTCGGAGATGACGTCCATGTGCTGACGATTTCAGTCGACTTGCCCTTTGCCCAAGCCAGATGGTGTGCGGCGGAAGGAATTGAAAACGTCCAGACGCTGTCCGACCACCGTGATCTATCATTCGGGCAAGCCTATGGCGTTGTCATGGAAGAACTGCGTTTACTAGCGCGTTCCGTCTTCGTCATTGACAAGGACAATAAGGTGACGTATGTGGAATATGTCAGCGAGGGGACAGACCACCCGGATTATGAAAAAGCGGTGGAAGCGGTCAGACAACTAACAAAATAACAATACGTAAAACCCACTCGGAGACGGGTGGGTTTTATTTGATAGAGGGATTAATAATGACGACAAATACAGAAAAAATCTTCGCGTATCTCGACGCTTACGCGGACGCAAGTGAAGAAGTCTATCTGGAAGCGATCATTCAAGCTTGCGAAGACTGGCTATCGGGCGTCGCGAATCCGGTTTCAGCTGCCCCGATCACCAAAGAGGAAATTAGGCGCGGTATCCAATTGGCCATTTTGAAAGGCATGAAACAGAGCGTCCAACCGCATCACCAAATGACTCCCGATTCACTCGGGATGCTGATCGGGCATATGGCCAGCAAGTTGGTGAAAGAGGAGAGAACCGTAGCCCTATTGGATCCGGCCGCCGGCACAGGAAACCTGCTGTATACTGTCATGAATGCAATCGGTACGGGTGTGGTCGCGACTGCAATCGAAATTGATGACCTGTTGGTCCGATTGGCCGCGGTGACAGCGGAACTGCTGGAGCACCCTGTTACTTTCTATGTCCAAGATGCACTGCGTCCTTTGCTTGTCGACCCGGTCGACATGGTAGTAAGCGATTTGCCAGTCGGCTATTATCCGGATGATGACAATGCGCTCAATTTTGAATTAATGCCGTCGGAAGGCCATGCGTTCGCACATCATCTTTTTATTGAACAGTCCATGAATTATTTGCGGCCAGGAGGCTATGCTTTATTTATCATACCAGCAAGCTTGTTTGAAACAGCACAAGCATCGGAACTGCATCCGTACTTGAAACAGAAAACCGTGATTAAAGCGGTTATTCAATTGCCCAGTTCCTTGTTTCAACATACGGTACATGAGAAGAGTATTCTTATTCTGCAAAAACCGGATCCGGAACAACGACAGACTCCTGATGTGCTGTTGGCCAAAGTTCCAAACATGACGGATGCGAAAGCGATGTCCTTATTTCTACAAAAAATCGATAGCTGGGCCGAAGAAGAATAAGATGTAATGAAAGCAATTGGACCATGCTGACAAGGGGAGACAGACATATATGCGTATCATTTTAGCGGTAAATGCGGGGAGTTCGTCCTTGAAGTTTCAATTACTTCAAATGCCTGAGGAAAAAGTGGTGGCAATTGGAAGTATGGAAAGGATCGGATTGTCCGATGGGATTTTCCATATGGAAACGGACAGAGGAGAGTCAGAGAAGGTGCTGGATATCCCCGATCACCAAAAGGCCGTTTCCTTATTGTTGGAAACGCTCATTGAGGATGGGATTGTCTCATCTTATGACGAAATTGACGGGGTCGGACACCGTGTCGTTCACGGGGGAGAGATTTTTAATGATTCTGTTTTGATTACCGACGAAGTCATTAAAACGTTAAATGAGCTATCCAATTTGGCCCCACTTCATAATCCAGCCAATATTGTCGGGATCTCGGAATTTAAAAAAGCGTTGCCTAATGTTCCCGCAGTCGCTGTATTCGATACCGCGTTTCATCAAACGATGCCGGAAAGCTCTTTTCTCTATCCGTTGCCTTATGAGTATTATGAGAAATACGGCATACGGAAATACGGCTTCCATGGGACGAGCCATAAATATGTGACGGAGCGGGCTGCGGAATTGCTGAATCGGCCGCTTCAAGACACTCGCCTCATTTCCTGTCATCTTGGGAATGGAGCCAGTATTGCGGCAGTGGCCGGGGGCAGATCATTGGATACGTCGATGGGCTTCACGCCATTGGCAGGGGTAACGATGGGGACACGTTCCGGAAACATTGACCCTGCACTCATTCCATATATTATGGAGCAAACTGGAAAGTCTGCCGAAGAAGTGATCGATGTATTAAATAAGGAATCCGGCATGTTGGCGGTGTCCGGTTTTTCTAGCGATTTACGAGATATTGAGATCGAAGCGACGAAGGGCAATGAGCGCGCCCAACTTGCACTGGATCTTTTTGCGGATCGAATACATAAATATATTGGATCTTACGCAGCCAGGATGGGAGGCGTGGATGCCATCATTTTCACGGCGGGCATTGGTGAGAATAGCACAGTCATTCGCCACAAAGTGATGCAAGGTCTTGAGTTCATGGGGGTGTATTTCGACCCGGACTTGAACAATATCAGAGGGCGGGAAGGTTATATTAGTTTTCCTTATTCCCCGGTAAAAGTTCTTGTCATCCCGACCAATGAAGAAGTGATGATCGCCCGGGATACGGTTCGTGTCGCAGGGCTCTAATAAAGAAAAGAGGCCGTCTTCCCTATGTAGTGGGCAGACGGCTTTTTTCTTATTCTTCCGGTGTGCGGATGACTAGGACATCACATTTTGCAGAACGGACAATATTCTCTGAAACACTGCCGATCAGGAAGCGCTCGACTTTGTTGAGTCCGGTCGCTCCACAAATGATCAAGTCGGCTTTCACCTTAGTGGACAGGTCGCGAGAAATCATTGTTTTCGGTGAGCCGTACTCGACAGTCGTATTGACATTCTTAATGCCGGCTTTTTCCGCTTCTGCTTTATATTCTGCCAGTAATTCTTCCGCAAATTTTTGCGCTCTTTCCGCAATGGAACGATCATAGGCTTCGACAGCAGCATAGGACCGTGTATCGATGATATTAACAAGATTCAACGTAGCTTCGTTTCGGTCTGCGATAGCCACCGCTTTTTTGAAAGCCCATTCTGATTCCTTTGAACCGTCCACTGCTACGATAATTTGTTTGTATACCAGTGTCATGTTTACCACTCCATCCTTTTTAATTAAATTCCTACTTCTCTAACTTAATTTCGATAGAAACGGACGAAATCCTTTTTTAAAAAGAAAAATAATGAAGTATTTTGTTAAAATTTAACGAAATTGTCACAACGCTTTTATCTTAAATTTTCGATACTACATGAAAAGACAAGTTTTTATTAAATTAAAGCAATGATATTGAAAATCTGATAAAATGAAAATACAGGGACCCGATTCGGAATTTTAACTTGATTCAGCAGAAGTCCCTTCTTCCATAAGTGGTGGGATGAATGCAGAGAGCTATTCAAATCAGAGGGAGTCTAAACTCCCGCTGATTCAAGTTAAGCCTCCGGCGGATGTCACGGATTTTGAGGGGAGTTAATTGCGCGACGTCTCTTAAAGTGCCTTAATTTCTGCAAAGAACGCAGAAACACGGCAAATCGAACCCTTCGCTGTTCGATTCGCAATTCAAAATCCGGACGCAATTACGCCGAGGCGTAATTGATCGGACCACCATATAGAATAAACCTAATTTTAGGAGGAGTAACAATGCTTATTGGAGTTCCCAGAGAGATTAAAAACAACGAAAACCGTGTTGCAATGACACCTGCAGGAGTTTTCAACTTGAAATCAGCGGGTCATGAAGTAATTATCGAAACAGGTGCGGGCCTCGGCTCAAGCTTTGCTGATGAGGAATATGCGGAAGCAGGTGCAAAAATTGTCGCAACTGCGGCGGAAGCATGGGATGTGGATATGGTGATGAAGGTGAAAGAACCCCTTCCGTCTGAGTATGGATACTTCCGCGAAGGATTGATCCTTTTCACCTACCTTCATTTAGCTCCTGAATTGGAATTGACCAAAGTTCTCCTCGAGAAAAAAGTTGTCGGTATCGCGTACGAAACGGTACAGCTTCCGAATAACTCCCTTCCACTTCTTGCACCGATGAGTGAAGTGGCTGGACGGATGGCCATCCAAATCGGCGCACAATATTTAGAAAAGACAAAAGGTGGAAAAGGTATCCTCATTTCCGGTGTACCGGGGGTAGCCCGTGGAAAAGTGACCATTATTGGGGGTGGCCAAGCAGGGACCAATGCTGCACGTCTCGCAGTCGGCATGGGAGCTCAAGTGACAGTGCTAGACCTTTCCGTGGAACGTCTACGTCAACTGGATGAAATTTTCGGTAATGAAATTCAAACACTTGCCTCCAATCCATTTAATATTGCCAACGCGGTGAAGGATGCGGATATTGTCATCGGCGCGGTGTTGATACCAGGCGCGAAAGCACCTAAACTAGTCACGGAAGAAATGGTGAAAGATATGAAGCCGGGTTCAGTCCTAGTGGATATAGCTATTGACCAGGGTGGTATTTTTGAGACGTCCGACCGGATTACGACACATGACGATCCGATTTATGTAAAGCATGATGTCGTTCATTACGCTGTAACGAACATGCCAGGAGCAGTTCCACAGACATCAACCGTTGCGTTGACGAATGTTACAGTTCCTTATGCTCTACAAATCGCAAATAAAGGATTCAGACAAGCTTGTCTCGATAATATCCCGCTTCAAAAAGGGGTTAATACACTAGATGGATATGTAACATACAAAGCGGTAGCCGATGCACAAGGCCTTGAATATGTGCCAGCTGAGACCTTGTTGAGAGGATAAGAGAAAAGAGAAAAGAGAAAAGAGCAACCACACGCGGGTTGCTCTTTTTGCATTATTTGAGGATTACCAACTCTTTTGTAAAGGTAGTGAGGACTTCCACCCCATCGGCAGTTACGGCGACATCATCCTCAATCCGGACACCCGCCAGGTCGGGTATATAGATGCCTGGTTCGATGGTAAACACCATCCCTTCCTTCAATACAAGGTTGTTCGTGTCTGTGATGGAAGGGAACTCGTGTACGGAGATGCCAAGGCCATGTCCGATGCGATGGGTGAAATAATCACCATAGCCAACGTCCCGGATGATTTTCCGAGCCGTTTGGTCGACCTTCATCGCCTTTATGCCTGGTCGGACGATTTCGACCGCCGCCTGCTGTGCTTCCTGCACAGTCTCATAGATTCGACGCATTTCCTCGGTCGGCTCACCGAAAGCGACGGTCCGAGTAATATCGGAACAATAGCCATTGAAGACGACGCCGAGGTCGAAGAGAATGAAATCCCCTTTCCGTATTTTGCGATTGCCGGGTTTTCCATGGGGCGATGCCGTCTTGGGACCGGAGAGGACCATTGTCTCGAAAGCCATTTTTTCGGCCCCTCTTTTCATCATCTCGTATTCTATAGTCATCAGGATTTCCAACTCTGTTTTACCTTCTGTAATCTCCTCACAGCCAATTTGAATCGCCAAGTCGGCAAGCTCCGCAGCTTTTCTCATGTTGGACAACTCTTCCTCGCTTTTGATGACCCTCATTTCGTTCAGTTGATCATCCATTCGTGTGAATGTCGTATTCTTGAACAGCTCTCTCATCCGCTCGAAACGTTCTACGGTTAAGTGCGATTTTTCAACTGCCATTGAGGTCGGAATGACTCCTTGTTTTCGAATTGCATCCTTGAGGACGGACCAAGCATCCTCCGTATCCGAATAGCCGACAATTTCAAATGGCCAACCGGTGGTGCTTGCATCGTTCATCTCCATTCTAGGGCAGATGAGGAACGGATCACCTTCCTTTAAAGCGATTATGCCAAGGAGCCTTTCATGAGGCTCGCTGCGAAAACCCGATAGGTAAAAGATGTTATCGGGTGTTGTGATAAACGCCGCCTCCACGTGTTGGTCCTTTAAATAGTTACGCAATTTTTCCACTTGTTTCACCAGCAATCTCCTCCATTCGATATCCTCATCATAACAAAAAAGAGGATTTTCACGATAATGAACGAAGTAAGTTACTGAAGACAAAAAGTTGGAGGGATAGACGAATGCAGATTTCATACCATGGCCATTCGATTGTTAAAATTGTGACGGGGGGAAAGACGATCTTAATCGATCCTTTCATCAACGGAAATAAATTGACCGATCTGAAGGCCGAGGAGGAAAAGCCGGACGTCATCCTGCTTACGCATGGACACAATGATCACGTAGGCGATACGGTAGCCATCGCAAAAGCATGTGATGCACTTGTCGTAGCGCCTAATGAGCTGGCAAATTACTTGGCGTTGGATGGCGTGAAAACGCATGGCATGAACATCGGCGGTTCTTGGGAATTTGATTTTGGAACTGTGAAATTTACGAAAGCGTTCCACAGTTCCTCGTACACGACCGAAAATAATGAATTTATCTATACGGGCATGCCGGCCGGGATCCTATTTACGGCGGAAGGAAAGACAATTTACCATGCGGGGGACACTTCGCTATTCGGCGATATGGAACTGATCGGGAAACGGCATCCGATCGATGTCGCATTTTTACCAATAGGCGATAATTTTACAATGGGGCCGGAAGATGCGGCGTATGCTGTCGAATTGCTACAACCAAAGCTTGCTGTACCAATCCATTTCAATACGTTCCCGCCGATCGAGCAGGATCCGGAGGATTTTAAGAAATTGGTAACGGAGAACGAAGTGAAAATTATGGCAGTCGGTGACGTTATCGAACTGTAAGCGATTCGGTCCGGACAACCGGTAAGGAGGTCTGGACCGGATTTTTTCGTATGTTTTGTGGTAATATGGTCTGTAAGGTCATCATAGGAAAAAGGTGAAGCATATGTCGACAAAACATGAATTAATTTTACGCTATATTGAAGGGCTCGATGTGGGAGAGAAGATATCGGTGCGCCAGATTGCCCGTGCCCTCTCTGTAAGTGAAGGAACTGCTTACCGTGCCATTAAGGAAGCGGAAAACCAAAAGCTCGTCAATACGATTGAACGTGTCGGCACAATCCGTATTGAGAAAAAGAAGAAAGAAAATATCGAACGCCTCACGTATGCCGAAGTACTCAATATTGTCGACGGATTGGTACTCGGTGGGCGTGGAGGTCTACATAAGACGTTGACAAAGTTTGTGATCGGCGCCATGCAGCTGGAAGATATGATGCGCTATATCGATGCCGGCAGCCTGCTGATTGTAGGGAACCGGATCAAGGCCCATGAGACTGCCCTCCATGCCGGGGCGGCCGTCCTCATCACAGGTGGATTCGATGCTTCAGATGAAGCAAAGCGGTTAGCGGATGAATTGGATCTTCCTATCATTTCAACTAGCTATGACACATTTACCGTGGCCACCATGTTGAATCGGGCCATTTATGACCAGTTAATTGAAAAAGAGATTTTGCTAGTGGAAGATATCTTGACTCCTCTATCTGAAACGGTTACTCTCCAAACGAAAGACAAGGTGACTGACTTCCGCGAAGTGAATAATCGGACGTCGCATTCCGGTTATCCAGTCATCGAGAAGAATGGCAAATTGGTCGGCATCATTACTTCCCGGGACGTCATCGGGAAGGACGACGATGAATTTATCGAAAAAGTCATGACACGCCACCCGATTACGGTCACTGGAAAAACAAGCGTTGCCTCTGCTGGGCACAGTATGATTTGGGAAGGTATCGATCTCATGCCGGTCGTCATGGAATCGGGGATCCTTGGGGGGATCATCAGCCGGCAAGACGTCCTAAAAGCATTGCAGATGACACAACGGCAACCACAGCAAGGACAGACGCTGGACGATATCGTCAAAACCCAGATGAAATCAGTATCCGGCGAACCGGACACTGTGGAGTTCACTGTCACCCCGCAGATGACCAACCAGTTCGGATCCTTATCCTATGGGGCGTTGACTACATTAGTCACCGAAGCAGGGAACCGCGCTATCAAGATGCACAAACGGGGAGAGAGTGTCCCTGAAAACATGACACTCTATTTCATCAAACATATCCAGCTTGGCAGCACCGTTTTTGTCGAACCCCGTCTCCTCCACATGAGCCGGCGCTTCGTCAAGGTCGACTTTGACATCCTGGCCGAAGGGGAGCTCGTCGCCAAAGCAATGATCATGTATCAGTTGTTTGAGCGATGATATGTGGGGGCTAAGCGGAATTCTAAAGAACAAAAGCGCAGGGCGCCTGCCTAGAGGCGACAGGCGTAAGGCGAAGATGCGGCGTGGCGTCTTTTGCCACAGAGCAGCTTTGACTTATGACCCCGAGCCTCTGGCGCCCGGAGCCTAGACGGAAACACTCTGGCTTAGTAGATTATCCACAGGCTAAGATTTTATATTTTCCTAAGCAATTAAAAAAACTGATGCTCCGGGCATCAGTTTTCATTCAACGCTGTTTCTTCATCGACAAACGATCTATAATGTTTATACGCTTTATAGTTGAAGACTAGAACATAAGCACCGAATAGGATGAAAATGGCTGCTATGACATACGTTGCTAACCCATCGAATAAAATGATTTGGTTACATCCAAACGATACCAACAATCCGCCGAGGGAAGAACCCGCCATACTTGCATACATTTTTTTCCTTATCGGGAATACTTGTCTCGTTCGGAACTGCCGCGTCTTGAAATAAAAATAAAAGACTCCGGAAGCAATTACAAGAAAGACAAAAATAAAATTTAAATTAGAACCTAACATAAAAGCCCTCCATTACGAACAGAACTTCTTCTATTGTAGCGGCTTTTTGACAGGATTGCGACTGCATCCCATTATTTATCGGAGGAATCGGCCCATGAAAAGACAAATCATCGACACAATTGAAAAATATGAGAAAATCATTATTCTCCGACACGTCCGACCTGACCCGGACGCTTACGGATCGCAGTTTGGATTGAAAGAGTTGATCCAGCATAATTATCCGACCAAGAAGGTGTTGGCAGGTGGAATGCACGAAGAAACACTCAATTTCCTTGCCACCCCGGATCGGGTCGAAAAGTCTGATTACGAAGGGGCCCTTGTCATTGTCACCGATACGGGAAATACGGGTCGCATTGATGGTGAGTACTACCAAGAAGGTGCTCTCCTTATGAAAATCGACCACCATCCGGACGCGGATCCGTATGGGGACATTAAATGGGTCGATACGACTTCGAGCTCCACTTCTGAAATGATTGCCCGGCTATTCAAAGAAGGTCGACAATCATATGGCTGGACGATGAATGATTCGGCAGCCAGATTGTTATTTGCGGGAATCGTAGGCGATACGGGGCGCTTCATGTTTCCGAGCACGACCGAGAAGACTTTCCATATCGCAAGCGAGCTGATCGGATATCATTTTGATCGAACTGCTTTATTTGCGGGAATGTATGAAGTGAGCCGGGAACTGCTACAGCTCAAAGGGTATATTTACCAAAACTTTGAAATGGATGAAAATGGATGCGCCTTTATCAAGTTGAATCAATCCCTATTGAATCAATTTCAAGTAACGGTTTCAGAAACATCACAACTCGTTGGAATATTAGGAGACGTGAAAGGGATTTGTGCCTGGGTCATCTTTATCGAAGAGGATGATCAAATACGGGTCCGTTTCCGGTCAAAGGGTCCCGTCATCAATGAATTGGCTGCCCGTTACGGAGGAGGGGGACATCCGCTCGCTGCCGGTGCGTCCGTTCATTCATGGGATGAGGCAGACGAAGTGATCCGGGATTTACAGGGATTATGTAAATAAGGAGGGGTTTCTTTGCCTTTAGTCTACCCCCAACTCGTCTCAGGCGCGGACCTTCTCCGCGGTATTATAAAGCTTGATCAACTGGCCCCGCTTCTTCAAAGAAGAGGGGCCGCCTCTGTTGGATTGGTTAATTCCAAATTATACGGCGTGCGCTCTTTCTATAAAACGATGATGAAATACGGTATTCATCCGGTGATCGGGTTATCGGTACAGTTGCAAATCAATGAGAAGGAAACAGTCCTGTTGTACGTCTACGCAAAAGACGATCGCGGCTTTCATAACTTAATGAAAATGAGCAGCGCGATTTCGATCCGGGATGATGAAACCTTGCCGTTACAATGGCTGCAAGCTTATCAAGCCGGGTTGGTGATCGTCTGCCCATTGACGGATCGCTCCTGGGATGAAGTTCGGACGGCTCAACAAATTCAAACGCTTGCCGATGGCTGTCAACAAGCTTTACTTCTGATCGGAATCGCCAGGCCCGGTGGTGAAAGACATGTTGCTGAAGCGGATATAGAGTCGATTGCCGAAGAGGTGGGCTTATCTATTGTTGCTTGCCAGGAATCCCGTTATATCGATCCTGACGATGCCTTTGCTTACGAAGCAGCGTCAGCGATCCGGAATGGGTATAAATTGAATGATCCAGCCAGGCCTGAAATGGAGGTCCGGGATGCTTACTTGCCAGAGAAAAAACAGTTTCAGGAATGGTTTGCCGATCGTCGGGAATGGTTGAAAAACTGTGCTGATATGCTCCTTTCCTGCAACGCTGGACTCCCAGCGACGAAAACAATGATGCCTGCTTTCCCCGTTCCGGAAGGTGAAACGGCAGTGACTCTATTGGAGCGAAACTGTTTGGCAGGATTAAAGAGACGGGTGAGCAGAGTGGAACCGTCTTATTTAGATCGGCTACAATATGAGGTGAAAGTGATTCAGGAAATGGGCTATGCCGACTATTTTTTAATCGTGGAAGACTTTATGCGATTCGCCGCAGAGAACCGAATACTGACCGGTCCAGGGAGGGGGTCTTCCGCAGGTTCGTTAGTCGCTTATGCGCTCGGAATTACTGATGTCGATCCGATCCGTTATGGGCTCATCTTCGAACGCTTTTTAAATCCAGGCCGTATTACGATGCCGGATATCGATATTGACTTTGCTGATAACCGACGTTCGGAAGTCCTTGCCTACGTTGCCCGCAAGTATGGTACTTCCCACGTCGCGCAAATTATCACATTCGGCACGCTGTCTTCCAAAGCGGTTGCAAGGGATGTGGCACGGGTATTTGATTTTTCCAATGAGGAAATGTCCTTTTTATCGCGAAATATTTCTGGAGGGACAGGCATGAGCTTGAACGATGCAGTTGCCAAATCCAAGGCCCTTCAAGATTGGATTACGATCGACCCAATTCGCAGCAAATGGCTCGAAGTCGCCTCGATGTTGGAAGGTTTACCAAGGAATGCATCAACGCATGCCGCTGGTGTCATTTTATCGCCGGCTCCACTTGTGGAGAGGGTGCCGCTCCAACAAGGGGGAGACGGTATTTATCTAACTCAATGGGCCATGGGGGATGTGGAAGAGCAAGGTCTCTTGAAAATGGATTTTCTAGGTTTGCGGAATTTGACGCTTCTTGACCGGATTCGCTCGATGATTGCTTTTGATAAAGGGATTCATTTGGTGTTTGACAAGATTCCCTTAAATGATGAAAAGACTTTCGAGCTGTTCAGGTCTGGTGACACGACAGGTATTTTCCAATTTGAATCGGAAGGAATGAGGGATGCGCTGCGTATGATTCAGCCCACCCGCTTTGAAGACTTGTTTGCGGTCAACGCATTATATCGGCCGGGACCGATGGAAAACATCCCTCTTTACAGCCGGAGGAAAAACGGCCAAGAGGGTGTAACTTACATTCATCCGGCTTTGGAGTCGGTATTAAGTGAAACCTATGGCGTCATCGTCTACCAGGAACAGATCATGCAAATCGCTTATCGGGTAGCGGGATACTCCATGGCCGAGGCGGATTTACTGCGACGGGCGATCAGCAAGAAGAATAGGGTGGTCCTGCAGGAAGAGCGTGGCCGTTTTGTTGAACGTGCCCTGGAGAAGGGGTTTCCCGAAGAAGCCGGCCAGGCCGTTTACGATCTTATTGTCAAGTTCGCCGATTATGGTTTCCCGAAAAGCCATGCTGTCGCCTATTCTCTCATTTCCTATCGCTTGGCCTTTTTAAAGGCGAATGAGTCGGCATATTTTTATGCAGCTTTGCTTTCTTCCGTGACAGGAAATGCAGAAAAAACGATGGAATTGATGCGTGAGGCCGAAGTAAAGGGGATCACCATCCTGCCTCCTTCGGTTCTGCACAGCCAATACCGGCATACGGTGGAACAGGGGCGTATCCGAGTAGGGCTTTGCGCGGTGAAGGGAGTGACTCCTTCATTTTACAAGTTGTTTCACGAGGCACGGAAATCTTCTGATCGATGGAGTTCGATGTTTGACATGGCTGCCGCTCTTGGAAGTGATCTGTTTAAAGAAAAAACGATTACACCGCTAATTAAAGCCGGTGCACTGGATGAGTTTAATCAACCGCGTGCCGTCCTGTTAGCATCCATTGACGCTGCTATTTCACATGCTCTTTTTATTAGACCGGATGACGAAGATGACTTCCTGAGCTCCATCATGACGTCAATAGCGAGTCCGAAATATTCCCCAGGCGGCACGATGCCACGCATGTTGATGCTAGAGTATGAGCGAGAAGTGCTCGGTTTTTATCTATCCGAGCACCCAGCATTGGAAGCAAAGAGAACGACGGATCAAAAATGGAAGGATATTTTATCAATCCATCAGATGGCCAATAAAACAAGCGTATCGATTATCGGCTTGTTGGCCAATATCAAACGAATCCGTACAAAAAAAGGGGAAGCGATGGCTTTCCTCGAGATACAAGACGAAACAGGCGTCATTTCCTGCACTTTATTCCCACAACAATATGCTGATTTTAATGCGCTTCTTCATGAAATGACATTAGTGTATGCGGATGGGAATGTAGAGTGGCGTAATGGAAAACCGCAAATCATTATCCGGCAAATGAATAGATGCTGAAAGGACTATCCGAAAATGGATGGTCCTTTTTTCGTTAGGAATTCATGTTTTGCTTTACGTACCAACCGGTTTTCTGTATGCTAGAGAAATAAGTGGTCAGACCACTGAATGATCATGGATTATAAGGGGCAGTTGGATGCAAAATTCAAAACCATCTTCCAAAATGTTTCTCGATATTGTGGGCAAACTAAAAACACTAATTAATGAAGAGGGCATTAAAACAGGTGGGAAACTGCCATCGGAACGAGAGCTCGCCGAAAGACTCCACGCTGGCCGTTCAACCGTTCGGGAAGCGCTACGTAGCTTGGAGCTCCTGGGCCTGATTGAAACCAGGCGGGGGGAAGGCACGTTTTTGGCAGATTTTAAAAAGCACCAACTGGTTGAAGTGCTAGCGGCTTTCATTATGCAGCAACCCGGTTCGCTTCATGATGTCAAGAAAACGAGAAGAATTCATGAGGTAGCCGCCATATCAGCAGTTTGTAAGATGGAAAAATTACGGAAGATGCCTGTGTGGGAAGGGTTGCTTCTCAAAATTGCTGAGGATGGAGAAGTGCTGCGGGAAGATGTTGTCCGCGAAATTATCGTAGCAGCAGGCAACCGGTTATCACTAAAAATCTGGTTTTTACTACAACAATACAGTTTGGCGCCCTTCGGGGAAATGACCAATTTCCATGAAAATGAAATTCTCGGAGAGATGTTGAGAAACTTGCAAAAAGGACTTGAAGTAGAAACGCTAGAAGCTTATGAAAAGTGGATTGAACTAATTGAGGGGGATACTAAAGTATGATTCGTGAAATATTTACGAAAAACAAGAAGAAGCGTGCAATGACGATACCATCCCGCGATGCGAAGAACGATGTTCCGGAAGGCCTTATGATGAAGTGTCCGGATTGCAAACGTATTATCCTGACGAAAGATCTGATGAAGTCCTTGAAAGTATGCGCAAACTGCGATCATCATTTTACCATGACTGCGCAGGAACGGGTGGAAAGCCTATTGGATGAAGGGACTTTCCAGTCAATGGATAATCATCTGAAAACGAAGAATCCGCTTCATTTTCCTGCCTATACGGGGAAGGTCGAGTCGGATGCAAAGAAGACTGGTTTGAACGAGGCTGTATTGACAGGAATCGGAGAAGTGGAAGGACAACAGGTTGCTGTTGCCATCATGGACTCCCATTTTCGTATGGGTTCCATGGGCTCTGTTGTCGGTGAAAAAATTACGAGAGCGGTCGAAAAAGCGACCGAACTGGGCATCCCGATGATTATTTTTTCAGCAAGCGGCGGTGCACGGATGCAAGAGGGGGTACTCTCGCTTATGCAAATGGCCAAGACGAGCGTGGCGCTCAACCGTCATTCCGAACGTGGGCTACTCTATATATCTGTCATGACGTATCCGACAACGGGAGGCGTATCGGCAAGTTTCGCATCTGTTGGTGATATCAACATAGCCGAACCGAAGGCGCTAATCGGATTTGCAGGTAGACGTGTCATTGAACAAACGGTCCGGGAAAAACTGCCGGAAAACTTTCAGACGGCAGAGTTCCTTCTTGATCATGGTCAGATTGATGCCGTCATCCATCGGTCCGATTTAAAGGATTCCATCGCTAAAATGGTACGTCTTCATGTACAGGGGGGAGTGGCACAATGAGTAAAACGATGACATTTGAAGAACCTATTGTGACATTGCGTGAAAAGATTATAGAGCTAGAGGAGTTCACATTAACGAATGAAGTCGACCTGTCGGAAGAAATCACGACGTTAAAAAATCGGTTGAAAAATTTGGAATCCGAGGTTTATGGCAATATGGAACCGTGGGATCGTGTCCAAGTGGCAAGACACCCTGAACGTCCGACCAGCTTGGATTATATCCAAGAGTTATTTGAGGATTTTATTTTGCTTCATGGAGATCGTACGTTTGGTGACGATGCTGCGATAGTTGGCGGCATCGCAGCTTTTGGAACGACTCCGATTACGGTAATTGGCCATCAACGGGGCAAAGATACTAAGGAAAATGTAAAGCGCAATTTCGGGATGCCGCATCCGGAAGGCTATCGGAAAGCGTTACGTTTGATGAAACAAGCAGAAAAGTTCAATCGGCCCATCATTTGCTTTATTGACACAAAAGGTGCTTATCCCGGAAAAGCGGCGGAAGAGCGCGGCCAAAGTGAAGCGATTGCCCGAAATTTGGTGGAAATGGCGGGTTTGACAGTGCCGGTCATCTCGATTGTAATAGGGGAAGGCGGTAGCGGGGGGGCGCTCGCACTAGGCGTTGCCAATCATATCCACATGCTGGAGCATTCGACGTATTCGGTCATCTCGCCTGAAGGGGCAGCTTCTATTTTATGGAAAGATGCTTCGCTTGCTAAACAGGCTGCCGAAGCGATGAAAATTACCGCGCCTGACCTGAAGGAAATGGAAATCATTGATGAAATCATCCCGGAAGTGCTGGGGGGAGCCCATCGCGATGTAAAACAACAAGCAAGCCATATTGGCGATACCATCCGCAAATCCTTGGAAACGCTAGGGAAGATGGATAAAGCCAAACTGGTCGCGGATCGATATGAAAAGTTCCGTAAAATAGGTGTTTTTACCGAATAGGGAGAAGATGCGGGTGGGGAAGGGCTCTCCACCCCGCATCTTTTCGTATTTCACCCAATGTTTAAAAGGCTTAACACAATATTACATATTTGAGGTGACAAACATATGAGGAAGATTGCTGTATTGACGAGCGGCGGGGACGCACCGGGGATGAATGCAGCGGTGCGGGCCGTTGTGCGGAAAGCAATTTTCGAAGGGTTGGAAGTTGCCGGAGTTTTGAATGGCTATCAAGGGTTGATTGAAGGGAAAATTGAACTTCTTCAATTAGGTTCGGTCGGGGATATTATCCAGCGTGGAGGCACCATGCTCCGCTCGGCGCGTTGTCCTGAATTTAAAACAGCAGAAGGTCGGGAAAAGGCAAGGCGTCAATTGAAGCTGAACGGCATTGAAGGGCTTGTGGTAATCGGTGGAGATGGATCTTTTAGGGGGGCCTTGGAACTCTCAGCGCTTGGAATGCCATGCGTTTGCGTACCGGCTACAATAGATAACGACATCGTAGGGACTCAATTCACTATCGGCTTTGATACCGCATTGAATACGATCATTGATGCGATTGATAAAATTAGGGATACTGCCACTTCGCATGAACGAACATTTATCGTCGAAGTGATGGGCCGGGATGCGGGGGACCTCGCCTTATGGGCAGGTTTGGCAGGCGGAGCGGAAACGATACTTGTTCCGGAAGAGAGTTTTCAACTGACTGACATCATTGAGCGGTTGAAGAGTGGAAGCGGACGAGGAAAGAAGCATAGTATCATTATCGTGGCCGAAGGCGTCATGAAAGCGGAGGAACTGGCCATCCAATTAAAAAACGAAGCGGACATCGATACGCGCGTCTCCGTCTTGGGCCATATTCAAAGGGGCGGTTCGCCGTCCGGCCAAGATCGTGTCCTCGCCAGCCAATTCGGGGCGAGAGCCGTTGAAGTATTAAAAGAAGGCCGGGGAGGGATTGCAATTGGCATGCGAAATCGCCAAGTGGTAGACTATGAATTGAAAGAAGTCTTCGACAAAAAAGGCGACCCGCCAATGGAAATGATCCAATTATCGAAGGAATTATCCATCTAGTAAATGATTACTGTAAAGAAGAGGCGATATTGATGAGGAAGACGAAAATTGTTTGCACCATCGGACCGGCGAGTGAGTCACCGGAAATACTGGAGAAACTCATTGATGCAGGAATGAACGTAGCCCGCTTGAACTTTTCTCATGGCAACCATGCAGAGCATAAAGTACGCATCCAGAATATTAGAGAGGCAGCCCGCCGAAAAGGGAAGATTATCGGTATTTTACTCGATACGAAAGGGCCGGAAATTCGGACGCACACGATGGAAAATGGCCTTGTCGATCTGGTCGCAGGTAAGGAAATCTCCATATCAATGAAAGAGGTTGTCGGCAATAACGAAGTCTTTTCCATAACGTATGACAAACTGATTGAGGATGTCGACAAAGGATCGCTTATTCTATTGGATGATGGTTTGGTGCAATTGAAAGTGATCGATAAAGATGTAGAGCAAGGTTTGATCCGAACAGCTATCATCAATTCTGGCGAGCTGAAGAATAACAAAGGGGTCAATGTTCCAGGAGTGTCTGTCCAACTGCCTGGTATTACGGAAAAAGATGCAGAAGACATCTTGTTTGGAATTCAGGCAGGCGTTGATTTCATTGCCGCCTCTTTCGTAAGGCGAGCTTCCGACGTGATGGAAATTCGGGCATTATTGGAACAGAATGGTGGTTCGCATATCCAGATTGTCCCTAAAATTGAAAACCAGGAAGGTGTCGATAACCTGGATGAAATCATTAGCCTTTCAGATGGATTGATGGTTGCCCGTGGCGACTTAGGGGTTGAAATACCGGCGGAGGAAGTGCCGCTCGTTCAAAAGCAAATGATCGAGAAATGCAATCAAGCTGGAAAACCTGTCATCACTGCGACGCAAATGCTAGACTCGATGCAACGGAACCCACGCCCGACACGTGCCGAAGCGAGTGATGTGGCGAACGCCATTTTGGATGGTTCCGATGCGATCATGTTATCCGGTGAAACGGCGGCCGGCCTATATCCGGTGGAATCCGTCATGACAATGGACCGGATTGCCAGGACAGCCGAAAATGCAGTCAATTACCGATCGGTTGTTTCTACTCGAAGAAGAGAAATGCATGGCAATATGACAGAAGCGATCGGACAAGCGGCCGCTTATACGGCGATCAACTTGAAGGTGAAGGCAGTATTGGCTCCTACCGAAAGTGGGAATACAGCTAAAATGATCGCAAAATACCGTCCAGGCTGCCCGGTCATTGCAGTAACGTCTTCCGAAAATTGCGCCAAGAAATTGACGCTTGTGTGGGGAGTCTATCCGATTGTCGGTGGCAGATCGTCTTCAATCGATGAAATATTGGAAGAATCCGTAGAAGAAAGCGTAAAACACCAATATGTCAGTCATGGCGATGTTGTGATTATTACCGCAGGCGTTCCTGTAGGGGAAGCGGGATCCACAAACTTAATGAAAATCCATATTATCGGTGACATGCTAGCTAAAGGTCAAGGGATTGGCAGGACGGTGGCCTACGGAAAGGTCGTTGTGGCAAAAAATGCCGAAGAAGCGTTAGCGTATGATACAGAAGGCGCCATACTCGTAACAGTTGCAACCGACAGGGAAATGATGCCGGCGATCGAGAAATGCGCCGGTCTGATTACGGAAGAAGGCGGTTTGACCAGCCATGGCGCCGTCGTTGGCCTCAGCCTCGGCATTCCGGTCATCGTTGGCGTCGAAAACGCAACAAGCGTCATTCGCCATGGTTATGACGTGACTATGGACGCGGAGACGGGTGTCATTTATAATGGTCACGCAAGTGTTCTGTAATCTGCACCAACAAACTTGTACTTGTAATGATTCTATGGCTGTTCCCATGTAATTGGGAACAGCCTTTTTAGGAAGGTGTTCGAAATGAAATGGCTCGTCCTGGCATTTATTGTGGTGCCGACCGCTGAGTTGGCTTTATTAATGTATTCCGGAAAAACATTAGGGTTGTTCCCGACCATTGCGATTATTTTAATCACAGGGATCGGTGGAGCTGCTTTAGCGAAAAAGCAAGGGATGAAAGCTTGGACGGATTTGAACAGAAGGATGGCTTCCATGGAAACCCCTGGTAATGCCTTGATTGATAGTATTTGTATTTTCATCGGGGGGATCTTGCTTCTGATGCCCGGCTTCATTACAGATCTGGTCGGTTTTCTGTTGTTGTTTCATGGCCCCCGAAAATTGATCCGTCCTTTTATTCATAAGTGGATTTATAAGAAGATGAATAACGGTACGATCAGGATGCTGTAAATAACGGGTGACTTTTCACTTTGATGGCGGCAAATAGGAAAAACGGCGTGAGCAGGATTCCGGGTAGCCCGAAAAGATAAAAAGCGGAAATCGTAATAAAAAAAGCATGGACCGGTTTTACATTAAAAGTGGAAGCCCACATATACGATTCTGCCATTTGCCGTGTCGTCATCGTAAACAAGTATAGAAGGATTAAAGCTATCCCGATATAAAGTTCTCCGGAGTATAAGAAAAAAGCGGACATCGGTAATAAGAAGATGCCGATGCCTAGAAAAGGTAAGCTGTCGACCAAAGAAATGAGAAAGGCATTGCCTACAGGTGATTCGAAGTGGAGAAAGAAAAATCCAATTGTAATTGTAATGAATGTAATAAAAAACAGGCGTGCTTCGACAAAAACAAAAGTGCCGATCAACTTCCCGCCTTCTTCAAACAGGTCTTTCGCTTTCTTCCGTGCGCGGGCAGGAAAATAGGTCAAGAACCAAAAACGGTCTTTACCAGATTCCCGTAAAGCGAAAAAATAGGCGACCAAGAAAATGAAAATACTGAGCAAATGTTGAAAAAGGGTCCTCGTTGTCGTAAGGACATACTCCAATATCGCATGTCCATATTCTACTACTTTTGTTTCAAGGAAATAGAATAGCTTTCCTGTAATATCGGTGTTCTGGGTATACGGTGCGATGTGCCGTTCGATGGTTGGAATGGTTTCAAGCAAGCCATGGATGGCCATGTACATGAATCCCGCAATCAAGCCAAGCATGCTGGTCATGATGAACAACGTAGAAATGGTAAGGGGAAGTTTTGTGAAAGATCGGACACCCATCACCATTGGAGCAGTAAAATAGGCAAGGATGACGGCAATTGCTGCTGGTGGGACCGTAAAGAGAATGATTCCCGTCAAAGCGACGGGAAGCCAGTTTACTAAATTCTTCTGGAATACTCGTTGTTTCTCGTGCTTCAGTGGCATATTTCCCCTCCTCGAACAGAATAGAAAAACAAAAACATGCGTTTCCATTCACAAAACCGTCGAAATTGATTATAATAGGTTTTGTAAGCGTTTTTAATTAGCTGGAATTATGAAAAGATTGAGCCGTCAATCGGTCATATGGCTTGAAGGGACGATGGACGGCTACAAGAGAAGGAGCGATTTATATGACAACAACCAAAGGGTTGGAGGGAGTCGTAGCGACACAGTCCGCCATCAGTTCCATCATTGATGACACACTTACATATGTCGGCTATGACATTGACGATTTAGCTAACAATGCTAGCTTTGAAGAGGTTATCTACCTTCTGTGGCATCAACGTCTACCAAAAACGGACGAGCTTGCAGAATTAAAGCAGCAACTTGCAGACAATATGGCAGTACCTCAAGGCGTACTTGACCAATTCAAAATGTTTCCGATAGACCAAGTTCATCCGATGTCTGCGCTTCGCACAGCAGTATCATCCCTTGGACTATATGATGAAAAAGCAGAAGATATGTCCGAAGAGGCTAACTACGAAAAAGCAATTAAACTTCAAGCGAAAGTCGCAACTATCGTAACTGCATTCTCCCGGATCCGCAAAGGTTTAGAGCCTATCGCACCAAAACCTGAACTGGGTTATGCAGCTAACTTTTTATACATGCTCAATGGGGACGAGCCGGAGGAAATCGCTATCGAAGCATTCGACAAAGCGCTTGTTCTTCATGCAGACCATGAATTGAACGCATCAACTTTCACTGCACGTGTTTGTGTAGCGACACTTTCAGATATCTATTCCGGAGTGACAGCTGCTATCGGAGCTCTAAAAGGGCCTTTGCACGGAGGAGCTAACGAACAAGTGATGAAGATGCTCATGGAAATCGGGGAAGAGGAAAAAGTTGAATCCTATATCCGTGAAAAACTGGATAATAAAGAAAAAATCATGGGCTTCGGCCACCGTGTATACCGCAATGGAGACCCACGTGCAAAACATCTTCGCGAAATGTCTAAGCGCCTTACAGCATTGCGTGGTGAAGAGAAGTGGTACAATATGTCTACTAAAATCGAAGGTATCGTAACAGGCGAAAAGAAATTGCCACCAAACGTTGATTTCTATTCGGCTTCTGTCTATCATTCCCTTGGCATCGACCACGATTTATTCACACCAATTTTCGCTGTCTCCCGGTTCTCCGGATGGATTGCACATATACTTGAACAATATTCCAACAACCGGTTGATTCGCCCACGTGCAGACTATGTGGGGCCAGGAATGCAAAAATATGTACCAATCGACCAACGTTGAGTATGATTAGTAAAGAGGGGCGGCATACTTGTATGTCTGCCCTATGATTTTGAAAGTAGGAGGAATTTTTCAATGGCAAAAATTACAGTAACAGATGGTGTACTAAACGTTCCGGATCACGCAACAATCCCTTTTATTATTGGTGATGGGACTGGCCCGGACATTTGGCATGCCGCTTCACGCGTACTAGAGGCGGCGGTTGAAAAAGCCTATAACGGAGAAAAGAAAATTATTTGGAAGGAAGTCCTTGCAGGTGAAAAAGCATTCAACGAAACAGGCAATTGGCTTCCAGATGAAACGCTAGAAACAATTAAAGAATACTTGATTGCTATCAAAGGACCTCTTACGACTCCTATCGGCGGCGGTTTCCGTTCGTTGAACGTTGCGTTACGTCAAGAACTTGACCTTTATACTTGCTTGCGTCCTGTGCGTTACTTTGAAGGGGTTCCTTCCCCAGTTAAACGTCCAGAAGACTGTGATATGGTCATCTTCCGTGAAAATACAGAAGATATTTATGCAGGTATCGAATATCAAGAAGGCTCTGAAGAAGTTCAGAAGCTGATTTCTTTCTTACAAAACGAAATGGGTGTCAACAAGATCCGCTTCCCTGAAACTTCAGGAATCGGTATCAAGCCAGTTTCTGCAGAAGGTACAAAACGTCTAGTTCGCGGTGCACTTAACTACATCATTAAAGAAGGCCGTAAATCATTGACCCTCGTACACAAAGGGAACATCATGAAATTTACGGAAGGCGCTTTTGCTAACTGGGGTTACGAAGTAGCTGAAGAAGAATTCGGCGACAAAGTATTCACTTGGAGACAATACGATAAAATCAAAGAAGCAGAAGGCACAGATGCTGCAAACAAAGCACAATCTGATGCTGAAGCAGCTGGCAAAATTATCGTGAAAGACGCGATAGCGGATATCTTCCTACAACAAATCTTGACTCGTCCAAAAGAGTTTGACGTTGTTGCTACAATGAACTTGAATGGAGACTATGTCTCCGATGCACTTGCTGCACAAGTCGGCGGCATCGGTATCGCTCCGGGAGCAAACATCAACTACCTGACAGGCCACGCAATTTTCGAAGCAACACACGGTACAGCTCCGAAATATGCAGGACTTGACAAAGTAAATCCTTCCTCTGTCATCCTTTCCGGTGTCATGATGCTTGAGCACCTAGGATGGAACGAAGCGGCAAGCATGATCACTGCTTCCATCGAGAAAACGATTGCGTCCAAAGTTGTAACGTATGACTTCGCTCGTCTAATGGAAGGTGCAACAGAAGTGAAAACTTCCGAGTTTGCAGATGAACTGATTAAAAATCTATAATTAAATATTATGACTTAAAATCAACAAAATAGGTTATACCGTAGGCAAAGCGATCTGTTAGTTCATGGATGAATGCTGAAAGGTATCTAAACTCAGCAGGGGTTCAGAATGGACAAGAGAATGGTGAAATACCACTCTCCGCTTTCTGGAATTCCCTGCTGTTTTTAATATAACCACCGGCGGATGGATCCAACATTTGGTTTCAATTGGCCGAGGTCTAATTGATTTGTGTCAACTAGGCAACGGAATACTGTCTTCCGTGTACTTGGTTGACCCATATAAAAAGGAGAGTATCTCATGGCAATGAAACGTAAAAAAGTCTCAGTTATCGGTTCAGGTTTTACCGGAGCTACCACTGCATTTCTCCTAGCTCAAAAAGAGCTTTGTGATGTGGTGCTAGTTGATATCCCTGCTATGGAAAATCCGACGAAAGGGAAAGCCCTTGATATGCTGGAAGCAAGTCCAGTACAAGGATTTGACGCGAATATCATCGGAACTTCCAACTATGAGGATACAACAGACTCAGATCTCGTTATCATTACAGCAGGTATGGCACGTAAACCAGGTATGAGCCGTGATGACCTTGTTCAAACGAACCAAAAAATCATGAAATCCGTAACTGGTGAAATCGTCAAATATTCTCCAAATACAACCATCCTTGTGTTGACAAACCCAGTTGATGCAATGACCTATACCGTATACAAAGAGTCCGGGTTCCCGAAAGAGCGCGTTATCGGGCAATCAGGCGTTTTGGATACCGCACGCTTCCGTACATTCGTAGCACAAGAATTGAATCTTTCGGTTAAAGACATAACTGGATTCGTTCTTGGTGGCCATGGAGATGACATGGTTCCCCTTATACGTTACTCCTATGCGGGTGGCATTCCATTGGAAACATTGATTCCAGCAGAGCGTCTCGAAGAAATCGTGGAACGTACACGAAAAGGCGGTGCGGAAATTGTCAACCTTCTAGGTAACGGTTCTGCTTACTATGCACCTGCCGCTGCGCTAGTGGAAATGGCGGAAGCCATCTTGAAAGACCAAAAACGAGTCATCCCTTCCATCGCTTATCTTGAAGGCGAATACGGAATGGACGGTATTTACCTAGGTGTTCCGACAGTTCTTGGTGCTGACGGCATCGAAAAGGTCATCGAACTGGAATTGACAGAGGATGAAAAAGAGGCTCTTCAAAAATCTGCCGATTCTGTAAGAGCTGTAATGAACGTCCTAGCATAAAGCATGACCAATCGAGTAGCCAAAGCTACTCGATTTTTATTTTGATTATTGATACACTTGATTCAATACAATCAGAGGGGGCAATGAGTTGATATTAGGGAAGAAACGGCGTATTGGTAGAAAAATTGAAGATATCTCCGTCGGTGAAAAGTTGAAGCTGACTGAAAAAATCGAAGATAAAGATTTACTTCTCTATCTGGGCTTAACCAATGACAGCAATCCGCTCTATATTCAACATGATTTCGCTTCGCAAACTATTTATGAAAAACCGATTGTGCCGACCGTCATGTTGATCGGCATTGTGACATCTGCCATTTCAAAATATTTACCGGGACCGGGTTCCCATATCGTAGAACAAGATTTGAGCTTCCCAAAACCGGTCTATCATTATACAACGATTGATTTCTTGCTTGAGGTCACCCAAGTCAATATGGAAGAAAATAAAATTGTGATCTCCATTCAAGCTGATAATGAAGAGGGTGAGTGTGTCATATCTGGAGTTGTGGGAGTTATTCCACCTACATTGGAAGAAAGATTGATATCACAAACCATTGAAAACATATGACAGGAGTGCGGTTTAAGGGATGGATGCTACGAACAAGAGAATTTTAATTGTGGATGATGAACAACCGATCCGCACCTTGCTGGAATACAATCTGAAACAATCCAACTACAACACCATTTTGGCTGCCGACGGGGAAGAGGCGATCTTCAAGGTCACAGAAGAAAAGCCGGATCTGATCCTCCTCGATGTCATGCTCCCGAAAATGGATGGGATGGAAGTATGTAAGACATTGAGGAAAAAGGGAATCGAGACGCCGATTATCATGTTGACTGCTAAAGGGGACGAGTTGGACAAAGTACTTGGCCTTGAAATCGGGGCAGATGATTATATGACCAAACCTTTTAGCCCAAGGGAAGTAATCGCTCGAATTAAGGCTGTCTTAAGACGCATTCAGACGGGAGCGGAAACGGCGGAAGAAGAGAATGTCTTAAGCTCCGGTGCACTGTCCGTTCATCCTCAGCAATACGTAGCTTATTTACATGATAAAGAGTTGGATTTCACTCCAAAAGAATTCGAACTACTAGTCTATTTCCTCCAAAATAAAAATAATGTGCTCTCACGCGATCAGTTATTAAGCGCTGTTTGGAATTATGATTTTGTGGGGGACACTCGCATTGTGGATGTGCATGTTAGTCATTTACGGGAGAAGATAGAAGAGGATACGAAAAAACCTGTTTTTATTAAGACAGTAAGAGGGATCGGTTATAAATTCGAGGAGTCGAAAGGAAAATGAAGGACCTTTATTCACGTCTAGTCCTTGCTTGTGCGACTCTTCTCTCCGTCCTGCTAACTGGTCTCGGAATTGTCCTGGGCCAGTTTTTTGCATTATTCGGAGAGGGTTATAGCGATTTGCAGTGGAAATATTGGATTTTTCTTCTCGTTGTATTAATAACAGCTTTTTTCATTTCGCTATTCATGGCGTCTAAAATGATGCGGCAATATGCCGGGCCGGTCGACCAAATTACGAAGACTGCCCAACAGATTGCCCGGGGGGACTATTTGGCCCGCACGAGTATCGAAGACTTGGCAGGAGGAGGTCCGTCACACCATGAACTGGTGGTGGCCATTCATCAAATTGCACGTAACTTACAAGAGATGTCGATGGCCAGGACTATGGAAAAAGAACGTTTAAAGACATTGATCGAAAGCATGGGCAGTGGTTTGCTTATGTTTGGAAGAGAAGGGGCGGTCAACCTTTCTAATCGAGCTTTTGAGCAAGCATTCGGATTCCAGAAGGATGAACTGCTTGGTAAAACATTTAAAAATATTGGTTTACCTCATGACATCGAGAGCCTGATAGAAGATGTCTTCATGACGGAGCAAGCCCAACAGAAACAGGTTCGAATTGAGGGCAACGGCAGTATCTCGCATATGGGCGTATATGGAGCACCAGTGATCGGA
Source organism: Sporosarcina sp. 179-K 3D1 HS (assembly GCF_047228905.1). Taxonomy (NCBI): domain Bacteria; kingdom Bacillati; phylum Bacillota; class Bacilli; order Caryophanales; family Caryophanaceae; genus Sporosarcina; species Sporosarcina sp. 179-K 3D1 HS. The sequence continues at coordinate 383,524 of NZ_JBFEGI010000002.1, forward strand.
ATTCACGGGAATTGGTTAGGAATCATAGTTGTCATGCATAATATTACCGAATTGGTCCGCTTGGAAGAAGTGAGGAAAGACTTTGTTGCGAATGTATCGCATGAACTTCGAACACCCATCACTTCCATAAAGGGGTTCACCGAAACATTATTGGACGGCGCCATGATGGATCCTGTTGTCATGAAAGAGTTCCTCGAAATTATCCAAAAGGAAAGTGACCGTCTGTATCTCCTCATCAATGATTTGCTGGAACTATCGGGAATGGAGAGGGAAGGGTTTTCACTCAACATCCAGGCTGTCTCGTTAAAAGATATTATTGAGGACGCATATAAAGTAGTAAGTCCTACCTTAGTTAGAAAAAATATGTCTTTGCATTTAGATGTCCCGCCAAACTTAACTCTAGAGGCGGATGCGGATCGTCTCGTCCAAGTCATGGTGAATTTATTGTCTAACGCTATTACTTATTCCAAAGAATCCACGACCATCCGTGTACAGGCGGCAAAGCTTCGAGAAGAAGTCTTGATCGACGTACAGGATGAAGGGATTGGTATTCCTTCAACGAAATTGCCCCGCTTATTTGAGCGATTTTATCGGGTGGATCGTGCAAGGAGCAGGGATTCAGGCGGAACTGGCCTTGGCCTTGCTATTGTGAAGCATTTGGTTGAAATTCACGGGGGAACAGTGGATGTAGAAAGCGAAGTTGGAAGAGGAACGACCTTCCATATTCGAATTCCGATATCCCACCCTAAGAGGCGGTCCTAGAGTAGGGCCGCTATTTTCCTTTTATATGAAACTTTCAATCGTTAACTTCCGTATAAGGTAGTAATACATATGCAAGGGGGATTTCTTATGAGTACACGTCGAATATTCATGACGTTCGGTATGGCGGTGGTCGGCCTCATTTTGCTCATCATCGCGTTTACCACGTGGTATACCGTAGATGAATCCGAACAGGCAGTTGTTATTACATTCGGGAAAGCGGACACGACTATTACAGATTCCGGTCTACATTTTAAGCTGCCTTGGCCGATTCAGCGGGCCGAAGTTCTGTCCAAGGAGACCTATAGTCTTCAATTTGGATATAAACAAGATCCGAGCGGAGAACTTGTTTCTTTCGATAAAGAAACAAAGATGATTACTGGGGATGAATATATCGTATTGGCTGATCTGGTCGTGCAATGGAAAATCACAGAGCCACAGAAGTATTTATTCAACGCGGAAAATCCGATGGAAATCCTGGAAGATGCGACCTCTGCCTCCATCCGTTCTGTTATCGGTAGCTCTACGATCGATTCTGCGTTGACGGATGGTAAAGCGGAAATTGAAGCTAATACACGTGAGTTGCTAGCGTCCCTTATGGAGAAATATGATATTGGCATCGCCGTACAAGGCGTGAAATTGCAAGATGTAGAACTGCCAAATGCGGAAGTTCGGGCTGCTTTCACGGCGGTTACCGATGCGCGGGAAACGAAAGAAACCAAGACGAATGAAGCAGAGAAATATAACAACCAGAAAACAAATGAGGCGATCGGAGAGCGGGATGCTATAAAATCCCGAGCGCTCGGACAAAAAACGGCGCGGATTGAGCAAGCGCGTGGGGATGTGGCCCTTTTCAATAATCTGTATGCGGAGTATGCCAAAAATAAAGCCATCACACGCCAACGCCTCGTTATCGAAACATTGGAGCAAGTCTTGCCGAAAGCGAAAATTTACATTATGAATGATAGCGGTGAAACGGTGAAATATTTACCATTGCAGCAACTTGAAAATCAAGCTGTTCCACCGGCAGAAGCCAAACAGGAAGGAGGCGGCACGAATGGCCAATGACAACAATAATAATCCTTTCAAAAGCATAGAAGAGAAGTTCAAGGAACGCCAGCGGCAACAGCAGAAGAAGCGAATGAAAGCTGATTCACCTGAAGTTTCTGTCACTCCGAAAGCGCCGATTGATATGAAAAAATATGCGAAATTAGCGATATTCCTGACAGCATTGTTCGCGGTTGTAGTCATCTTGATTGCCAATGTGTATGTTGTCAAACAGGATGAATACCGGGTTGTCCGGCAATTCGGTGAAATTATGCGAATTGACAAAGAACCCGGGATCAAAATGAAAATTCCTTTCATCCAAAATGTGACGACTCTTCCTAAAAGTCAAATGACCTATAACGTTTCGGAAGAAGAGATTAATACGCGGGATAAGAAACGGATCATCATCGATAACTATGCCGTTTGGCGAATTACAGACCCAGGTAAAATGATTGCCAACGCACGGAATATCGTCAATGCTACAATGCGTATGGAGGAATTTATCTATTCCGTTGTCCGGACAGAGCTCGGACAATTGGATTATGTCGATGTCGTCAATGATGAAAACTCCTCACGAGGCAGTTTGAATGATCGAGTGACAGAGAGGGTCAATGAATATTTAAATGAAGGAAATTTTGGAATTGAAGTTGTAGATGTCCGGATGAAACGGATTGACTTGCCGGAGGAGAATGAGCAGTCGATTTATACGCGGATGATTTCCGAACGCCAATCCACCGCACAGAAATACCTTTCTGAAGGGGATGCCGATAAACGTCGCATTGAAGCGGAAACTGATCGGGAAGTGCAGGAAATGCTTGCGAAAGCGAAGAAAGAAGCGGCGTTGATCCATGCTGAAGGGGAATCGGAAGCTGCCAAAATCTATAATGATGCTTTCTCGAAAGATGCCGAATTCTATAATCTCTATCGTACACTGCAATCGTATTCCAAAACGATTGGCGATGATACGATGATCATCATCCCGGCAGATTCACCATATGCCAAAGTGTTGTCCGGGTATATGCAGTAAGCGTGGCTACGTCATTTTCATTTCATCTGCCGGACATGGTAAGATGGATGGAGATGACGTTTTTAACTTATTTCAGCAAAATTACTTTTACGCTAAGGCGTAATGATTGATTGAAAAGGGAGTGGCCCATTTATGACGAATAAAAAAATTGTGTTGCTTGACGGAAACAGTCTTGCTTATCGGGCGTTTTTCGCCTTGCCTTTATTGACCAATGATACAGGAATCCATACGAACGCCGTGTACGGATTTACGATGATGCTGCAAAATATCCTTGCTGACGAGAAGCCGACCCATATGCTCGTCGCCTGGGACGCTGGTAAAACGACGTTTCGGCATTCGACCTTCAGTGAATACAAAGGGGGCCGTCAAAAGACGCCGCCGGAGCTTTCCGAGCAGTTCCCCTATTTGCGCAAACTGTTGGAAGCCTATAATATACCGCAATACGAGCTGGACAATTACGAAGCGGATGACATCATCGGGACGTTGAGTAAAACGGATGATCCCGATGCCGAAGTGATTGTCATATCGGGGGATAAGGACTTGACACAGCTGACCAACGATCGGACAACGGTCTTCATTACCCGAAAAGGGATGACAGATATCGAAAAGTACACACCGGAGCATGTCATGGAGAAATACGGCATCGAGCCGCATCAGATTATTGACATGAAGGGACTAATGGGGGATGCTTCCGATAATATCCCTGGAGTGCCTGGCGTAGGGGAGAAAACAGCGTTGAAACTACTGAAAGAATACGGTTCTGTGGAAAAGCTCTATGAATCGATCGATCAGATCACTGCCAAGAAATTGAAGGAAAATTTGACGGAAAATGAAGCGCAAGCCTTCATGAGTAAAGAGCTTGCCACGATAGAGACAGCTGCCCCGATTACAGTTGACATCAACGATATAACGTATACCGGTCCCGATATGGATGAAGTGACGACCCTTTACCGTGAGCTTCAATTCAAGTCTCTTCTTGAAAAGATGGATGTACAAGAAGCCGATGAACCGGTGGCATCTATTGATGTAACGGTCGTTACGGAAGTCAAGGAAGTTGAGCTGGCAGATGAAATGGCTGTCCACTTGGAAATGATAGAGGAAAACTATTTAAATGCGGAAATTTTTGGGGTTGCATTGACGGACGGAAAAAAGACATGGTACATCCCCTTTGAAATAGCTCATAGTTCTGCCGTATTGAAAGCTTGGCTGGAAGACCCTGCCAAGAAAAAATACACCACCGATTCCAAAGCAACTTACGCATCGCTTGCTAATCACGGAATGGCTATTCAAGGGATCGATTTTGACCTTCTTCTTGCCACGTATATCGTCAACCCATCCACGACTTATACGGATGTTGCCTCGGTCGCGAGAGAGTTCCGCTACTCCGACGTCCAGCCCGATGAAGCGGTCTATGGAAAAGGTGCCAGGAAAACAAAGCCCGAAGAGCAAGTGATTGCTGAGCATGCAGCTCGAAAAGCGAAAGCGGTTTGGGATCTTCACCCGACGGTCGAACAAAAATTGAAGGATAATGGCCAATTCGATTTGTACCATGAATTGGAGCTTCCGCTCGCACTGATTCTGGGGAAGATGGAATCGACGGGTGTAAAGGTGGACCGGGAGATTCTATTGTCCATCGGGAAAGAATTGTCCTTGAAGCTAGTCGATCTGGAAAAAATGATTTATGAAATAGCAGGTGAAAAGTTCAATATCAATTCGCCAAAACAGTTAGGTGTCATTTTATTTGAAAAGTTGGGGCTCCCACCTATCAAAAAGACGAAAACCGGTTATTCCACGGCTGCCGATGTACTTGAAAAACTCGAGAGCCAACATGAAATCATCGGCTACATTTTGGATTACCGACAGCTTGGGAAATTAAACTCAACCTATATTGAAGGTTTGACGAGAGAAATCCATGAAGACGGAAAAATCCATACACGTTTCCAGCAGGCTCTCACCACGACGGGGCGTCTTAGCTCCATCAACCCTAATTTGCAGAACATCCCGATCCGGTTGGAGGAAGGAAGGAAAATCCGGGCAGCGTTTGTTCCGTCCGAACCGGGCTGGTATATGTTCGCAGCAGATTATTCCCAAATCGAGCTTCGTGTGTTGGCGCATATGTCCCAGGACGAGAAACTGATCGAAGCATTCCGTTCCGATGCCGACATCCATACGAAAACGGCAATGGACGTCTTTGGGGTAGCACCGGAAGAAGTAACTTCCGACATGCGCCGAGCCGCAAAAGCGGTCAACTTTGGCATCGTCTATGGGATTAGCGATTATGGTTTATCGCAAAGCCTGAATATCACGAGGAAAGAAGCGGGGAACTTTATCGATACGTATTTAGCGAGTTTTCCTGGTGTTAAACAGTATATGGATACTAGTGTGCAGGATGCGAAGAAACAAGGGTATGTCAGCACGTTGATGAATCGTCGTCGCTATTTGCCGGAAATCACGAGCTCCAATTTCAATTTACGAAGTTTTGCGGAACGGACTGCGATGAATACGCCGATTCAAGGAAGTGCGGCGGATATTATTAAAAAAGCAATGATCGATATGGATGCGCGATTGAAGGCGGAAGGATTAAAAACACGTATGCTCCTGCAAGTGCATGATGAGCTGATTTTCGAAGCACCTGAAGAAGAAATTGAGAAATTGAAAGTGATCGTACCGGAAGTGATGGAATCGGCAATCAAACTTGATGTGCCATTAAAGGTGGATTGGGCGTTCGGTTTGTCCTGGTACGAGACAAAGTGACGGAGGGGAAACGATGCCTGAATTACCGGAAGTTGAAGGGGTGGTCCGCGGACTCGCCCCTGCTGCAATAGGAAGGAAAATCCAACAGGTAACTGTATCGGAGACTGTTATCCAATCCAAACTACTTGGCAAAGAAGCCATTATCAAAGGTGTCCCAACGGAAGAGTTCGTAGAACAGTTGGTGGATATGACTATCATGGATGTCACGAGAAGAAGCAAATATATTTATTTCCAACTTGAAAAGGATGGCAGATCCTGCCTGTTGGTGAGCCATCTTGGCATGACCGGAGCCTGGTTTGCGGTCAGCGGGCTGGAAGAGATCGGGGAGCCGAAATTCCGCAATCATGTCCATGCCATTTTTACAATGACGGATGGAGATCTGCTTGTCTATTCGGATATCCGCCGATTTGGGGAGTTACGCTTACTCGACTGCGAAGCAGATCACCCGCCGTTGCTGAAAATGGCCCCCGAGCCGTTTGACTCGACAGCCTGTGATCATTTTCTAGCAATGGCCGAGTTGCCGAAATATGCCCGCAAACCGATTAAAGAAGTGATTATGGACGGTCAAGTCATTTCAGGTTGCGGGAATATCTATGCTACGGAAGCGTTGTTTCGGATGAAAATCCATCCGGGACGGAAAACCGAACGGATCAGCATGAAGCGTAAACGGGAACTGTTCGCCGAGATTGTCCATATTCTCCAAGAAAGCATAGAGGCGGGCGGCAGCTCGATTTCCGACTATCGGAACATCAATGGGCAAGCCGGCTCCATGCAGGACCGCCTGAAAATGTATGGCCGGAAAGTATGCCCAACATGTGGTGAAGTGACAAGAAGCATGAAAATAGCTGGCCGGACATCTGTTTATTGTCCAGCTTGCCAGAAATGAAGTTCTAGGAGGGCAAGGCATGATTATCGGTTTGACCGGAAGTATTGCGAGCGGTAAAAGCACGGTTGCGACCATGCTGAAACAGAAAGGCTTCCCGATTGTGGATGCAGATGAGATTGCCCGTCTTGTTGTAGAGCCGGGGAGTGAAGTGATGGAGGAGATTGAACGGCAATTCGGGCGTTCGGTCCTCCATGCCGATGGGTCGCTGAACCGGGAAAAAATGGGGGAGCAGGTATTCGGCAATGAGGAAGCCAGGAAGAAACTGAATGGAATCATCCACCCGGCTATTCGAAAAGAGATGCAAAGGCAAAAAGATGAATGGCTCGCAAAGGGGGCCAATACGGTCATTTTGGATATACCGCTACTTTTTGAAAGCAAGCTTCAGTCTTATGTTGATAAAATCCTAGTTGTCTCTGTAACACCGGACATCCAGAAAGCGCGATTGATGGAAAGGAACTCATTATCCGAGCAAGAAGCGGAAGCCCGTATCCAGTCCCAGTTGCCGATCGTGGAAAAAGAGCAAGGAGCGGACGCCGTTCTTCACAATAATGGGACGAAGGAAGAAACGGAAAGGCAATTGGATGAAGTCTTAAAAAAATGGGAAGCAACCCCATGACCTATTCTGAATATTAGAATATAACTATTATTAGCTCTAACTCTTTGCTCCTGCAAAAAATGTGTTATACTAATCAGTGGACAAAAACGATCAGTATAACATACATGCAGGAGGATTTTTATTAATGACTACTTCTATTGCGATTAATGGTTTCGGACGCATCGGACGGATGGTGTTCCGTCAAATGATCATGGAAGAGAGTTTTTCAAAAATCGTGGTGAATGCTTCATATCCGCCGGAAACACTCGCTCATCTCATTAAGTATGATACAACTCATGGTATTTTCGATGGAGAAGTTAGCGTGGAAGACGGCGATATCGTAGTAAATGGTAAACATGTGACGCTGTTGAGCGAGCGCGATCCATTGAAATTGCCTTGGAAAGAACTCGGAATTGACATCGTAATAGAAGCCACAGGTGTCTTCAATGAACGCGATAAAGCGGCCATGCACTTGGAAGCGGGTGCGAAAAAAGTGATTCTATCGGCACCTGGTAAAAATGAAGATGTCACGATTGTCATAGGTGTCAACGACGACAAATTGGATATTGAAAAGCATGATGTCATTTCAAATGCCAGCTGTACAACAAACTGTTTAGCACCAGTCGTGAAAGTGCTTAACGACACATTCGGCATTGAAAACGGCCTGATGACAACTGTGCATGCTTACACGAATGACCAGAAAAACCTGGATAATCCGCATAAGGATCTTCGTCGTGCACGTGCATGCGCACAATCCATCATTCCGACATCAACAGGCGCTGCAAAAGCATTGTCGCTCGTCCTACCTGAATTGGAAGGTAAGATTCATGGCATGGCGCTACGAGTTCCGACTCCGAACGTTTCCTTGGTCGACCTTGTTGTCGATGTGAAACAGGACGTGACAGTCGACATGGTCAATGACGCATTCAAGAAAGCGGAAGCCGGTCCAATGGCTGGAATCCTTCGTTTCACAACAGAACCTCTTGTGTCGATCGATTTTAATACGACGACAGAATCTGCCACAATTGATGGGCTTTCCACAATCGTCATGGGCGATCGGAAAGTGAAAGTTTTGGCTTGGTACGATAATGAATGGGGTTACTCTGCCCGCGTCGTCGATTTGGCGAAAAAAGTGGCAAGCGAACTAAAAGAGTAATATGATTGCACTGAAACGTCTCTTGAGTCGGCAGCTCCGACTTCAAGGGGCGTTTTTCATTCTCATATAAAATAAATGAAACGTCAGATACATTTACGGGGGACGTGATTCATTGTCGAATTCTGTTATAATGTACACAAAGCCCATTACAAAGCGGAGGAAAACTACTATGAAATGTCCAGCCTGCCAATACAACGGCACCCGGGTCGTCGATTCCAGACCTGCGGAAGAGAATCGGTCGATTCGTCGCCGCCGGGAATGTGAGAAATGTGCCTTTCGATTTACCACATTTGAGAAAGTGGAGGAAGCCCCACTCATTATCGTGAAAAAAGATGGATCCCGTGAAGAGTTTAGTGGAAAAAAAGTTCTTCGAGGACTAATCCGGGCATGTGAAAAGCGCTCAGTACCGTTGGGGGATCTTGAAGAAATCGTCTTTTCCATTGAAAAAGAACTAAGGAGCACCGGCATTTCGGAAATACCATCGGATAATGTTGGTGAAATGGTTATGGAACGGTTGGCAGCTGTGGACGAAGTGGCATACGTCCGTTTTGCTTCCGTTTATCGCCAATATAAGGATATCTCGGTTTTCATTGAAGAACTGAAAAATCTCCAAAAACGATCTGGAGAACAATAACGAAGAGGAGGAGAGGTCCTGACCATGATGCTCTACAAAGAATTGCAACCGATCGACACATACACCATAAAAAGTACGCATCCATTTTCGGATTATGACCGGCAACTCCTCACTCTATTTTACCAGCCTTTAATCGGTTCGGATGCAATGAGCCTGTTTTTGCTGTTCTGGGCGGATGCCGAACGTGCCGATGAAAAAGAGTATAACCATTATCGATTAATGAACTTTTTGACAAAGCCGCTTGGCCCAATTTTTGAAGCAAGAATTTCATTGGAAGCGATCGGGCTGCTCCGCACATTTCGGAAAGACGAGGAGACAGGCCGGTCGTTCATCTACGAACTTCTCCCGCCGCTCGATGCACGGTTATTCCTCTCTGATCCGCTGCTATCGACTTTTTTATTCAGCAAAATAGGAGAGCAGGCTTATCGCGATTTGCGGAACAGGTTCATGGAAAGGGAGCTTCAAGAAGAGGGTTTTGAAGAAGTGTCCAGGACGTTCCTTGATGTGTTTACGCCTTCCCATCTGGGCCAGGCTGTCGAACGGAGTGAGGAGGGCCAGCTAAAGGGCAGAACGGAGCCTGCCGGTATCACTTTCGGTACTCATGATTTTGACTTCAATCTACTTCGGGCGGGCTTGTCGGAGCAGATGGTGCCGCAGTCAGCTCTCACAGAGGTGTCTCGTGACTTCATCGCCAAACTTGCATTTCTATACTCGCTTTCACCGATTGACATGCAAAAAGTTACAATGATGGCGCTGGATGAAAATATGAAGCTATCCGAAGATCGACTCCGCAAATCCGCGGTCGAATTTTATAAAATGAACATCTCTCAGAATGTTCCGTCTCTTGGAAAAGCATTCCAGGTTGAAGAAAAGCCCAATGTACTCGAACCAGTGACGAGAGAAGATGAATTTCTCGTCTATATGGAAACTACATCCCCTCGTGAAATGCTGAAAGACTATACGGGAAAGGAACCGCTGTCGGTAGATGTTCAACTCGCCGAAAGGCTTGTAACAGTGCATGGATTTGCTGTCGGAGTCGTAAATGTTCTGTTGCATTATGTAATCATCCGCAACGACGGCAAAATCACGAAAAATTTCGTGGAGCGAATTGCTTCACATTGGGCAAATAAAAAGATCGCAACTGCAAAACAGGCGATGGAAATCTCGCGTCAAGAGCATGATCAATATATTAAATGGCAAAATGAAGGAAGCAAGAAAACAAGCGGAAGAAAGCCGAAAAAAGAAGAAAAGTTACCGGAATGGTTCAACAAATCTGTTGATCCGAATGCATCCAAGGAAAATGCCGATGCTGATCCCGCAATGGCAGAAAAACGCCGCCAGCTGGAAAAGAAACTGAAAGCGATGAGAATGGAGGAAAGATAGTATGGAATCGATTGGAAACACTTTAAAGCGCGTCATCAACCCTTCAAATCTTGCGGAAAGATATGATCAAGTGCGCAATGAAGTGCTAGAATCTCCAGGCGTGCAGAGATTCATCGAGGAGCATTCTGATCAAATTGATCGTTCTGTAATTGAAAGGAGTCTCGGCAAGCTTTTTGAATATGTCTCGGCTTCCCATAAATGCGACAAATGTCCGAATACTGAAGGCTGTATCAATGTCATGAAAGGATTCGAACCAAAGCTAGTGCTGGCTCGAGGATTTATCGATTTGGATTATATGAAATGCCCTAATAAGCTAATCGACGATGAGCGGCGCAATATCTCGAATATGATTGACAGCATGTATATGCCAAAAGATGTCATGAAGGCACGCCTTCCGGATATTGACTTGGACCACCATACAAGCAGGGTTACCGTCGTCGAGGAAGCGTGGAAGTTTTTGAACGAATTGAGTAGCGAAGGAAATTTGCCGGAACGCGGACTGTATATCTATGGACCATTTGGAACTGGCAAATCGTACGTGCTTGGTGCCTTGGCGAACGAGCTTGCTAATCGGCAAATCCGCACGGTTGTCGTGTACCTTCCCGAATTTCTGAGAGAGATCAAGCAATCGATTCAAGACCAGACATTAAACGAGAAAATCGATTTTGTGAAAAAAGCAAAAGTTCTTATGCTGGATGATTTTGGCGCAGAGTCTATGTCCGCCTGGGCGCGGGATGAAGTGCTCGGCACGATATTACAATACAGAATGGCCGAAAAATTGCCGACCTTCTTTACATCTAACCTAAATTATGATGAACTGGAACATCATTTAACTTATACACAGCGGGGAGAAAAAGAGGCCGTAAAAGCAGCTCGTCTCATGGAGCGCATCCGCATGATCAGCAAGCCCGTGAAACTGGATGGGAAAAATAGACGAGACCAATAAAGTAAAGCCGACACTTGCTATAGGGGGATTCCCTCCTGATGCTAGTGTGGCTTTTTGTTTTTATTCAAGCTAATCTACCAATTATTACTTTTGCATGTAAAAATTTTTCACTCAAGCATATGAAAAAATCGTTATATATATTGACAAAAATATCTCTGCATATTATGTTATATGATATTGAGAATCATTTTCAATGAAATAATAAAGATTTGGGAGTTGTGGATGGATGAAGAAGATTCTATTTTTGCTCGCACTAGCCATGTTACTTGTGCTAGGGGCGTGCGGTGGCAAAAAGAACGAAGAGAACACAACATCGACGAAAGAGAATTCGGAAGCTCCGGCTGCTACCGAGAAAAAAGAGGTTAATTTATATACGAGCCGACATTATGATGTGGATAATGAATTGTATAAGAAATTCGAAAGCGAGACAGGCATCAAAGTCAATGTAATCAAAGGGGAAGCGGATGAATTGATCGAACGGATCAAGCGTGAGGGTACAGCCACTCCTGCAGACCTTTTCTTGACGGCGGATGTCGGACGTTTATATCGTGCGAAAGAAGATGGGCTTCTGCAAGCAGTGTCAAGTGACACTTTGTCGACACAAGTTCCGGAAAAATTCCGCGATAATGATAATACATGGGTCGGATTGACGAAACGCGCACGTGTTTTAGTGTATAATAAAGACAAGGTGAAACCGGAAGAGTTATCAACTTACGAAGCTCTGACGGATGAAGCTTGGAAAGGCCGCGTGTTGGTCCGTTCCTCGGAAAGTGTCTACAATCAGTCTCTTTTGGCTTCTTTCATTGAAATCAATGGAGAAGACGAAGCGAAGACATGGGCACAGGGCTTAGTCGATAACATGGCTCGTAACCCTGAAGGCGGAGACCGTGACCAAGCAAAAGCAATTGCAGCAGGTATCGGCGATGTGGCAATCATGAATACGTATTACTTCGGTCAAATGTTGAATTCACAAGAACCGGAAGAAGTGAAAGTTGCTGAAAGTCTAGGCGTCTTCTTCCCGAACCAAGAAACGACCGGAGCTCATGTGAACATTAGTGGAGCTGGCGTCGTAACAGGTTCCAAAAATGCGGAAAATGCCTTGAAATTACTTGAGTTCCTTACAGGTGAAGAAGCGCAAAGCGAGTTTGCATCGGCTAACTATGAATTCCCAGTGAATCCGAACGTAGAACCTTCTGAACTGCTCAAGTCATGGGGCGAATTTAAAGAACAAGATATCCCGTTGACTGTATTGGGAGAGAATAATGCGAAAGCGATTATGATCTTCAATGAAGTCGGTTGGAAATAATTAATGATTCCCCCTGCTGTTTTCGAACGGTAGGGGGTTATTGTAGAAATAGATAGGATGGGTTTTCATGAGCAGGCGATTTGCAAACCTGAATGGGTGGACGATCAGTGCCGTACTGATCATCATTGTTTTGTTCTTACCGAACATATCAATAATTACCGGCATTTTCACACCGTCGAGTGAAAATTGGGAACATATTCGTGAATTCATGTTAATGAAATACGTGAAATCTTCACTGACTCTTGTGTTCTTTACAGCTCTCACGACGATTGCCATCGGTTTAGGACTTGCCTGGTTGATTGCTCAATATGATTTCCCGCTCCGCAATTTTATGAAGTGGGCGCTCATCCTGCCTTTATCGATCCCGCCATTTATCGGCGCTTATACGTACCACGGGATCCTCAACTATACAGGTGTGATCCAAAAGACGCTTCGCAATCAATTCGATATTACGCCTAACCCGGCATACTTCGATATTATGCATGTTCCGGGCGCTATTTTCATATACACGCTATTTCTCTACCCATACGTTTACATGATTACGAGAATTTTCCTATCCCATCAGGCGGCTTCATTGATTGAGAGTGCCAGAACGCTAGGGAAAGGACCGTGGGCCATCTTTTTCAAAGTGGTCCTGCCTATATCACGCGTGTCCATCATTGGCGGAGTCAGCTTAGTCATACTGGAAGTACTGAACGACTATGGTGTAGTAAAATACTTCGGCATTCAAACCTTCAGCACCGCCATTTTCCAGACATGGTTCGGCTTGGGGGACTTGGATTCCTCCATCAAGCTAGCGGCCTCATTAATGGGGATTGTCGTCTTGATTCTAATCATGGAGCGGTTATTACGCGGAGGTAAACAATACAGTTATGCAACGACGAAAGTCAGACCTCTACCTCTTGTTAAATTAAAAGGAAGAAAAGCGGCATTTGCCACCACGTTTACATGTATCGTGTTCGGTTTCGCTTTTCTAATTCCTGTCATCCAGCTCATCGATTGGGTGATCTTGACATTGGGGAAGGTCCCGATGGAAGAGGTTTTGACTTATACTAAAAACTCTGTCATCGTGGCTGGATTAAGTTCCATGTTGATTATATTCTTTTCCCTGATCATCGGTAATTTCAGTCGGATTGTGCATCATAAATATGCGAAGGTCTTGCCGAAATTGACCGTCTTAGGGTATTCGATTCCAGGTGCGGTCATTGCGGTTGCTGTAGTGACTACATTTATCGCGTTGGACCGGTTTCTCGCTCCTGTCTATGCCGGTCTAGGTGTTGATTCAACCCTTGTGTTAAGCGTCAGTTTGGTGATGTTGATCAGTGCCTATATCATTCGGTTTTTCGCTATTGGCTACAACTCAATTGAAACGGGATTCGATAAAATCGGAACCGATTTCCGGGATGCTTCCCGGATGCTCGGTGCAAATACTTTGAGGACCTTTTTCAAAATTGATGTTCCGATGATGAAGGGCGCGATCATAAGCGGTTTTATTCTTGTCTTTGTGGATATTCTAAAAGAAATTCCATTAACCTTGATTTTACGGCCATTCAACTATGATACACTTGCGACAAAAGCATTCCAATATGCGAGTGACGAAAAAATCATGGAAGCGTCTCAAGCATCTTTGCTCATTGTTGGTGTTAGCTCCATCGCGATTTTCATTTTTCACAAGCTACTGAGGGAGGAGCAGGATTAGTATGTTCATGGAAATCAAAAATATAAACTTTGCCTATCCGAATACCAAGTTAAAAGCAGTGGATGACGTGTCATTCACAATAGAAAAAGGAGAAGTCATTTCAATTCTAGGCAGGAGTGGAAGTGGGAAGAGTACCATTCTACGGCTCATTGCCGGTCTTGAAATTCCATCTCACGGTTCTTTCACACTGCACGGAAGGACCATATTTGATGAAAGAACGTTCATTCAACCCGAAAAACGAGGCATCGGCATGGTGTTCCAGGACTATGCGCTTTTCCCCCATATGACAGTAGAGGACAATATCACCTTTGGATTGACCAAGATGAGCCGGGCTGAAAAGCGGAAACGGGCCTACGAAGTGCTAGAGCTGGTTGAGCTGGAAGGATTTGAAAAACGCTACCCGCACCAACTGAGCGGTGGACAGCAGCAGAGGGTTGCCTTGGCACGCGCCATTGCACCGCAGCCAGAATTGCTGTTGCTCGATGAACCTTTCAGCAATCTGGACACGGATTTGCTAGTTAAAATCAGGGAAGATCTCCGTAGAATCTTGAAAAAGGCCAATACGACCGCAATTTTCGTCACCCACAATGAAAACGATGCACATGCATTGGCGGACCGCATCATTAAAATAAAGGACGGTCAAGTGGATAAGATCGGACGTCCTTGTGATTTATTGGGCGTTTCCCCGACGGAAATCCCTGGAATGGTCGAGATTACGTATGATGAATTGATTGCCTCTCAATGAACATAAAAGGGGTTGCAATTATTTTGACAAAGGCGTATACTCATCATTGATTAACTTGCATTAGCGGAGAATTGATATAGTTAAAGCGTTGAAAAGGACAAGAATCGATTGTTTTCGACCTACAGAGAACGGGGCCATTGGCTGGAAGCCCCGAAGGACCGATAATCGATTTACCACCTTTGAGCAGCGATGGTGATTCGTTCGAATAGCCATCGACGGAACCGGCCCGTTAGCCGTTGTAAAGCTTCGTCTGTCCGAATTCATTTTCGGAGGGGAGGAAGAAGGGTGGAACCGCGAGCTACAGCTTCGTCCCTTTCCAGGGATGGGGCTTTTTTTGTCTTTATTCAGCAAATGCTTTTGTACTGAAAGCGAAGCGTCAGGTACAGAAATTCCCACCTCCGTAGGTGTCGAGAAGCATGCTGTTTTAGTTACTGTTCAGCAGGTGTCCAAATTCCCGCTGAATAAAGACAAAGCCTCCGACGTACAGGATGTACTAGTGCCGACAATGCCACAGGACGTGGCGTTTTTGTCGGCCGGCGGATGTCACAGATTTTTCAGGGGAGCTGTGAGGGAGGCAACCTAAATTCGTCGCAATACAAAAGTGCCTTAATTTCTGCAAAGAGCGCAGAAATACGGCAAATCGAACCCTTCGCTGTTCGATTCGCAATTACGCCGAGGCGTAATTGATTCCAAAAAAAGTAGAAGGAGTGCGTACAAATGGCAGATATTAAGTTGAAATTTCCAGACGGGGCAGTGAAGGAGTTCCCGCAAGGCACGACTACAGAAGACGTCGCAGCATCGATTAGTCCGGGCTTACGGAAAAGTGCGTTGGCAGGTAAAATCGGCGATAAATTAGTAGACTTAAAAACACCGATACAAGAGGATGGGGATATCGCGATCATCACACCGCAATCGCCGGAAGCGCTGGAAATCCTACGTCACAGTACAGCGCACTTGTTGGCGCAAGCCGTGAAACGGAAGTTCCCGGATGCACAATTAGGGATTGGCCCGGTCATTGAAAATGGTTTTTATTATGATATTGATTCCCCGACTCCGATCACTGCGGAAGACTTGCCTGAATTGGAGAAAGAAATGAAACGGATCATCGGTGAAAACGTCGAAGTGGTCCGCCACGACGTCTCCCGTGAGGAAGCGGAAAGCCGCTTCAAAGAAATTGGCGATCCGTATAAATTGGAATTGCTTGAAGCCATTCCGGAAGGCGAGCAAGTGTCCATTTACGAGCAAGGCGAATTTTTTGACCTGTGCCGCGGAGTCCACGTTCCGTCCACTGGTAAATTAAAAGAATTTAAATTGCTGAGCATCGCGGGTGCCTACTGGCGTGGGGACTCAAAAAACAAAATGCTCCAGCGGATCTATGGAACAGCCTTCTTCAAGAAAGACGAATTGCAAGAACATCTCCGCATGCTTGAGGAAGCGAAAGAGCGCGATCACCGGAAAATCGGAAAAGAGCTTAACTTATTCATGAACTCGCAAAAAGTGGGACAAGGTCTGCCGCTCTGGTTGCCGAAAGGCGCGACGATCCGCCGTGTCATCGAGCGCTATATCGTGGATAAAGAAGAAAAGCTTGGCTATCAGCACGTATACACACCGGTGCTTGGAAGCAAGGCTCTGTATGAAACTTCGGGCCACTGGGGTCATTATCAGGACGGCATGTTCCCGGTGATGAGCATGGATAACGAAGACTTGGTTCTTCGTCCGATGAACTGCCCGCATCATATGATGATTTATAAAAACGGCATTCATTCATACCGTAATCTTCCTGTTCGTATTGCGGAATTGGGGATGATGCACCGTTACGAAATGTCAGGAGCCTTATCCGGACTTCAACGTGTTCGGGGAATGACGTTGAACGACGCACATATTTTTGTCCGTCCGGATCAAATCAAAGATGAATTCCGCCGAGTGGTGGAGCTCATTATCGATGTCTATAAAGACTTCAATATTACCGACTATTCGTTCCGCCTTTCGTATCGTGATCCAGAGGATACAGAAAAGTATTTTGATGATGATGAAATGTGGGAGCATGCACAACGTTTGCTGAAAGAAACAATGGATGAAATGGGCTTGGAATACGTAGAAGCAGTAGGAGAAGCCGCATTCTACGGTCCGAAGCTCGATGTCCAAGTGAAAACAGCAATCGGTATGGAAGAAACGTTGTCGACTGCACAACTCGACTTCCTGCAGCCTGAACGCTTTGATTTAACGTATGTCGGGGAAGACGGTAAACATCATCGCCCAGTCGTTATCCACCGAGGTGTAGTTTCAACGATGGAGCGCTTCGTGGCCTTCTTGATCGAAGAATATAAAGGGGCATTCCCGACATGGTTGGCGCCGGTTCAAGTGGAAGTCATCCCGGTTTCACCGGAAGCCCATTTCGACTATGCGAATGAAATTCAAGAAAAACTCGTGGCAGCAGGATTCCGTGTGGATCTGGATAGCCGCGATGAAAAGATCGGCTATAAGATTCGGGAAGCCCAAGTGCAAAAAGTTCCGTATATGCTCGTCCTCGGAGACAAAGAAGTCGAGTCGGGCGAAGTGAACGTCCGGAAATACGGTGAACAAAAATCCGAAAGCATGCCGTTTGATGAGTTTATTGCGATGTTGAAAGAAGAAGTTTCAAATATATAATCTCAAGCAGAGCTGCCAACTTCCATAAGGACGTTGGCAGCTGTTTTCTTTGCGAGTGCTTATAACTTCCGTGGGCACGTTTATAACTCCGGGCGAGCGCTCATAACTTTCGCGGTACGCTCATAAGTTTCATGGCACGCCCATAACTCCCATCGAGCGCCCATAAGTTTCACGGAACGCTCATAATTCCACTCCCGCGCTCATAATCTATACGACGCTCAAATCCCTTTTCCCGCGAATCAATCTCTTAGAACTTCACATCCCATCTCCCTACTTCCTAAGAAATCATTTGACACCCCATACGTAATATGATAAAGTAATTAAGGTTAGTAATAGCTGAATACAGTTTGTGGTATAAGTAGAGGCTACCCGCTTCTCACCTGATCGACGCGCACTAGTTGTTGACAGGTCGCACATAAGTGAACGTGCCGTGCATCTCGATGCATGTACACATACGCGGGTAGACAAATGCGATTTGTCTACTTTTTTTATGTTTAGCTTTGGGCATCGAAGACGCCCGTCGCTCTTCATATTGGATGGACCTGTGGGGCTCCGCCCGAATGGACGGTATACCCAAACCATGTATTCTCGAGACAATATTCGGAGGTGGATTACTATTAGCAAAGACATGTACGTAAATGAAGGCATCCGTGCCCGCGAGCTGCGTTTGATCGATCATAACGGCGACCAGCTTGGAATCAAATCCCGTAACGAAGCGTTGGACATCGCCGCTCGTGCGAATTTGGATCTCGTCCTTGTCGCTCCGCAAGCGAAACCCCCAGTAGCTCGTATCATGGACTATGGGAAATTCAAGTTTGAGCAACAGAAGAAAGACCGTGAAGTCCGTAAGAATCAGAAAATCATCCAGCTCAAGGAAGTCCGGTTAAGCCCGACGATCGACGAGCATGATTTTCAGACGAAACTTCGCAATGCCATCAAGTTCCTGGAAAAAGGGGACAAGGTGAAAGCATCGATCCGTTTCCGTGGCCGTGCCATCACGCACAAAGAGATTGGTCAACGTGTCCTAGACCGCTTGGCTGACGAGTGCAAGGAAGTGTCAACGGTCGAAGTGAAACCGAAGATGGAAGGCCGGAGCATGTTCCTGATACTTGCCCCGACAGCCGAAAAACAGTAACAACGAAAGATTTAGGAGGAACCGAACATGCCAAAAATGAAAACACACCGCGGCTCCGCGAAACGTTTCAAAAAAACTGCAACTGGTAAAGTGAAACGCGGCCGTGCTTACACAAGTCACCTTTTTGCAAACAAATCAACGAAAGCGAAGCGTCATCTACGTAAAGCTTCCCTCGTTTCTTCAGGCGACTACAAACGTATTCGCGAAATGATCACATACATGAAATAATAGACCAACAATTGAATTCATTCGAACAGAATACCAGGAGGTAATGAACTATGCCACGCGTAAAAGGTGGAACAGTAACGCGCAAGCGTCGTAATCGAGTATTGAAACTAGCAAAAGGGTATTACGGATCTAAACATAGACTATATAAAGTTGCAAACCAACAGGTTATGAAATCGTTGAACTATGCGTACCGTGACCGCCGTCAACGGAAGCGTGATTTCCGTAAACTTTGGATTACACGTATTAACGCAGCTGCACGTCTCAACGGCCTTTCTTACAGCACACTTATGCATGGCTTGAAAGTGGCTGGCATCGAAGTGAACCGTAAAATGCTAGCAGACCTTGCTGTAACAGATGCGAACGCATTTGCACAACTTGCAGACACTGCTAAAAAATCAATCGCAAAATAAGATGGATTGAATCGGCCGCCTCTCCTTCGGAAACTATCCGAAGAAGTGGCGGTCTTTTGCTTTCATTCAGACAGGATCACGGAAAACTTGTTGGAAGGAACAAATATATATAAGAGGGAGAGGTTCCATTTCCTCCTACAAACAGTGTAAAATGAAAGTGATAGAAAGTGGGGGATCTTTATGCAGCTCATTTTGCTTCTTTGGATATTCCTCCTATCGCTATGGGCATTCTTTGCGATGCGGATGGATAAACGGCAAGCGAAAAGACGGGGGCAACGGGTGCCGGAACGAAATTTATGGCTATTGGCCATTTTAGGCGGAGGCATCGGCGCCTATTTCGGCATGCAGGTATTCCGCCACAAGACTAGACACACCAACTTCCGGATTGGCTTTCTGCTACTGGCCATTGCCTACGCGGGCATCATCCTTTATCTGTTCGGCTTCACCTTGTCTGATGCACAGGATGAAATATAAAAAAGCCCGTCGAAAACGGGCTGTTGTCACGAGTTCATCAAGTGTTCAATCGGGTTTTTCCAGCTGATGTCCGCCTTTGGATAATTGGAGTTTACTTCAGATGCTAAAAAATGAAAATCATCTTTTGTAAATCCTTGCAGTTTGGCCTCGTCCTTTACCCAGATGAAGATGGATACGACATCGAAGGAATCATCTTTGGTCCCTAAGTATTTTTCGCCTTCGAACAAGGCGCCTTTATATGTGATGAAGAAGTTTTTTCGGACGTTTTTGACATCATCATAGAAATAATATTGCTCCGCTTCATAAGCGTCATCGAGCTTCCGTTTCGGATCCGTCAAATACCGGATGCCCCGGTAAAACAAGTAAACGATGAAGGCGATGATGGCAATGCGAATCAATAGAGCCAAATCCATTCCCCCTTTTACATACATGGTACTCTCCTATACGGATGACCAAGCAGTTTGGTTTCAAGATAATACACATTTTGGAGGTTTTTTTAATGCAATTACCAAAACTTTTTACAATGCAGCAGGAGTTAGATTCATTTATTGAGAAAAATCGGGAACAAACCCAAAATGTGTTCGAAGAAAAAGGATTAGCGCTCCTCGTCGAGCTCGCCGAATTAGCAAATGAAACCCGTTGTTTCAAGTTTTGGAGCTCAAGAGGGCCTTCAGAACGGGCAGTTATCCTAGAAGAATACGTGGACTCCATCCATTTCCTTCTTTCGCTAGGCATTGAAAAAGGCTTCGACTCATTGGTGGATTGGCCCGTTGGAAAAGTGGAAGGAAACCTCACACAACTGTTCCTGAAAACGACCGCATCTATTTATATATTTCTACAACAATTGACATTGGAAACATATGAGCAGGTATGGGTCCACTATGGTGCCATCGCGCAAGAACTAGGATTTTCCCGGGATGATATTTTATCGGCATACATAGCGAAGAATGAAGAGAATTTTAAGCGACAACGGAACGGCTACTAATATAATTTAATAGAAAAATTAAAAAATTGATTGACAGAAACACTAAGATAAAAAATAATGGAGGTAGATGAGGCGATAACTAGGAGGCGACATTGTGAAGGAATGGAATAAAGAAGACTTTGGGTTGCGGTTGAAAGCGTTGCGCGAACAGCGTGGGCTTTCCATGATGGCTTTCGGCTCGGCGATCGGCACTTCCGCGAGCCGGATTAAAGACTGGGAGAAGGGGAAAAATGCCCCTTCGGCCGCTTGGATTGCGAAGATTTCTGAAAGGTTCAATGTATCAACGGATGAACTGATATTAGGGGATAGCAAGACTGCCAAAGCATTCAAAAGCACAGGCAATACGAATATTGAGATGCTCTATGATAAACTGCGGGAAACGATTGTGGAAGAGAAGGGCGATGAATTACCGATGGATCGCTCCACGGAATTGTATGCCGAGCTGGATACCGTCAATAAAGAGCGTTATCGAAGCGGCAAAGGCAGACGGTTTGCTGAAAGGGAGCTGCTGGCAATTGCTACGGAGCTTCCTAAAAAAGAGATGCTAGAACTGTTGGAATTGGCTAAATTGAAAAAGCGTTGGCTATGAGAGATAGAAAGAAAGAGAAAAAAACCAGGAGGCGACTCAGGTGGCTTGTGCTGCTCGTTCTCTGGCTCCTGATTATAGGAATCGTACTATACAAGGGGAATACGACTGTGGGGGTTACGTTTTACGAAGTCACATCGGAACGTATTCCTGATAGTTTTGATTACTATCGGATTGTTCAATTATCAGATTTGCACGATGCAGAATTTGGGGACAATCATCGTGAGCTAGTCAAACGGGTGAAAATGCTGACACCGAGTGTCATTTTTATTACCGGAGATTTCATAGACAGCAACCGTTATGATCTTGAGAGAAGTCTGACATTGATCGAGGAACTTCAATTCGTAGCTCCATTCTATTTCGTAACAGGTAATCATGAAATAGCGACCAATGATGAAAAGCATATAAAAGAAGAATTAGAAAAGTTGGGTGTGCGTGTTTTATCGAATGAGTCCCTATATGTTACAGGAAATGAAGGAGATTTAATTGCCGTTGGAGGAATTGAAGATCCGTTGGCCCACGGGACCGATGATGCAACCACAGTGGGAATGTCAATCGAAAAGACATTTCAAGATGTACCTGAATCTGTTTATAAAATATTGTTATCCCATCGGCCCGAACAATTTGAACAATATGTCAAGGCGGATGTTGATCTTACATTTAGCGGACATGCTCATGGTGGACAGATTCGCATCCCGGGAATTGGCGGATTACTATCACCAGGGCAAGGTTGGTTTCCGCGCTATACGTCTGGAATTCATGAACAGGATGGGAGTCTTATGGTAATTAGCCGGGGGCTCGGAAATAGTATTGTTCCGTTACGGTTGTTCAATCAACCGGAAATTGTTGTTGTCACGCTTAGAACTGTTTGAACGCTTTGAGTCCTAGGGCTCAAAGCGTTTTTTGGATGAATCCTCACAACTCTTGTATGATAGAGTGGAAGAAATGATTCAGAAAGGGTGGAATTGGATGAAAGCGGTTATCCATAAAAATGGAGAGTTACAAGTCGGGGAAATGACTGAACCTACAGCGGGCCAAGGGGAAGTGGTCGTCGCATTACGTGCAGCCGGTCTGAATCGGAGGGATTTGTACATACCGGGACGTCGAGGAAATGCCATAGAAGCTTTGACATTGGGTTCGGATGGAGCTGGTGTCGTAGAGTCCATCGGAGAAGGGGTCACGAACGTTCAAGTTGGGGATGAAGTGATTATTAATCCGTCTCTACGCTGGTATGACAACAGTGACGCGCCACCCGAACAATTTGATATATTAGGCATGCCTGATAATGGAACATTTGCGGAGAAGATCGTCCTGTCCGCGGAACAATTGGAAAAGAAGCCGTCGCATTTGGATTGGGAAGAAGCGGCAGTCAGTCCTATCATTGGCCGGATTGACGGGGTATCGGGCTTTGTTCACAAAAGGTCAATTGAAAGAAAATGATACGGTGTTCATTCCAGGGGCGGGAAGTGGGGTTGCCACTTTTCTTATCTCATTCGCCAAAAACATAGGTGCAAATGTGATTGTCACTTCCCGAAGCGAGGAGAAACGAAAAAAAGCGCTTGAACTTGGGGCAGATTTGGCAATTGATACGAATAGCGATTGGAAACAGGAGCTTGCGGGAAAGACAATCGATCTTGTCATCGAAAGTGTTGGCCGTGCAACGTTCAATCGCTCCCTGGATATTGTAAAGAAAGGTGGCCGCATTGTTGTATTTGGAGCAACTACGGAAGACACCGTCGATTTCGATTTAAGATCTTTCTTTTACGGCCAATATCAATTGCTTGGCTCTACGATGGGAAGCCGGGAAGAATTGCGGGAAATGCTTGCCCATGTGGAGCAATATACTATGCACCCGGTCATTGATAAAGTATTTGATCTGGATCAAGCACTTGAAGCATTCGATTACGTGAAAGATAGTAAGCAATTTGGAAAAGTGGCGTTTCGTATCCATAACTAACCTAAAACGACTAATACTTTCCCATCAGTTTATGGTATAATTAGTCTATTACTTGAGTCTAATTGACATGATGGGGAGAAGGCGTTAATGGGAAGAGAGTTTAGAATACGGCTGACGATTGTCTTAATCGTTTTTTCCTTGATTCTTTCATTGCTCATCGCATTATTTGATTATAAAAAGTTGGAAGAGCGAGTCCGAATCGGACAAGACACCAAAATTGCGATGGCTGAAGACAAAATTATCGATTCGCTTGCGACGATTGATAAAGTTTATAGCATACTAGATGACCAAACCGGAAATTTGATGGAAGAGTATTCAAAGGAATTAGTAGCGAAGTATGAAGTAGAACCCGATTTTGCAAATTGGGATTTTGAAGCGTTACGTAATCAGTTTAATATGGATGTCTTTATTTTAGACGAGGAAAATACAGTCATTCATTCGAGCTTGAAGCAGGACTTAGGGCTGGACTTCAGCGACTGCTGCCCAAATTTCTCCAAGCTATTGGACGAGCGAAGGAATGGAAACGAGTTCGTCCATGACGGCATGGATATCCAAACAAAAACGGGTGAGATCAAGAAATTTAGTTATATCCCAACTCCGGATCATCGCTACTTACTCGAGCTCGGCGTGGAACTTGAAGATGAGGAAATTTTCCGGCAGTTCAACTTTTTGAAGACGGTTGAGGTACTGGAGAAAAAGTACGACGATGTCATTCAGTCGATCCGCATTTACAATCCTAAAGGTGTCCTCATGGGAATCCAAGGAGATGAAGAGTTCCGGAACATCGATGAGTCCCTGCTGCCTTTGTTCAAACAGGCATTGAAGAGTGGCCAGGCAGAAGAGGGCGTTCGAGTCGATGGGGGAAGCCGGGTGACGTATCGGTATATTCCGTACACCGCGGATGAGCGCAGGGGATATTCGACAAATCGCGTCGTGGAAATCGTCTATACGGATGTGGAATTATCGGGTATGCTCAGCGCCTATCAAAATGAGTACATGGTGCAGTTGGCTATCATATTGGCAGCCGCAATCGTCCTCTCCTTCTTCATCGCCCGGCTGGTAGCCAAACCGGTATACCTAGCGTTTCATGATAGTTTGACTGGCTTAAAAAACCGGGCGGCTTTTGAAGAGGAATTCAAGAAAAGGTTTGAGAAAGATAGTGAAGGGAAAGCGCTCATGATGATTGACCTTGATAATTTCAAATCGATCAATGATTTGTTAGGGCATCGGGAAGGAGACAGGATTCTAAGATTGGCCGCCAGCACAATTCAGGATGTGACGGGGCAAGGGAATGTTGCAGCTCGTATCGGAGGCGATGAATTCATCGTCTTGCTATCCAAGACAGATCTGGAAGAAGCGGAACACATTGCTTCAACGTTAATTGGAAAAGTGAATGAAGAATTATCGTGCTTGCGTAACAAGGCTAAGCTTGCCCCGTCCATAAGTGTCGGGATCGCCTTTGCTTCGGCGGATGATGATTTCGAAACCTTATATGAAAAAGCCGATCGAGCCTTATATCGTTCGAAAGAAAACGGGAAAAACCAATATAATCTATATCAGGTAGGATGAGTACATAAAAAAACTATTGCCTTTTAAACTGACTTCTTATGTCTGTTTAAAAGGCTTTTTTAATTAAATCGCAAAAAGCTGTACCCCCCAAAAAACAGGAGTACAGCTTTTCCATGCAGATCAAACGAGCGCTTCGTCATCAATTGAATCCAGCCATTGCTCAATTACGCCAATGACCGACTCCACGCAGCCGTCATCAAATGGGGACATCAAATTGGCTTCGGAGACAAGTGAAGTAAACGATTTAGAGCCACCTAGCTTGCAAAGATGCACATAGTCTTGCCAAGCTTCTTCCCGATTTTCCATAGACCTCTTCCAGAATTGCAGCGCGCAAATTTGGGCGAGCGTATAATCAATATAATAAAACGGACTTGAATAGATATGGGCTTGGCGTTGCCACACGGCACCTGATTCCAAGAACGGATGACCATCATAATCCCGGTTCGGCAGATACACCTTTTCAATTTTTTTCCATGCTTTTTTTCGTTCCGTTGGGGTCATCATTGGATTTTCATAGACGACGTGTTGAAATTCATCCACTGCAACGCCATACGGCAAAAACAGTAACGCACCGCTTAAATGAACGAATTTATATTTATCGGTCTGTTCTTTGAAAAATAGCTCCATCCATGGCCATGTGAAAAACTCCATACTCATTGAATGAATTTCAGCTGACTCATAAGTGGGCCATAAATATTCCGGGATACCGATTGAGCGGCTCGAATATACTTGAAACGCATGACCCGCTTCATGGGTCAACACATCAATATCGCCGGACGTGCCATTGAAATTTGAAAAAATGAAAGGCGAGTCGTAATTATCAATGAAAGTACAATAACCACCAGCTTCCTTCCCTTTTTTCGCTTCCAGATCCATTAGATTTCTCTCCACCATGAAGCGGAAAAACTCATTGGTTTCTTCCGATAGCTCAGCGTACATCTTTTTCCCGTTTTCGACGATCCATCCTGCATCACCTTGAGGCACGGCATTGCCGGAAGGAAAATTAAGAGCTTGGTCATAAAACTTTAATTGGTTGACGCCAATCCGTTGCGCTTGTCGCTTATACAACTGATTAGCCAGGGGGACGATATGGTCTTTAACTTGCTGGCGGAACTTCTTCACCATTTCCGCATCGTAATCGATTCGGTTCATCCTCACATAGCCAAGCTCTACAAAGTTCGTAAAACCAAGAGTTGTCGCAATTTCATGCCGCAACTTGACGAGGTCGTCGTAAATGTCATCGAAGCGCTTCCCATGCTTCTCATAGAAAGAGTAAGAGGCTTGCATGGCGGATTTCCTGACAGCGCGGTCCGCCGACTCTGCATAGGGTCCCATCTGTGCCAATGTCAACGTCTTCCCGTCAAATTCGATTTGAGCGGAAGCGACCAGTTTAGAATAATCCGATACTAATTTATTCTCTTTCTGCAATAAAGGAAGCACTTCGGTTGAAAACGACCGAATCGCATTTTCTGCGAGTGCGAATAATTGGCCGCCCCATTGATTTTCTAATTCTTTCCGAAATGGAGTAGAAATAAGCTTCCGATAATATTCCGTTTCAAGCTCTTGATACTCTGGTCCGATTTCATCAAAGAAATCACGTTCCTTCTGATAAAATTCGTCATTTGTATCAATTGAAGCACGGATATAAACGAGATTTTCCTGAGTCGAAAAGTCGCGACGGATCGCGTTGATCTTTCCAATGATCCTACTCTGTTCTTCGAACGTTCCTGCAGATTGAAATAGCGCTAACAGATCATGAAAGGTTTTCTTCATAGCTACCATGTCAGGACGCATGTAAGCATAATCCTTAAAGGTGATCATCTGGATTCCTCCTTTATTTATTACATAGTTTCTATTGTTCATGAACATCCGGCAAATTGCAAAAATGTATACTTTTCATCGGAAAGAAAATAATGCCAATTCATGAACTAATGGTAAGATAAAAGATAGAAAAAATGATTACGTAGTATGTCGGGAGTGAAAAGCATGAATGTTCAAAAAGAGGAATGGATGACTACAGATCCACAAAAGGGATTGAGTGCCGAATTGGCACAAAATCACTTGGGAAAATTTGGGCCGAATAAACTAGCGGGTGGCAAGAAACGCACATTTTTAGCGAAACTCTTTGCACAAATACATAATATCCTTATTTATGTGCTCCTCGTCGCCGCCATCACATCAGGATTGCTCGGTGAATGGGCAGATGCCATCATTATCGGCATCGTTATTGTCATTAACGCTATCGTGGGAGTTGTCCAGGAATCCAAGGCGGAAGAAGCATTGGAAGCATTAAAAAATATGGCGATTCCGAAAGCCCTTGTACGAAGGGACGGTATTCAACAGGAAATTCCAGCGGAAGAAGTCGTTCCGGGGGATATCGTCTTGCTCGATGCGGGAAGATACGTACCGTGCGATATTCAGCTAATTGAAACGGCGAACTTAAAAATTGAAGAGGCGGCATTGACAGGGGAGTCGGTTCCCGTTGATAAGGATGCTGAATTTAAATCCGATGATTCCTTGCCAATCGGTGACCGGAAGAACATGGCCTTCATGTCGACATTAGCCACCTATGGCCGTGGCACGGGCATTGCGGTTGCAACGGGGATGGAGACGGAAATCGGGAAAGTGGCTGCCATGCTCGACCGCTCTGCAGATGAAGAAACACCGTTGCAGAAAAGCCTTGGCCAACTGGGGAAATATTTAGGACTACTAGCCTTGGCAATCTGTATGGTCATTTTTGTGATCGGCGTCATACAGGGACGGGGTTATTTGGATATGTTCATGTTGGCGGTCAGTCTCGCGGTCGCTGCCATCCCGGAAGGCATGCCGGCTATTGTCTCGATTGTTCTAGCTATCGGAGTCCAGCGAATGATCAAGCAACACGTCATCATCCGGAAGCTTCCTGCGGTGGAAGCTCTCGGTTCCGTCAATGTCATTTGCTCCGACAAGACAGGTACGTTGACGCAGAATCGGATGACCGTCACGAAGATCTATACGGACGGCCTATTGAAACATTTGGATGAGGCAGGTTCCGGGAATGAAGTCGATCGTCTTTTATTTCAAAATATCGCACTTTGTAACGACGCAACCATCTCAGAAACGGGGGAAACCGGTGATCCAACAGAAATTGCCCTACTGATTGCGGCGGAAGTTGCGGGGTTCAATAAAAATCAAGTAGAGGAAATACACGAGCGGATCGGGGAAGTTCCATTCGATTCGACCCGGAAACTGATGACAACGATCCATCGGACGCCGGACGGATACCGTTCCCAGACGAAAGGGGCGATCGATGCCCTTCTTGAAAGGTGTAAGTGGGTAGAAACGTCAGCTCAGGGAGAGTCTCGGCCGCTTGATGAATCCACCCGCCTATCTATCTTGGCGGCTGCCGAAAGCATGTCTTCCGGAGCTCTCCGTGTGTTAGGGTCTGCTTACAAGAAATTGCAGACAGCGAACGCAGAGGAACAGAAAAACGTGGAAGAAGAAATGACATTCATTGGACTTGTCGGAATGATTGATCCGCCAAGGGAAGAAGTGAAGCAGGCGATAGCCATGACGAAAACAGCCGGCATCCGCACGGTAATGATTACAGGAGATCACCGGGATACCGCTTTTGCCATAGCGAAGGAATTGGGGATTGCCTCGGACAAATCGCAAGTTCTGGAAGGCAAGGTGTTGGATACCTTATCTGAACAGGAATTGATTGACAAGTGCGATGACCTACAAGTATTTGCGCGGGTGTCACCTGAACATAAGGTGAAAATCGTCCAGGCGTTAAAAGCGAAAGGGCATATCGTCTCCATGACAGGGGACGGGGTAAATGATGCCCCTTCCTTGAAAGCGGCGGATATCGGAGTGGCGATGGGCATCACCGGAACGGATGTGGCCAAAGGTGCATCCGATATGATCCTGACCGATGATAATTTTTCTTCCATTGTCAAGGCGGTGGAAGAAGGCCGGACCATTTACCGCAATATTAAAAAGGCGATCATCTTCCTGTTGTCTTGCAATATCGGGGAAATCATTGCGTTATTTGCGGCAATCTTGCTCGGTTGGCCGGCTCTGTTGCGTCCAATCCATATTTTATGGGTGAACTTGGTGACCGACACGTTCCCGGCATTGTCGCTTGGTGTGGACCCAGAGGAAGCTGGAGTCATGAAAGAAAAGCCGCGGCAACGGGATGAGAATATTCTTAAAGGCGCTGTCCCTTTTCTAGTGCTCAATGGATTGTTAATCGGGGCCATTACGCTCGTCGCCTTCGTTTTCGGGGTATATACAGCTGGAGCTTATACTGGTGGATTCTGGACGATGTTTTCCCATACGTTACCGGAGAGTGCGATTATCCAAGGGCAGACGATGGCATTTGTTGCCCTTAGCTTCTCTCAACTGATCCATTCACTTAATTTCAGGTCAATGGATCAGTCCATATTCAAGGCTGGCCTCTTTAAGAATAAATTTCTGATAGCTTCCATTTTGTTCGGCATTGCCATGCAGGTCGCCATCGTGACCATTACACCGATTGCCGATGTGTTCAGTGTCCATTCGCTCGGTTTGACCGAGTGGGCTATCATCGCTGGACTTAGCCTGTTGCCGCTTGTCATAAATGAAGGCGTAAAACTGCTCAAAAAATGAAAAATACGGCGGAATGTTGTACTATGGAAGATAGCGAAAAGCATGAAAGGCTGATGGATGTATGCAAATTGATGAATACTCGGTTGAGAAGTTGGTCGATCCGACAGGTATCCTAACGGGAAATCGGTATGAATTCCGTCTATATCTGACATTGGATGAAGATGATGAATTATATACGGAAGTAGGGACGGGTCTGCGTGTTATTTACAAGGAAGACGGGAATGAAAAGAGAATCGTCTCCTATCACTTTTTTGACCGTTCCACCGAAGCTGTGTTGGACTTTGAATTGGAAGAGGATGAAATGGAGAAAATCCTGGAGTTCTGTAGGACTCATTTGGAAGAATAAAGCAAAACATGACTGTACCTTACCGAAATAGGAGTGTGGAAGATGAGTGAAGAAATCGTAGATATCACCATTATAGGAGGGGGACCAACCGGATTATTTGCTTCCTTCTATGCAGGAATGCGACAAATGTCGGTTAAGATCCTGGACAGCTTGCCTCAACTGGGCGGGCAGCTTACTGAGTTATATCCGGATAAGTATATTTACGATGTCGGTGGATTCCCGAAAGTTCTTGCAAAAGATTTCGTTGCAAACCTGGTGGAGCAGGCCCAGTATTCCGAACCGGAAATTCTATTGGAGGAAACTGCGATTTCAGCAACTCGTGAAGGTGATCATTTTGTCCTGAAAACGGATAAAGGAGTTCATCTGACTAGAACAATCTTGTTAACTGCCGGAATTGGAGCTTTTCAGCCCCGAAAAATTGGCCTGTCCGAAGAGGAAGGCTTTGCTGGCAAGAGCCTTCATTATAGCATTAAGGAATTGTCGTTTTTCAAAGATAAACAAGTTCTCGTTTGCGGGGGAGGAGACTCTGCGGTGGATTGGGCGCTCATGTTAGAGGATGTCGCTTCGAACGTGACACTCGTCCATCGACGAGAACGCTTCACGGCCCATGAGACGAGCGTCAACCAATTGATGGCCTCGAAAGTGAAGGTTATAACGTCCCGTACAGTGAAACAGATCAACGGAGCAGATGGGCAAGCCGAAAGTGTGGTCCTAGTTGAAAAAGACGGCACGGAGGAATTGCTGTCTGTGGATCATGTCATTGTCAACTACGGAAATGTCTCGTCCCTCGGACCATTGAAGGAATGGGGATTGGAGATGGATCGGACTTCCGTTCTGGTGAATTCCCGAATGGAGACGAATATTGAAGGGATCTATGCAGCGGGAGATATTACGAATTATGACGGCAAAGTGAAATTGATTGCAGTCGGACTGGGAGAAGCTCCGATTGCCATTAATCACGCCAAGGCTTATATCGATCCGAAAGCAAGATTGCAGCCACTGCATAGTACAAGTGTTTTCAAAGAGTAAGCATAGAAAAAAAGCGGCAGAAGGGATTCATCCTTCTGCCGCTTTTTTTAGTTTATAGCAATGTCATTACGATGTTTCTCAATCTCTCTCATACGTTGGTCATATTCCTCTACCGTCATATTGCTTTCGACAAAGTAACGGTTTCTAGGGTGCTTCCGGCATTCATCCGAACAGCTGCGCATGTAGAGATGCTCGTTCTCCTCGGAACAAAGGATTTTAGCATTGCACTCCGGATTTGCGCAGTTTACATAGCGTTCGCATGGTGTGCCATCAAAATGATCTCGGCCGACAACGACATGTTCGACTTGGTTAACCGGAACAGCGATACGCTCGTCAAACACATAACATTGTCCATCCCAAAGCTGTCCTTGGGCAACAGGATCTTTGCCGTACGAAACAATTCCACCGTGCAATTGGCTGACATCTTCGAATCCTTCGCGGACAAGCCATCCGGAGAATTTTTCACAGCGGATACCACCTGTGCAATATGTTAAGATTTTTTTCCCTTCAAATTGCTCTTTATTTTCGCGGATCCATTCCGGTAGATCACGGAAGTTCTCAATATCCGGACGGATTGCACCGCGGAAATGGCCTAGGTCATATTCATAATCATTTCGCGCATCGATGATGACGGTATCCTCTTCCTGCATTTGTTTGAACCACTCTTCAGGACTTAACCGTTTCCCGGTCAATTCATTCGGATTGATATCTTCTTCCAAGCTCAGGTTCACAATCTCTTTCCGAGGGCGGACGTGCATTTTCTTGAATGCGTGTCCATCCGCTTCGTCAATTTTAAATACGATATCTTCGAAGCGGCTATCGTTTCTCATCATCTCCATGTAAGCATTCGTCTGGGCAACGGTACCTGAACAAGTTCCGTTAATCCCTTCCGCACCCACAAGAATACGTCCTTTTAAGCCGATTTCCTTACATGCTGCCAAATGCTCTGCAGCAAACGTGACAGGGTCTTCGATCGGTACATATTTATAATACAGAAGAACCCGGTATGTGCCTTTTTCCATTTCCTTTTACCCACCTTATTTTTAAAGTCAACAACCGGATCGGCAAATATATAATTCGATTTTTAGACATGCAAAAGTAAACCCGCATTTGCAAGATCCGGGTTTTGTCATTATATCACATCGGTACGGGATGGAAAAGTATTTTTCATCTGTTCTTTTTACATAAAAAGGAGCGGAAAATGATTCAGTTTTTTCTAACAGATAACAAGTATTGGGTTTTGTTACAATCTCCTGTATACTTGAATCATAGATTTTTCGCCAATATTCTACTAAAATCTATTTTTTTCGAAACTATTTTGGACCGATGCCGTCTAATTTTCTACCAATAGAAAAGGAGTATTTTGTATGAAAAAAACAGCAAGGAGAAGACGTTCTTTCTGGATCGATGTCACTTTTTCCATAACGATCATCACCTTAACCGTAGCGGCTATTTATCTCATCTTCACCACTCATAAGCAGGAAGCTGCCGCGTCTCCTGACAAACAGAAGAAAAAGGCGACAGCTCCTCCTACCATCATTGAAACGATCGATTCCAATTATCCGGGCATCAAAATCATTACGGAAACGTCGAACGATCCTTTTGCTCCTTATGCGATCCAATATCCCCAAAGTATACATACAGCATTTAATGAAGAGGTATTGACATATATCAACCAAGCAAAAGCTAATTATTTAGTTATAATGAAGGAAAATAAGAAACTGGGCATGGAACCGGACGGGGAACTCAACGTCTCGTTCGAAACGCTGACCCATCATTCTGGGAACTATTCATTAGTGCTCATGACGAATATGTTTACTGGAGGAAAAGCAGGTACTTCTGAAATCCGTTCATTCCATCTAAATCCGAGGACAGGGGAGAGTATCGCCATCACGGATTTACTGGGCGGTAATCAAAAACGTTTGGAAAAACTGTCCCTTCTTGTAAAAGAAGCGATCCTAGAGGATGCCGCGCTTGAGAACTATCTTAAGCAAGAAGCGGTTGAACAGCAGACAAAAGAGGATTGGTCCCATTTCCAAAACTTTGCGATTACGGATCAATCCCTCATATTTTATTTCAAGGAAGATAGCTTTGCCACACGAGTTGCTGGGCCTCCAGTCATCGCTTTGCCAGTGGAGAAGGTAAAACATCTCCTAGTAAACCGGTTTCAAGCAAGGGCAGTGGAGCCCGTGAAGGAGCCTTCAGCGGGTGAACAGCAATCTGAGAGCCCGGTGGATGAACAAGCTGTGCCGGAAGAGGAAAGTTCCAACCCGGTTGCAGTAGGGAATGAAGCCGTCAATGAACCGGAAGAATCTACGGTCAAAAAAGTCGCATTGACTTTTGATGATGGGCCAGATCCGAAAGTGACGACCCAAATTATTGATACCCTACAAAAATACGATGCCAAGGCAACGTTTTTCATGCTGGGCAGCCGCGTCGAATACTATCCAGAAATTGCGAAACAAGTGGCAGAAGCGGGGCATGAACTTGGCAACCACTCCTGGCACCATCCCGATTTGACAAAAATGGGGGCCGAAAAAGCGAGAAATGAAATACTTCGGACTTCGGGGATCATTGAAGAAGTAACCGGAAAAAAAGCCACGGTCTTCCGGCCTCCGTACGGTGCTGTCAACAAGCAAGTCCGGAATGTCGCCGGATTGCCCGTCGTTTTATGGGATGTCGATACATTGGATTGGAAACACCGGGATGCCGATCTATTACTTGAGAAGGTGAAGAGCCTTACAAAAGACAGAAGCATCATACTTATGCATGATATCCACCAATCCACGGCGCAAGGCCTTGATGCGGTCTTGGATTATTTGCAAAATGAAGGATATGTTTTTGTCACAGTTTCAGAGATGGATTGAAATAAATTTCCCTTAGGACATCGAGGAATGTCCTAAGGGATTTTTTGTGTTTTGTTCTATACATATTAGAACACAGGTGTTATAATGGATGTAGAACAGATAGAGGAGGTATCATGTATGTTGATTCAAATCGATCCTGCTTCTGAAGTCCCCATATATATGCAGTTAACGAACCAATTAATCGAATTGGCGGCGCGTGGAAAACTCCGTGATGGCGATACATTGCCTTCCGTCCGCTCGCTTGCAGCTGACCTTGGCATGAATATGCACACGGTCAACAAGGCTTACCATGCTTTAGAAAAGAAGGGAATCATTACAATTGTCCCGAAATCCGGCGCTGTCCTGAACGCGCTACATAAAGGAGACATCTCCTCACGGGATAAAATAAGAATCAAAGAAGAATTGAAGCCGATCATAGCGGAAGCCATGGTTCTTGGCATGAAGTTAGACGAAATCCAAGTCCTCGTCCGCGACATTCACTCAGGTGTAAAGGAGGAATAACAATGGGAGTCACCATTTTCCTAATCGTTACCGCATTTATCATTGTGCTGCAATCGGCCATCCCATATTTACTTCGGAATACGGTGGTCTTCGGCGTCACCATCCCAGAAGGTCATACGAACGATCCAGCTCTCAACCGTTTTAAGAGAATGTATACGGGAATCATTTTGGGTGCGGGAGTTTTATTGACAGGACTCTTCCTCATTTGGACTTTAAATAACAGTTATTCCGAAGAGCGGATTATTTTAACCGGCTTGGCCGTTCAATTATGTATCCTAGTTATCAATATGGTTCTCTATTTCTTCTTTCATGGAAAAACAACGAAATTGAAGGGGGAGAATGAATGGGGGACTACACTAAAACAAATACGCGTTGCTGATCTTTCAATTCGAACCAAAGACGAAATGTTGCCTTCGCCTTTTTATTTGTTACCAATGGTCATTTCACTTGGCTTAATTGCTTATACGTTTACTCAATACGCCGCAATGCCGGACTTGATTCCGACCCATTGGGGACCAGACGGCCAGCCGGACGCTTTTAGTCCCAAAACGCCGTTTTCAGTTGTTGCACTCCTACTCATGTCATTGGTCATGCAAGGGATGATGCTCGGCATCCATCTGGCAACGAAACGATCCGGCATTAAAATTAGTGCCGTGAAGAAACGGACATCCGCTGTACAGCAACTGTCATTCCGTAAGTATACGAGTTGGTTCCTATTTTTGACGACCTTGCTAGTGACGGCCTTCTTCAGCTTCCTTCAGCTGACAACCATCCATGAAGGCATCACCTCTGCAGCAATTATGCTTGCAGTGCCGCTCGGTTTTTTGATGCTCATCTTAATTGGGACTGCATTTTACGCTTTCAAGGTGGGCCAAGGTGGCTCCCGCATTGAGGTGGCATGTGAGGATGAATCCGAACCGGGAATTACGGATGTGGATGAAGATCGCTATTGGAAAGCCGGTGTCTTCTATGTGAATCGACAAGACCCTTCCGTCTTCGTAGAAAAGAGGTTTGGAGTCGGCTGGACGATGAACTTTGGAAATCCGCTTGGCTACGTAGTCATTTTCGTTCCGCTCGTCCTCATATTACTTATTGCTTTTCTTGCATGAACAATAGAGTATCTTTGTTGCGGTCTACGCATTACTTATAAGAGCGGTTGTCTCCCTTCGAGGAACAACCGCTTTTTTAGTTTGAATCAATAGAAAATTCATGGCGGCCTTGGAAAAATGGTATACTGTTTGCATTGAAATAAAATTGGAGGAACGGATTAAATGGAGTGGAAAAATATATATCGCGGATTCTTCATGGGAATCAGTGATTTGATCCCAGGAGTTAGCGGGGGGACGATTGCGTTCATCCTCGGTATTTACGACGATCTATTGGCGTCGATCAGTGGATTTTTTAGCCGCCATTGGAAAAAGCATATCGGATTTTTATTGCCTTTGGCGATTGGCATTGGAGCTGCCTTATTGTCTTTGAGTAGGGTGATTGAATATTTATTGAAGTATCATCATGCGCCGACCCAGTATTTTTTCATCGGTTTGATTGTCGGGGTCTTGCCTTTCATTTCAAAACAGGCTGATGTGAAAAACAACTTCAGGATCGGCCATTTTCTCTTGTTACTTATCGTTGGGGTGGCCTTGGCTTCAACTGCATTCATCAAACCAAGTGACATGGAGCCGATTACGACCTTGACGCCTCTAAATACCCTTGGCTTGTTTTTAGCAGGCTGGGCGGGCAGTATGGCGATGTTGCTTCCGGGTATTAGCGGTTCGTTCATCTTGCTATTGCTCGGTGTCTATTCTACCGCTATTGGGGCGCTTTCGAATTTAAATGTACCAATTATAGTCGTCATCGGGGCAGGTGTTATAGTAGGCTTCATTGTCAGTAGCAAGGCAATCAGCTACTTGTTGGCCCATTATACGCATGTGACCTTTGCGAGTATTATCGGACTCATTCTCGGTTCTGTCTTTGTCGTCTATCCTGGCCTTCCGGAAAGTGGTACACCTTTTGTTATGAGTGTGATTGCCCTGATCATGGGACTATTGGTCGCAACGATGTTCAGTTCAACCGAGAAGAAATAACTTTAGACTGTGGGCACCGGAGCCATTCTCTGGTGCTTTTTTTGTCACCGGGCTTTAGCGGGAACCCCTCTATAAGATTGTCCATTCAGGTAGATATCTGTTATTGTTAACGTATGATTCTCTGGAAAGGATGATTGAAATGACAGGACCTGCATTGAAGCAACTTCATTCCCATCGGGCCATCCATGATGGCGGACTTTCTGGTGCTATTGATAAAACGGAAGTCATGATGGACTTCTTGAAGCAAGGTGATCTGGAGTCTGCCAACAAGGCGGCTGACGAACTGATCGATTTTTGGATCACGCGTGTCATTAGCCACGCCGATGCCGAAGAAGAAGGATTATACAAGGAAATTGCAGCGCAACATCCTGAGTTGAAGGAAGCGATTGTCCAATTGACTCGGGATCACAACTTGATTCGAATTATAGTGAATGACATCCAGAAACTTCGGGAACAAGAGGGTTTAAGTCCGAATGTCTTACATAAATTTCATGCTCTTCTAGTTGTAAATGAAATACATAGCCGGGATGAAGAACGGATGCTTCTGGAATAATGGAGAACAAAGCGCCTTGCTATCCCGGTGCTTTTTTCTTGTCTAACATTGCTGCTTAACAAACTATTGAGAATACAAGGAGGTGGTTCCGATTCAGAACGCTTTGCAAGCATTGACAACTTACTTCGGCTACCCATCTTTCCGCCTTGGCCAAGAGCAAGTGATCGAAGGGGTATTAAATGGAGAGGATATGCTCTGTGTCATGCCGACGGGAGGCGGAAAATCAATCTGTTATCAAGTGCCGGCCCTCGTAATGGAGGGGACGGTTCTCGTCATTTCGCCTTTGATTTCATTGATGAAAGACCAAGTGGATGCACTGCATCAGGCGGGAATCCCGGCTGCGTATATTAATAGCACCCTGTCCTCAGAAGAGTATTTCGGGACGATGGAAAACGCATTGGCGGGCATGTATAAGTTGCTTTACGTAGCGCCTGAACGTTTGGATGCCCCTTCATTCATGAATCAGCTGCAACAAATGTCCGTGCCGATGATTGCAATTGACGAAGCTCACTGCATTTCCCAATGGGGGCATGATTTCCGCCCGAGCTACCGGAATATTAGCCGTGTGGTTTCTCTATTCGACGAGAAGCCGATTATTTTAGCATTGACGGCAACCGCCACTCCCGCGGTCCGGGAAGATATCTGCCAGCAGCTAGCTATTACAGAAGATAATTCAGTGACTACCGGTTTTGAGAGAAGCAACCTCACTTTTTCGGTCGTCAAAGGACAAGACCGAGATCAATATGTAAAAGAATACGTACAGAAAAATGAGGGAGAGGCCGGTATCATATACGCCGCTACAAGGAAAGCGGTGGAAAGTGTCCACGATCTATTGAAGAAGCGCGGCATAGCTGTTGCCAAATACCACGGAGGTTTATCTGACCTGGAGCGACAATCGGAACAGGATCGGTTTTTAATGGATGAAGCGACTGTGATGGTGGCAACGAATGCATTTGGTATGGGGATTGATAAAAGTAATATAAGATACGTCATTCATTACCAAATGCCGCGAAGTATGGAAAGTTACTATCAAGAGGCGGGGCGGGCAGGCCGGGATGGGCTGGACAGCGAATGCACCTTGCTGTTTTCTTCACAAGATGTACAGACCCAACGGTTCCTGATTGACCAGTCGCTGGATGAGAGCCGGATACCAGGAGAGTTGGAGAAACTGCGATCGATGGTCGATTATTGCCACACGGAATCCTGTCTCCAGAAATTCATCATATCCTATTTCGGGGAAGAAGAAGCGACTGACTGCGGCCGCTGCGCCAATTGCACCGATACAAGGGAGAGCAGCGATGTCACTGTCGATGTCCAAAAAGTGCTGTCCTGCGTGATCCGGATGGGACAACGATTCGGCAAAACGATGATTGCTCAAGTGTTAAAAGGATCCGCCAACAAAAAGGTTCTGGAATTCGGATTTGATAAGCTGACCACATACGGTTTATTGAAGAATTGGAACATTAAGGACATATCCGCCTTTATCGAATTCATCATTTCTGAAAACTACTTAGGCGTTGAAAATGCTCAATTTCCGATAATCTATGTGACGGATCAAGGAAAAGATGTACTGCTTGGTAAAGTGACTGTTACCCGCAAAGTGTCTGTCGTTACGAAGCAGATCACAAAAGACGATCCACTCTTTGAACAACTGCGGGGATTACGACGGAACTTGGCGCAGGAAGCGGGTGTACCGCCATTCGTCGTATTTTCAGATAAAACGCTGCAAGATATGGCTGCTAAAATGCCCCAGACCGAGCAGGCTTTCCTGGATGTGAATGGGGTCGGGGAAGCCAAGCTGGAAAGATATGGAGAGGCTTTTATGAATGAAATCAAATCCTATTTGATGCAAAAGACCGAAGTGGAAAATAAATAACGTCATATGCACTGCATTCCGATTGGTAGAGATCGGGGTGCAGTTTTTCTTTGTCCACCTATGCCTGAAGTCCATGTTCCCTGCGAATAGTTTCATAAGCTACACCAAAGAGGAAGTGGTGGTTCAATGATTTTTGAAGATCGAACAGGTAAACGGTGGATCATCATCAAAACCTTTTTTCTATCTGGCTTGCTATTCGTACTCGGCATGCTAATCCTATACGCCTTGCATTCATATGGAGTCATCTTTCTTCCATTCATCAGCGACCTCCTTTCCTTCGTTATAGCTACCGGAAAAAAGGTTTTAATTGCGTATCTGCTCATTGCGATCGCCATCGGGTTCTTACGGATGGGTTTTCTCATCTTTTATGGAATTCGACAGGTGAGGAGAGACCGGATTCTTCGGGAATATGAAAAGGTCAACCGATATTTAATCCGCATCTATCAACCGGATGTCACAGTGCTCATTCCTGTTTTTAACGAGGAGGTGGTCATCCATCGGACCGTGCGCGCCATTTTGGCAAGTGACTATCCGATAACCGAAATCCTTGTGATTGACGACGGCTCTACAGATGCTACGGCAGATATTGTGAAACGGGAGTTCCGGCACGAGCGAATCGTGGAATTGATCCAAAAGAGAAACGGGGGGAAAGCATCTGCCCTGAACATGGGATTTCAATTGGCAAGTGGCGATATCATTATTACCATAGATGCCGATACGATCTTTCAGCCGGAAACGGTTTCAAATCTGGTCAGAAATTTTAGTGACTCCCGCGTTGCGGCGGTATCCGGCAATTGTAAAATCGGAAACATCAGGAACCAATTGACGTTATGGCAGCATATCGAGTATGTGACAGCTAATAATTTGGAGAAGAGGGCGTTTGAAGAACTTAACTGTATCACGGTCGTACCCGGTTCTAACAGTGCTTGGCGGAGGAGAGTGGTCAAACAGGTCGGGTATTTTCACCATGATACTTTAGCGGAGGATACAGAACTTACCCTTCGGTTATTGAATGAGGGTTACAAGATTATATATGATGATCGTGCCATTTCTTATGAAGAGTGTCCGGAAACTGTCAAGGACTTTATCAAACAACGCTACCGATGGTCATATGGCATTTTGCAAACTGCTTGGAAGCATAAGAGGAACATACTCACCTCTTCCAATAAGTCCTTAAAATACTTCGCGGTCCCTAGCATGTTATTTTCCTATCTACTGTATTTGACATCCCCCTTGATCGATTTTATTTTTCTAGCCGCTTTCCTCTCGGGGACGACATCCATCTATTTCTATGCCCTACTCTTTTATACGACCGATGTATTGAATTCTGTCATCGCCTTTAAATTAGGCGGGGAAAAGATGAAACCCCTTGTGTGGGTGATTTTCCAAAGAATGGGCTACCGCTATCTGATCGCATACGTGACATGGAAAACGATCATTATGGCATTGAGAGGAACAAGTGTCGGTTGGAACAAATTAAAACGGTCCGGAAACAACACGTATTCCTAACAGATGATTTGTCAATTGTGAAACAGCTTTCCTATGGATAAAGAACATGTCATATGGATTGTTCACCCATCCGCGAACGTTACCTTTCTCATATAGTATAGGAATGACGGAGAGTAAGGAACCGAGGTGTACGGAAAACTATGAAAGTCGCTATTCATCAACCGAATTATTTACCCTGGATCGGTTATTTCGATAAGTTGGACCAGGTAGACAAATTTGTTTTATTAGACAAGGCCGCTCATTCAAAAAGCGGTTTTATCAACCGGAATAAAATTAAAACGCCTCAAGGTGAGCTATGGCTATCTGTTCCCCTGAAAAATAAAGAAAAGCCTGTCTCCGAACTGCAAATCGCAAATGACACCAACTGGTTGCAAAGACACTGGAAGTCCATTGAAGCGAATTATAAAAGAAGTCCATACTGGGACACATACAAAGATGGTTTACAAAAGATTTACCACGACAAATGGACGCATCTGGCGCCATTGAATATTGCCCTGATCCTTCATTTAAAAGAGGCGCTCCAAATAAAGACGGATATTTTATTGGAATCGGATTTAAAACACGATTTTGGCAGCGGTAATGCGCGTAATGTGAACATCGTCTCCTTCTTAGGAGGCACCCTTTATGTATCGGGTACAGGTGCCCGTGCCTATAACAGGGAAGAGGCATTCACGGCGAAGCAAATCCAACTTGTGTATCAAGAGTTCCATCACCCTGTATACCCTCAACGTTGGGGGGGATTTCGACCAAATCTATCCATGATTGATATGCTCTTTAACTGTGGACCCGAAACAATGGATTTGATACGAAAGCAAAGACGAAATAAGGGGAGTTGACAAGCTTATGACGTAGGTCAATAAATTTGAAAAGGAGGGGGGATAATGATTACCTCTGGAACGGAACGAATTTTGATCATTGCTCCTCATGCAGATGATGAAATACTTGGATGTGGCGGACTGATTGAAAAGGCATGCCGATTTAACAATCATGTGAAAGTCATTGTAGTAGCTGTCGGTGATATTACCCATCCCCATAAGGGAGCGGTGGTTACCGGCCATACGCGGAAGAAAGAGCTGCAAGAGGCGCTGGCATATCTGGGCTGTACCGATTTTGATGTTTTGTATGATGATAAAGATTCCTTACTCGATACAGTTCCGAAGAGTGAAATCATACAAAAGCTCGATACGATTTTGGACGGCTTTCGGCCAACGATGGTGTTCATCCCGCTTCCGAGTTACCATCAGGATCACATTGTGCTTTTCGAGGCAAGCTTCGCAGCGCTTCGACCGAAGCCGAATCAGTTTATCAAATTGATTGCCATGTACGAATATCCGTTAATTACATGGCAATACCAAAAGTTTTGGAATACAGGCGAGTTGTACTTGGATATAACCGATACGATGCAGAAGAAATTAAATTCATTTCTAAAACATAAATCTCAAATCAGGCCAAAGGAACATTTGATATCGCCGGAAAATGTGGTGAAATGGGCAGAGATGCGGGGGATGGAAGTCGGGATGAAGTACGCGGAAAAATTTTATATCTTACGTTCCCATATGTGATTTGTTGTAGTCCGGTTCTATTAACATGGAGGGGAGTGGACCCGTATGTGTAAAAAGTCAATGGAGGAGAAGCCCATCCCTCATAACCGGCCCACTTTGGGGGTGGAGGAGGAGAAGGCGGCTGTACATGTATTGAAGTCGGGCTGGGTGGCACAAGGGGAGGAAGTGAGGCAATTTGAGGATGAGTTTTGCGACTTTTTGGGGTTGCCGAGAGGGGCAGCAGTAGCCGTTTCAAGCGGAACGGCAGCCCTCTACTTGGCATTGCTGGCCCTCGATTCGAAAGGGAAACAGGTCGCCTTTCCGGCCTATTCATGCTCCGCTTTACGCAATGCGACGGCACTCGTCGGAGGTATTCCAAGCCTGGTGGATAGCAGGACGGATTCGCCCAATATGGACATCGGCTCATTGGACACTACAATAGATGTTGCCATCATTCCCCATATGTATGGCTTGCCACAGTCTATTTCGAAGGGAAAAATGAAATGTCATGTGATTGAAGATTGTGCACAATCATTGGGCGCTTTTGTGGATGGGGTCCCTGTGGGGCTGCAAGGGGATATCGGTGTGTACTCTTTCTACGCCACCAAGCTGATGACGGCTGGGGGACAAGGCGGTATGATCGTCTCAACCGACACCGCCCTCATTACCGAACTGAAAGATTACCGGCTGTTTGATCGAAGAAATGATACAAAGATCCGATTCAATTTTCAAATGACTGATTTACAAGCCGCCATTGGTAGGGCCCAGCTACGGAAATTCCCGGAGTTCCTGAAGCGACGAGCGGAAATTTATCATCAGTATAAATTGGCTAACTTGCCTTTGCTCGATACGGTTCAAGAGATTCAACCCGTCCGATTCCGAGCTATTTTGCAAACGGCCAAACAGAATGAAATAATAGCCGCGTTGAAAAAAAACCATATTACGTCCGTCATTCCCCTTCAAGAATGGGAACTATTAGGGGGGAAAGAGCGCTTTGTCAATGCCTTCAATTGGACGCAAAGTACGATATCCCTGCCCATTTATCCATCCTTGTCTGATGAGGAAGTGAAGCGGATCATTCATGTGGTGACAGATCATCTTTAAGATTCATAGAAAATATGCTAATGATTGATTTCATTCCCAATGATGGATATAGTAAATAAGTAGTAATATATGGGAGGCATTGGTAATGGCAAAGTTATTGTATGTAAAAGTAAATCCAAAAGAGGATGGGAATTCGGATTCATCTATACTCGCAAACTTTTTTTTAGAAG
This sequence comes from Sporosarcina sp. 179-K 3D1 HS, assembly GCF_047228905.1. Lineage (NCBI taxonomy): Bacteria > Bacillati > Bacillota > Bacilli > Caryophanales > Caryophanaceae > Sporosarcina > Sporosarcina sp. 179-K 3D1 HS. The sequence continues at coordinate 426,663 of NZ_JBFEGI010000002.1, forward strand.
AGTATCGAGTACATAATCCCCAAGATGAAATTGAGATTCTTGATTTGTACAAGTCGGATATCCCGTTCCTTGATGTGGATGTATTTCGGGCATGGGGTAAGTTCGCGTCGAAGGAGAAATTGACGCCGGTGGAGCAGGAAAAAAGCGAACGCATGGATCAGTTGACCGACCAATTCATGGAGGCGGACAAGATTGTGTTCTCGGCACCTTTTTGGAATTTAAGCTTTCCGCCGATGTTGAAGGCCTACATGGATACGATCTGCATTGTCGGTAAAACGTTCCATTATACAGCGGAAGGGGCAGCGGGGCTTTTAGAGGATCGGCCTTGTTTACTAATTGAAACACGGGGAGGTTTTTATTCCGAGGGGCCGAACGCGGAGCTGGAGTTTTCCAAAAGCTATTTACAAGCAATCATGTCCTTCTTGGGCATTACAAACTTCAAGGCAATTATCGCGGAAGGCCTCGACGTGAATTCTTCCAATCCTGACCAAATGCGTGCTAACTGCCGGGCGGAATTAAGTGAATTGGCGAAGACGTTCTAAGGAATTCAAAAAAATATGGGGCTGTCCATTTTTGGACAGCCCCTACACTTTTTTCAATTTAAATCATGACGCATTTTCCCAAGATCCTTATCGATTATCGACTTTCTCGGGATACATATCGTGATTCATCATGCGGTGTTCCGCCATCTTTTCATATTTCGTCCCCGGTTTCCCGTAATTGCAGTATGGATCGATCGATAAACCGCCACGGGGCGTAAATTTCCCCCACACCTCAATATAGCGTGGATCAATCAAAGAAATCAGATCATTCATGATGATGTTGACGCAGTCCTCATGAAAATCCCCATGGTTCCGGAAGCTGAATAAATACAGTTTCAGCGCCTTGCTTTCAACCAGCTTTTTATCGGGAATGAAACTGATATACATCGTCGCGAAGTCCGGTTGGCCTGTCATCGGGCATAATGATGTGAATTCAGGGCAGTTGAACTTCACAAAAAAGTCCCGATCACTATGAACATTGTCCACCGCTTCCAATATCGATGGATTATATTCATACAAATAGTTCGTGTTCTGGTTTCCTAACAGCGTCAAATGCTGCAATGTATCCTCGTCTCTTCCAGCCATAAAAAAACCTCCCCTAAAAATTTGTCGGGGAGGTTCCAATGCGATATGAAAAAAGCCATGTCATATGGACATGGCGAAATTTCGTCATCCATAGTTTTTTATAGAGGGTCGCTATGAACCTCTCCCGGACAGGGTTATTCTATTCGTTCTACACAGTACCTCATTGAGAATTCTTTGTCAATGTCAGATTGCGTTTCATTCCAAAGATCGTATAGAGAGCAACAACGAGCAGGATGATTCCCGTTAGCATGAACCCGCCCTTAAAGCTTAGATCCAAATAGCCGATCAAGCTGGATCCGGCCACAACGCCAATTGAAAAGAACGCATAGAAATAACCATACGCCTTCCCTCGGAATTCGGCTGATGAGGAATCGATAAGCAATGAATTGATGGAAGGAAATAAAAACGCGAACCCGATCCCGTATAAAGACATGGCGATGAAGAGGAGTGCCATATCTTCCACGAGGCTCAGCAAAATCATGCTGACTCCCATAAGTGATATTCCGAATGCCAGTGTGACCATCGGACGCGCCTTATCGAATATCCGATTGGTAGGCAATAGGAAAATGAGAATCGCGACAACGCCGAATGTACTCAGCAACATACCACTCGTTTTGGAATCAAATCCAAGGAACTCCACTTTCAATGGCAACACTAGCGCTAGCACGCCTTGGGAGAACATGAGAAAAAAAGCGCCTGCGAATGCTCGGATCATGCCGGGATGCGTAAACAATTGCTTTACGCGGACATGCTCTCCCTTGCCTACCGGGAGTTTCCGAATATAAGTGAAGGACCGCAGTGTGAAGAATGCAAGAATCGCCAATACAAGCATGATTCCGCCATTGATGGCCATGATAAATGGCGTCCCCATTTTGGCACCCAGAATTCCTCCGTACGCCGGCCCGATTATGGCGGCCATACCGACAAAAGCGCCTGAAATGGCAACGCTTCGCCCTCTTTTGGATTCTTCTGCCCGATTGGCCAAAAACGTGAATGCCGCCGGGACGATTAGCCCCTCCATGAAACCGTGGACGAAGCGGACCCCTAACAAGGACGCTGGATCATAGACGAAAGAATAGAGGAAAAGGGATATGGCTGATGCAAAGAGGCCAATTAGTAGAATATAGAAAGGACCTCTGCGATCCGTCATGAATCCTGATATGACGTTCCCGATCGTATTGGAAAACGAATACATGCCAACTGCCAAGCCTGTCAAAAAAGAAGAAGCCCCGAGTGACAAGGCGAACGGGCTCATTACGGGCAACTGTGAAAATAGGTCGAAAAACGAAAAGAATACTATGAAATAAACGAATGCTCGCATTAGAAAAAAATCCTCTTTTCATCCGAAATCATTTAGGACAAAGTAACTGCCTATCGTCTACTGTAGCACTTTTTCCGGTTTAGGTGGTAGAATTGATTGTGAAAAATGGTGTCTATGAATAAGAAGGGGATGTGCGTAGATGAAAATTAGAATTGGAATTGCCGGGTATGGAAACTTGGGTCGCGGAGTCGAATCCGCTATCGGGCAAAATGAAGATATGGAATTAGTCGGGGTCTTTACAAGACGAAATCCGGAAGATGTGCAACTGTTAAACGAATCGGTTGCTGTCCACTCTTTGGATGATATTGACCAGTTCAAAGACGAGATTGATGTGCTCATTTTATGTGGTGGTTCGAAAAATGATTTGCCTGAACAAGGGCCAGCATTATCGGCTATCTTCAATACAGTGGACAGCTTTGATACACATGCCAAAATACCGGGGTATTATGAAGCCGTAGATGCTTCTGCAAAACCGAACGGGAAAACGGCGATTATTTCGGTCGGCTGGGATCCGGGTTTATTTTCCATTAACCGTTTATACGGGGAAGCGATTTTGCCGGAAGGGGCGACTTACACATTTTGGGGGAAAGGGCTGAGTCAAGGGCATTCCGATGCAGTGAGAAGAGTTGAAGGCGTCAAAGGAGCGGTCCAATATACAATCCCGGCGACGGAAGCGATTGATCGGGTCCGGGGCGGTTCGTTCCCGGAGTTGTCGACACGTGAAAAACATACGAGGGAATGCTATGTCGTTCTGGAGGAAGGCGCCGATGCGAAAAAAGTGGAACAGGACATTGTTACGATGCCAGATTACTTTGCCGATTACGATACAACAGTCCATTTCATTTCAGAAGAAGTGTTGAAACGGGACCATGCAGCCATGCCACATGGCGGATTCGTCATCCGGTCGGGGAAAACAGGTGAAGGCAATTCGCAAGTGATGGAATATGCCCTGAACCTCGACAGTAACCCCGAATTCACCTCCAGCGTCCTCGTCGCCTATGCTCGTGCGGCATATAAATTAAACCAAAGTGGAGTAGCTGGCGCGAAAACGGTGTTTGACATTGCACCAGGATTGTTATCGCCGAAATCGCCAGCAGATTTGCGTAAGGAATTATTGTAATACGATATGTGGAAAGAGCCGCGTGCTGCGGTTCTTTTTCTTTTGAAAGGGGCGCATTGTGAGGTAGGGGTAAAATGTTTTGAAGTAAGACCAAAACGTTTTGAGGTAGCGTGGAAGCGTTCCCAATCCAGCATTGTCGGTATGAATACCGAACCCGTATTATTTTGAATCAGAATGAAATTGGAATATACTACACGTATGTAATGATGAGGAGGTCGTGCCAGTTGACGAAGTTGGATGAAACATTGCAAATGCTGAAAGAACTGACAGATGCAAAGGGAATCGCGGGGAATGAGCGGGAGCCGCGGGACGTGATGAAGAAGTATATAGAGCCGCTCGCGGATACGATTGAACAGGATGGAATTGGTTCCCTGATTGCCAAAAAGGCGGGGGATGCGAACGGTCCGAAAATCATGGTTGCTGGCCATTTGGATGAAGTCGGCTTCATGGTGACGAAAATTGACGACAAAGGATTTATTTCATTCCAAACGGTGGGCGGTTGGTGGTCACAAGTGATGTTGGCCCAGCGTGTGACGATCGTGACACGGAAAGGGGAGACGGTGACAGGGGTCATCGGTTCGAAACCACCGCATATTTTATCTCCTGAAGCCCGAAAAAAACCGGTTGAGATTAAAGACATGTTCATTGATGTCGGAGCGTCTTCGAAAGAGGAAGTGATGGAATGGGGCGTATTGCCTGGCGATATGATTGTTCCGTATTTCGAATTCACTGTGATGAATAATGAAAAACACCTCCTGGCGAAAGCGTGGGATAACCGGATCGGTTGTGCGATCGCCATCGATATTTTGAAACAACTAAAAGATGAAAAGCACCCGAATACCGTTTATAGCGTAGGGGCGGTGCAGGAGGAAGTCGGCTTGCGCGGGGCGCGGACGGCTGCCGCAAAAATCCAGCCGGATATCGGCTTCGCCGTCGATGTAGGGATTGCAGGCGATACGCCGGGTATTTCATCGAAAGAAGCGGAAGGAAAAATGGGCGGCGGTCCGCAAATCCTGTTGTATGACGCATCCATGGTGTCGCATACAGCTTTGCGGAACTTTATTGTCGATACGGCGGAGGAGCATGGCATTCCGTATCAATTTGAAACAATGCCGGGTGGCGGGACCGATGCGGGATCCATTCATCTGTCCGGCCAAGGTGTCCCGACTCTCGCCATTTGTATTCCGACCCGTTATATCCACTCCCATGCTGCCATGCTGCACCGGGATGATTATGAAAACACGGTGAAATTGCTGGTTGAAGTGATTAAAAAGTTGGACCGGGAAACTGTCGATCAAATCACGTTTAATTAATTTGAAACCTATCCATCCCATATTCGGGGTGGATAGGTTTTTTGTTTGAAATTAGGGGCTCAGTGGAAGAGGAGTAACGAGTATCACCCCTCCAAATGGATTATAAAAATGCACTTGACTTTATATTTATGCAATCATATAATTGTGATACAAATTGAAACAATGACTGGGGATGACAAGCATGGTAAAGATAGATGGATCAAACTCTAAGATTGCTGAAAATTTAAAAGGGAGAGACTTATTGACGCTCCTTGATTATACAAGTGAAGAAGTTGCGTACCTTTTGGAATATGCTATGAATATGAAGAAGGAATACATGGCGGGCAATATGCCGCGGCTGTTGGCAGGTAAAACGCTTGGAATGATCTTTGAAAAACATTCGACTCGTACACGTATTTCGTTTGAAGTGGGCATGATTCAACTTGGTGGATACGGTATGTTCATGAATGCGCGCGATTTGCAGATCGGCCGTGGGGAATCCGTCTATGATACTGGGAATGTCATGTCAGAGTTTCTGGATGGTATTATGATCCGTGCAAACTCCCATGAAATGGTGAAGGAATTGGCGCAACATACGACGATTCCCGTCATTAACGGATTGACCGACATTTTCCATCCTTGTCAGGCGTTAGCGGACATATTGACGGTGAAAGAAGTGAGAGGTTCGGTGAAAGGCCTAAAAATGGCTTACGTTGGGGACGGCAACAACGTAGCCCACTCGCTCATCATCGCGGGAGCGCATATGGGGATGCATATGGCGGTCGCTACGCCGGAAGGGTTCGAGTATGACCCGGATATCTTCGGTCAAGCACAGAAAATAGCCGAGCAGAACGGCGGATCCGTCATGCAGACGAATGATCCGGTTGAAGCGGCAACAAGCGCCGATGTCATGTATACGGACGTCTGGACCAGCATGGGGCAGGAGGAAGAAGCGGCGGCTCGCCTGGAAGCATTCAAAGATTTCCAAATCAATGACGCACTCGTTGCTCATGCAAAAGAGGATTATATGTTCCTTCATTGTCTTCCGGCACATCGTGAAGAAGAAGTCGCCACATCTGTCATTGACGGTCCGAACTCCTATGTATTCCAGCAAGCAGGCAACCGACTGCATGCTCAAAAAGCGGTTTTGGCCAATCTATTATAATAATAAACTGTCCACCACGAAAAAAACTTTTCATGGTCGGGCAGTTTTTTGGTTAGAATTAATAGGGTATATGAAAAAGCCGCTAATATGTCAGCGGCTCTTCCATTAGCTTCCGGTAAAGGCTTGTGCCAGTTCGGTTGAAATTTTTGCTTTTTCCTGTTCGTCCGATCGATTCCACAACTTTTCAAAAAACACCCCGAGACCCGGCAATAAATGCTCTTCCCCACGCTGCATGGCATCTTCGACAACGCTGCGAATATCGGCGGCACTGTTATTTGACATATTCGCAGAAATCGCATCACGGATTTGAAAATTCATTTTATCAACCTCCTAACGTTATGTTGTACACAATGATCGCCAACTATACCGTCATTTGATACACTAAAAGAAAAAGGCGGTACGGTTAACATGAAACGCATTGAATCCACCCAGAACTCCCTCGTGAAACATTGGAAGAAACTTGTGACGACGCGGAAAGAACGTGACAAATCGGGCGAGTTTCTAGTAGAAGGATTTCACTTGGTTGAAGAAGCATTGAAAAAAGAAGGGACCGTTTTGCATCTCATTGTCCGGGATGATATAGAGTTTGGAGTCACTTGGGATGCAGACGCTGAACCTGTCCCAATGATCGAAGTGACAAAAGCGGTCGCCGATGAAATTTCGGAAACGGAACATTCACAGGGCATCTATGCGCATTGTCGCCAGCCGGCTCCTGCGGAAGAGGACTTTTCAGGCTGGAAGAAATTATTGTTTGTCGATGCTGTGCAAGACCCTGGCAATGTTGGGACAATGATCCGTACAGCGGATGCAGCGGGCATGGATGCAGTCATCCTTGGAAAAGGTTCGGCGGATCCCTATAATCCGAAAACGGTCCGTTCTGCGCAAGGCTCGCATTTCCATATCCCCGTCATCAAGGGAGAGCTTTCTGAATGGGTGGATCGGGCGAAACAATCCGGTTTGCTTGTGATCGGCACCGGTTTGCAAAATGCAGTAGATCATTCGGAAATCGGACCGCAAGAAGCTTTTGCCCTAATTGTTGGAAATGAAGGTAGCGGGGTATCGGAAGAGCTGCTCGAAAAGACGGACCAAACGGTGAAAATTCCGATGTACGGGAAAGCAGAATCCTTGAATGTCGCCGTTGCAACGGGAATTTTGCTCTATACGTATAACGCTAAGTGATTTTTGAAAGTTGAAGAAATTAGAAGTATCAGGTATACTACATCTGAAATGAATGTCAAAAAGCAATGACCGGGAAAAGTAGATTACACACGGCTCGATAGGGATTCCGTACCTTGACTGGAAGTACGGATCGGGAAGTGTTTGTCGAAGTTCACCCCGTGAGCTGCCGCCAGGACCAGCCAAGGCTGTAAAGGTGTGCCGGTGAAGGACCGTTATTCCATAATGAAGTGATTATGCAGCTTTGCGTAATAATCAGGGTGGTACCGCGAACTCGTCCTCGTCCCTATTTTTAGGGGCGGGGATTTTTTGATTTCATTTATTTGAAGGGAGAATAGCAATGGAACAGCAATTGAACGAACTGAAAGAACAAGCGTTGGGGAAGATCAACGAAGCGACGACTCCGAAAGAGCTGAATGATGTCCGTGTCGCTTATCTCGGAAAGAAAGGGCCGATTACCGATCTGTTGAAAGGGATGGGAAAACTGCCTGCGGAGGAGCGTCCGAAAATGGGGGCATTGGTCAACGTCGTTCGTGAAACCGTGACTGAAGCGCTGGAAGAGCGGATGGTTGTGCTGGAAGAACAAGCGATCAATGAACAGCTGACAAAAGAAGCAATCGATGTCACTTTGCCGGGCCGGCCCATCCGGACAGGGAATCACCACCCGCTTACTCGCGTTGTCGAGGAAATCGAGGATTTCTTCATCAGCATGGGCTATGAGATTGCAGAGGGCCCTGAAGTGGAGAAAGACTATTATAACTTTGAGGCATTGAATTTACCAAAAGGGCATCCAGCACGAGATATGCAGGATTCGTTCTATATTTCCGAAGAGACCTTGCTCCGGACCCATACTTCACCGGTGCAAGCACGGACAATGGAGGCCAAGGACGGAGCTGCCATTAAAATCATCTGTCCTGGTAAAGTGTACCGACGGGATCATGACGATGCGACACACTCCCATCAATTTACACAAATTGAAGGCCTCGTCGTCGGCGAGAATATCCGCATGAGCGACTTGAAAGGGACGCTGGATTTATTTGCGAAGAAAATGTTCGGTGCGGATCGAGAAATCCGTCTTCGCCCAAGCTTCTTCCCATTTACGGAACCTTCTGTTGAGATGGATATTTCTTGTTTCAAATGTGGAGGTGCCGGTTGTAATGTTTGTAAAAAAACAGGCTGGATCGAGATTCTTGGCGCCGGTATGGTGCACCCGAATGTATTGAAGATGGCGGGCTATGATCCGACTGTCGTCACAGGATTCGCATTCGGAATGGGACCTGAACGGGTTGCAATGTTGAAATATGGTGTGGAAGATATCCGTCATTTCTATACAAATGACGTGCGGTTCATCTCGCAATTCCACCGGACGGAAGCGTAAGGAGGAAGAGACATGTTAGTATCTACAAAATGGTTGAATGAGTATGTGAATATAAAGGGAATTGCTACTGAAGATTTAGCTGAAAGAATCACGCGTTCCGGAATCGAAGTCGATTCTATCATTGATCGCTCCCACGGCATGACAAATGTCGTCGTCGGGTATGTAAGGGAATGTATCAAGCATCCGGAAGCGGACAAATTGCGCATTTGCCAAGTGGATGTCGGTGAAGAAACGACTCAGATCATTTGCGGTGCTCCAAACGTCGCCGAAGGACAAAAAGTGATTGTCGCCCGTCCGGGAGCTGTCCTTCCGGGAGGTTTGAAGATCAAGAAGGCGAAACTTCGTGGGGAAGAATCGAACGGTATGATCTGTTCGCTTCAAGAACTTGCCATTGAAGGGAAGTTGGTTCCGAAAGCGTACGCAGAAGGGATTTACGTTTTGCCGTCCGATTCAGTGCCGGGAGAAGACGCCCTTCCACTGTTAGGACTGGATGATCAAGTGCTTGAATTTGACCTCACACCAAACCGTGCAGACGCATTAAGCATGCTAGGCGTCGCTTATGAAGTCGGGGCGATTTTGTCCCAAGGCATTCAATTGCCGGAGATTTCCTATGAAGAATCTGCGGAAAGAGCAGAGGATTATTTAAAACTTCGCGTCGATGCACCGAAAGAGAATCCGATGTACGTGGCGAAAGTCGTGAAAAATGTCAAGATTGCCGAGTCGCCGTTATGGCTGCAAAACCGGTTGATGGCTGCCGGAGTCCGTCCGCATAACAATGTAGTCGACATTACAAACCTGGTCTTGATGGAGTATGGCCAACCGCTTCACGCGTTTGATTATGACCGACTTGGAACTGGGGAAATCGTCGTCCGGCTTGCAGAAGAAGGGGAAAAGATGACGACATTGGATGATGTGGAACGTACATTGAACAGCCAGAATCTGGTCATCACGAACGGCAAGGAACCTGTTGCGTTAGCCGGAGTCATGGGTGGAGCAAACTCCGAAGTGCATGATGGAACGACAACTGTAGTGATCGAGTCTGCTTATTTCGCTCCTTCCTCCGTCCGCCAGACATCGAAAGAAGTCGGTCTGCGAAGTGATGCGAGCACGCGGTTTGAAAAAGGAGTCGATCCGAACCGTGTGATGGCTGCAGCAGAACGAGCAGCACAACTGATGGCGGATCTTGCTGGCGGTGAAGTGTTGACTGGCTCGGTAGTATTTGACGAGCTGGATAAAACATCTAAACGCATCACGGTATCGCCGGATTATGTCAATAGTCGGTTAGGGATGAAGATTTCACTGGAAGAGATGCTGTCCATTTTGGAGCGCTTGCAAATCCCGACGGATGCGATGAATGGCCAATTGATCATCGATGCGCCGACACGCCGGCAAGATTTGCAAATCAATGAAGACATCATTGAAGAAATTGCCCGTATGTATGGCTATGATGAGATTCCAAAGACACTGCCTGTTTCGGAATCCACTCCTGGCGGCTTGACACCATATCAGGCGAAGCGCCGGATTGTCCGCCGTTTTCTGGAAGGCACAGGGTTGTATCAAGCGTTGACCTACTCATTGACTTCCAAAGAGCAGGCACAAGCTTTTGCGCTAGAAACGGCAACTGTCACTGAATTGCTTATGCCGATGAGTGAGGAGCGGAGCACCCTTCGTCAAAGCTTGATTCCGCATTTGTTGGAAGCAGCAACGTATAATGTGGCTCGACGCAATGACTCGGTTGCATTATATGAAACAGGCTCCGTCTTCCTTGGAGTAGAAGAGGACGGCCTTCCGCAAGAAGTGGAGCATGTTGCAGCTGTCATTACAGGAAAATGGGTCGATCACGCATGGCAGGGAGAAACGAAACCGGTTGACTTCTTCGTCATGAAAGGCATCGTGGAAGGAATGATGGACAGTCTCGGGCTGGCAGAGGGGCTTTCATTCGAACAGGTTGTCCTTAATGGGATGCACCCGGGCCGTACAGCCAATATCCTGTATAACGGGGAACGGATCGGTATGCTGGGGCAAGTCCACCCGACTGAGTTGAAGAAGCGAGATCTGAAAGAGACCTATGTCATGGAAATGAACTTAGCGCGGATCCTATCCATCGAGACGAGTGAACTTCTATACGTTCCGGTGCCGCGCTTCCCGTCCATTTCACGGGATATCGCACTGGTCGTGGCGAGCGACACAACAGCTGGAGCGCTACAGGATGTTATCCGGAAAGCGGGCGGCAAATTATTGAAAGACGTGAAGTTGTTTGATTTGTATGAAGGGAAAAATGTCGAGGAAGGCAAGAAATCCGTGGCATTCTCATTAACTTATGCAGATCCGGAACGCACACTGACAGACGAAGAAGTCGTCAAAGCACATGACAAAGTATTGAACGCATTGACCGAAGAAGCAGGAGCTTCGCTTCGGGGGTAATGGGAAAGGGCTATCCGATTGTGGGTAGCCTTTTTTTGTCGGTGTTAAGAAGTTGGGTGGGAGCGTTGTGAAGTTCGGTAAAAGCGTTTCGAAGTTTCTAGAAATCATTTCGAACTAATGTAGGAACGTTGTGTAGTTGTGTGGTATCGTTTTAAGGATATGCAGAAACGTTGAGAGGTTTTAATTCGTTGTGGAATCAAAAAAATTTTGTTATCCGTGGTATCTAGGTTTCGGTAGGGGGGAAGTAACTTGAGGAAAAAGAATCGGTTGAAAGACAGCACCTTTCTCATAGTCAATCCATTCGCTTTTCTTGCTGCAATCGGTGGGCTGGCGATGGTTTTCATCTTGAATCGGAATAAATCCCAATCGCCTGCCGTGAAAAAGATCTTGTCGCAAGAAGAAGTGGAAGCGCTACGATCGGAGAAATAAAAAACTGTCCAACAGACCTGTAATGGTTCGTTGGACAGCTTTTCATTTTACTGGGTCCGTTACTCGAAACCCGATATCGGTAGACAGCACGAATCGTGGCAAGCTTTGTATATCATCATCAGGACCGTCAGCGACTGTGAAATCGGCGGTTCCGTGGATAATGTATTCACCTTCCGGAAATCCTTTATTGGCAATGATTGACTTGACGAATTGTACATATTCCGGGTCGTCCTGATCGCTGTATCCGCCAGCGAATTGATATATATGCCGGAGTGGCTCACCTTTTTTCAAGTTTGTAAAAATGAGTGGTTCACTCATCGCGAATCCGATTTCCAAGCCTCTTGTCCTTTCTTCCATTGGAAAATAGAACGGCGAGGCGGCGTGGGCGATATTGATTTCTTCCTGGTCACCGACATAGGTCAACTCAGCAAAGATTGCGGTATCCCCAAAAGTGTCATACACATCTTTTTCGGTATAAAGCCGATAGATGAAATCGCCCTCTTTTACTTCGGATTCGGCGGGCGGCAGCGGGTTTTGGGGGTCGCCTTGATTCCTGGCCATCTCGGTGCCACACCCAGTCAGAAAAAGAAGAAGTGTAAATAGGAAAAAGATTTTTTTCATTTGAATCACCTCATTCCATCAGACGGATTACCCATCGGAAACGTTACTTTTTCTTGGCTACAAGGGCTTTCGCTTTTTGGGCATTGGCAAAATGCCATTTGGTCATGGATTTTAACGTATCCTCGCCATGTTTCCATAAGATCGTCGCGGCGACCTCATCCACTTTCGGCCCTGCGCCTTTAGGCAATGTGATGCCCGCCAAAGCACTTAATCGATCCATTTCTTCCAGAAAAGCGACCCGCGCGATGATCGAGGCGGCGGCCACTGCGACATGAAGGCTTTCCGCTTTTGTGGAGAACAGGACGTTCTCCCGGATGATATCGTTCTCCGCTTTTATGTGGTTATAATAAATGCCCCGTTCCGCAAACTGGTCGATCAGGATATAATCCGGTCTTTCCCCGTCCATTTTGCGCAGGACGTGCTTCAATGCCTGATTATGGAGAAGTGCTTTGATTTTCCCTTGCGACCATCCACGGGCTTGCACTTCGTTATATTTATCGTTCGGCAACGTCAACACACTGTGGATCAAAGTAGCTTGGAGATCCGGGGCTATTTTACGCATCCAATCGTCAGTCAGTTGTTTCGAGTCTTTGACGCCCAATTCACGGACCAATTCAATTTGGTCGGCACGGACAAAGCAGGCCGCAACCGTGACAGGACCGAAAAAGTCCCCGGTACCCGTTTCGTCAGAGCCTAAGACGGAAAGCTCTGCAAGCCGATCGGGAAGGGCATCCCCCTTCACTTTCACTTTTTCCGGGAACAGTTTATTGTCTGTTACTCCCCAGTTTGCTGCTTCCCGTTCCGCCCCCGCCCCTTGGAACAAGACTTTTCCAGACTTGTAGGCGGTGATCGCCGTATCAGGTAGTTTGGCGGCGAAGACGACCCCAGGTGCATTGCGCACTACTCGGGACGCCGCATAATGTTCGCTCAATCTTTGTAAACCGTTTTTATCCAATACAATCACAGTATTGCTCATCCAATTCATCCTTCCGTTTATATAAAGGGGTTCTTTCTAATTTCGATATGGTTTACGACATTTCCTGTAACCATGATTGACTTTATCAGTTTCGGGAAGGAGAGACAATTTTATTTAGGGGACGGAGGGTTTTAAGCATATCTCTGTAGATATGATCGCTTGCGTGGAGTTATGGGCGAATCTCCGGAGATATGATCGCTTGCGTGGAGTTATGATCAGTTCTCTGTAGATATGATCGCTTGTGGGCAGTTTTGAACGGTTCTCGGAAATATGATTGAAACGCAGAAATTATGATTGCTAAATAAGTAGACTTCAAATTTTCCAGGAAATTCCCTATGCAAGCGCAGAACTGGTGAAAAACAGAGGTCCTCCACTAATAAAACTCTATGAAAAACAGCACTTTATTCACAACTGAATCACTTTCATGGTATGATGGATGACAGAGTTTTTCGGGGGAGGTCAGGTCGTTGGCAGACGAAAAAAAGACACGCATTGCGGTTGAAATATACGGACAGACATATAAAATCGTCGGTACTGAAACAAGCAGTCATATGCGGCTGGTCGCCTCGCTCGTTGATGACAAAATGCGGGAGATCAGTAAACGCAATCCCTATCTCGACAGCGCCAAAATTGCTGTGCTGACCGCTGTGAATACCGTGCATGATTATTTGAAACTTAAAGATCAATTGGAACAAATGGAAGAAGAATTGAATAAGTTGAAGGGTTGACGGACGGACATGTTAGATTTACTTATCATATTCCTCCTTTTGGGAGGTCTGATCACCGGATTCCGCAGGGGACTAATCGTACAGGCAATACATATGACTGGCTTTATCATCGCTCTCGTCGTCGCTTATAAGTACTACAAACAACTGGCAGATAAGTTCGTCCTCTGGGTGCCTTATCCGGGAGTGACCACGGGGTCGCAATTTTCATTGACAGTTGAGCAATTGGATCTCGATCAAACTTTTTACAGATTGCTTGCCTTTGTCATCATATTTTTGGCGGTTAAATTCATCTTGCAGCTCTTTGCTTCGATGTTTGACTTCCTGAAATATTTGCCGGTGCTTGGGTTTCTTGCACGATTTGGCGGGGCGGCGCTTGGCTTTGTCGAGTTTTATATACTCATTTTCCTTGTGCTTTATGTACTCGCAATGCTGCCGATCGATGTCATTCAAAACATCGTGGGTCGATCGCTCTTGGCCAATACTATGTTTGAGCATACGCCATTGTTATCGGAAACGGTGAAGAAATGGTGGTACATTTATATGAAATAACCGCTTCCCCCTGTTAGGCGGGAAGCTTTTTTAAAGGAGGACTTGGGTTGAATAAAAAAACAATCATCCGGACATTTGAGAAAATTGCCCTATATATGGAGCTGCTAGGGGAAAATCATTTTAAAGTGGCGGCCTTCCGGAAAGCGGCCAATGTGTTGGAATTGGATCCTCGTAGTCTATCCGAAATGGATGATATTTTAAAATTAAAAGGAATCGGTAAAGGGACGGGCGCTGTCATCACGGACTTGATGGAAAAAGGGGAGTCTGAACTCTTGCTCGAATTGGAAGAGACTGTTCCGCGCGGGTTGATTCCTTTACTAAAAATTCCTGGATTGGGCGGGAAACGAATTGCTAAATTACGGGAAGCGATTGGTATTGATTCGATTGAAGCGCTGCGGGAAGCTTGCCTGGCCAATGAAGTAAGCAAGGTTCCGGGGTTCGGCAAGAAGACCGAAGAGAACATTCTCGCGGAAATCGAGCATCTTGGTACACGGAAGGGATCGTTCCCGATCTGGCAAATGGAATCCATCGTCTCCTTCCTGGAAGATATTCTTCAGAGTGTCGATGAAATTTCGCGGTTTTCTGTTGCGGGAAGTTATCGTCGGGCAGAAGAGACGAGCAGCGATGTCGATTTTATCATCGTGACTACTGAACCTGCCGCAGTCAGGGAAAAATTACTTCAAGTATTGCCGGTTGATACAGTGATTGCCGCTGGGGATTCAAAGCTTTCGGTGACATTGGATTTGGAGGATGCGATCGATGCAGATTTCCGTTTTGTGACAGCCGAACAATTCGCTTCCGCTTTGCACCATTTCACCGGGTCCAAAGACCACAATGTGAAGATGCGTCAACTGGCGAAAGCGAAAGGATTGAAAATTAGTGAATACGGCGTGGAGGATGAGGACGGTTCCGTGACTACATTTGAAACGGAAGAGCAGTTCTTTGCTCATTTCGGCCTGCCTTTCATCCCCCCGACGGTCCGGAAAGACGGGCGAGAGATCGAACGTGTGGAGGAGCTGGATGGGTTGATCCGCCTCGAAGATATCCGTTCCGACCTCCATATGCATACGACGTGGTCAGATGGAGGTTACTCCATCCGGGAAATGGTTGATGCTTGCCGGGCGAAGGGGTATAGCCATATGGTCATCACCGACCATTCCCAATACTTGAGAGTAGCAAACGGATTGACCCCGGATCGGCTGCGAGAGCAAATCGCAGAAATCCGTACGCTGAATGACGAATACGATGATATTGAAATTTTCTGCGGGACGGAAATGGATATCCTGCCTGACGGGTCTCTCGATTTTGACGATGATTTGCTGCAGGAACTCGATTTTGTCATCGCGTCCATCCATTCGAATTTCAATCAACCTCAGGAACAGATCATGGAACGGCTCCATTCAGCCATCCGCAACCCGCATGTTGATATGATTGCCCACCCGACAGGCCGAATTATTGGTAAACGAGATGGGTATGATCCGGATGTGCCCCAATTAATCGAATGGGCGAAGGAATACGGGAAGATATTGGAGCTGAATGCCAACCCATACCGCTTGGATCTCGCGACGGATTATTTAGCGATGGCTCAGGATAAAGGTGTTCCAATTGCCATCAATACTGATGCCCATGCGATTGACCAACTACGGTTCATGGATGTCGGTGTAAAATATGCCCAAAAGGCATGGCTGAAAAAAGAGACGGTCGTCAATACATGGCCATTGGAGAAATTCATCCGCGACATTGTGCGGAAATGAAAGGAAGTGTAAGACATTGGAAAGCCGTGTCTTAAAAACACTTGAATTTGATAAAATACGGGATATCGTATCCGAATATTGTACCTCTTCTGCAGGGCGATCCACGGTAGAGCAATTGGTTCCTGTCCCAAATTATGAAGAAGTCGTCCGGCTTCTCGAGGAGACGGATGAAGCGCTTGCCATCTTAAGAGTGCGGGGCAATGCGCCGATGGGAGGCATCCATGATGTCAGGCCGCATGCAAAACGGTCGCAATTGGGCGGGATGCTAAGCAGTCATGAATTGATGGAAATTGCCAACACGATCCGGGCTAGCCGTATTTTACGGCAGTTTATCGAGTCCATCGAGACGGATGAGGATATCGAGATTCCGCATTTTATTGCCAAAAAAGAGGCGTTTCCAATTTTGACTGGCTTGGAACATGAGATCAATGCAGCAATCGATGATAACGGCCATGTCCTGGATAGCGCTTCAAGCCAGCTTCGTTCGATCCGGCAAGGGCTGCGATTACAAGAAGGGCGTGTTCGCGACCGACTGGAAAGTTATACGCGAGGACGGAATGCGGCAAAAATGTTGTCCGATTCCATTGTGACCATCCGGAATGATCGGTATGTCATCCCCGTGAAAGCGGAGTACCGTTCGCATTTCGGAGGCGTTGTCCATGATATGTCGTCTTCCGGGCAGACTTTGTTCATTGAACCGGATGCTGTTGTTCAGGCGAACAATGAAATCCGACGTTTGAAGGTGCAGGAGCAGGAGGAAATTGAGAAAATTCTTCTGGAACTTTCCGCCAAAGTGCAAGAAGTGGCCCATGAGCTGTTTGTGCTTGTTGGACTGTTATCAGACATAGATGTCATTCTCGCAAAAGCAAAGTTTGGGAAAGAGCATAAATGCACGAAACCTGAAGTGAACAATGAAGGGTATATCCGCTTGACGAAAGCACGCCATCCGCTCCTTCCGATGGAGGAAGCCGTTGCGAATACGATCGAGTTCGGAAAGGAAATCACGACAATCGTCATTACCGGACCGAATACGGGAGGTAAGACGGTCACCTTGAAAACGGTAGGCCTCTGCACGTTGATGGCGCAAGCGGGCTTGCCGATACCAGCGCTCGACGGTTCGGAAGTTGCTGTCTTTGATTCGGTGTATGCCGATATTGGGGACGAGCAGTCAATTGAGCAAAGCCTCAGTACATTTTCTTCCCATATGGTGAACATCGTCTCCATCCTGAAGAAATTTAATGATCGCTCTCTGATCCTCTTTGACGAACTCGGATCAGGAACAGATCCGCAGGAAGGGGCGGCGCTCGCCATTTCCATTTTGGATGAAGTGCATGGCGGTGGTGCGAGAGTGATGGCGACAACCCATTACCCGGAACTGAAAGCGTATAGTTACAACCGGCCGGGCGTCGTCAATGCGAGTGTTGAATTTGATATCGATACGCTAAGTCCGACGTATCGCTTGCTGATCGGTGTGCCGGGAAGAAGTAACGCCTTTGAAATTTCAAAACGCCTCGGATTGCAGGATCGGATCATCGAGCGGGCGAAGTCGTTTACCGGAACCGACCGGGGAGAAGTCGAATCGATGATCGCCTCATTGGAATCCAGCCGTGTCCAATCGGAGAAAGATGCCGAGGAGACACATGAGCTTTTGATTGAAACGGACCGGTTAAAACAAGAGCTGGAACAGAAAATAGGCGAGTTCGAAGAAATGAAAGAACGTTTAATGGAAAATGCGAAGGAGAAAGCGAAAAAAATCGTGGAAGACGCGAAACAAGAATCCGAAGCCGTCATTTCTGATTTACGCGCTCTCCGTCTCAATGCGGGTGCCAATGTAAAAGAGCATGAGCTGATCGAGGCACGGAAACGGTTAGAAGAGGCGGCTCCCGCCGAACGCAAGAAAAAAGCGGTCAAGGCAAAAGCTGCACCCAGTCCATTGCAGCCTGGAGATGAAGTGAAGGTGATCAGTTACGGCCAGAAAGGGACTCTTCTTGAAAAAGTGTCGGATACCGAGTGGGTCGTTCAAATTGGCATTTTGAAAATGAAACTTGATCAATCAGGCCTGGAATATGTCAAACCAGAGAAGGAAAAGCAGCCTGTAGTCAGCGCTTCTGTAAGGGGACGGGATTCTTATGTCAAATTGGAACTCGATCTCCGGGGAGAGCGATATGAAGATGCTATTATCCGAACCGAGAAATATTTAGATGATGCCCTTCTCTCCAATTACCACCAAGTCTCTATCATTCATGGAAAAGGGACCGGTGCCCTGATGCAAGGTGTCCAGCAGTATTTGAAAAAGCACCCTCGTGTCAAAAGCTTCCGTTTCGGGGAAGCGGGGGAAGGCGGTCATGGCGTCACGGTTGTTGAATTGAAATGACCATAATGTTATTTATATGAAACCTTTCCGCTTGTGAATCGTAAAGGGAACTGTAGGTGGGATTATAAAGCTGAATCAAGTTAAAGGAGCCGGAAACTATGAGTAAAGAAGGGTTTTGGGGACACCCATTAGTGGAAACGGCCGGATATTTCAGTGTCGTCGTCCTTTGCTTGATCGTTTCGATGGTGTTATTTGAACTCGTAACGAAGTATAAAAATTGGGAGGAAATCCGCAAAGGGAACGTCGCGGTAGCCTTGGCGACAGGCGGTAAGATTTTCGGCGTGGCCAATATTTTCAGATATTCAATTGAACAGCATAATACATTGCCCCAAATGATCGGCTGGGGACTGTTCGGATTTATCTTACTGGTCTTCGCTTATGTCTTATTTGAGTTCCTCACTCCGAAATTCAATATCGATAAAGAGATTGAAGCGGATAATCGATCGGTCGGTTTTATTTCTTTGACAATCTCTGTAGGATTGTCGTTCGTCATCGGGGCGAGTATATCGTAGGAGCTGTCACTATGGAAAAGTTGTCAAAAATATTAATTGTTGTTTGTGTTCTATTCGTACTGGTAGGGATTTATTGGTTGACTGTTCAAACACCTTGATTAGCTAAAATCAAGGTGTTTTTCAAATCGTTGGAATATTCATTATTGAAAGCGGAATCATTTTTTACTATAATAATAAATAGGAGAGAGAAAGGAATAGAATAAAGGAAAGAAAGGGGAGTTCATATGACTGCTAAACCTTGGTTAGACTTATACCCACCCGAAATTTCAAAGACGCTTGAATATGAAAGGATTCCTATTCAAGACTATTTGACAAGAGCCGCAACAAAATATCCTGATAAAATTGCCATCCATTTTCTCGGAAAGGAGATTTCGTATAAGGAGTTTTACGAATCTGCCTTGAAATTCGGTAATTATTTAAAAACGCTCGGAATTGAAAAAGGGGATCGTGTCGCCATCATGTTGCCGAATTGTCCTCAGAGCGCTTTTGCTTATTTTGGAATTTTGTATGTTGGAGCGATTGTCGTACAGACCAACCCGCTTTATACCGAACGGGAATTGGCGTATCAAATGCAGGACTCAGGGGCTAAAGCCATCATTTCACTGGATATCCTATTCCCACGCATCTCGAAGATCAGGAAAGATACGGAGTTGGAACATGTAATCATTACGGGAATTAAAGATTATTTACCGTTCCCGAAAAACATGATTTATCCGTTCATCCAGAAAAGGGAACACGGCATCAAAGTGAAGGTAGAACACCGAGGCGTGAATCATCTCTTCACCGAAATCATGAAAACGGCAAAACTTGAAAAATTGAGTTATCCTTTTGATTATGATGAAGATGTCGCCTTGCTGCAATATACAGGAGGAACGACCGGTTCGCCAAAAGGGGTCATGCTGACACATGCCAACTTAACATCCAATGTACGGATGTGTGATGAATGGTTGTATGAGTGCGAAGAAGGAAAAGAGGTCGTCATGGGAATCATCCCGTTTTTCCATGTGTACGGAATGACAACCGTACTTGTCCTGACAGTCATGCTGTGCAACAAAATGGTCCTTATCCCGAAATTTGATTTCGATTCGGCTTTGAAGGCGATCGATAAACAGAAACCGACACTATTCCCGGGAGCCCCGACTATCTATATTGGCTTGCTGAATCATCCTGACATTGACAAGTATGATCTTTCATCCATTAGAGCTTGTATTAGTGGATCTGCCGCTTTGCCGATTGAAGTACAAGAGAAATTTGAAGAAGTGACTGGTGGAAAGTTGGTTGAAGGATATGGATTGACGGAAACTTCGCCCGTCACTCACGCCAATTTCGTCTGGGCGAAAAATCGAGTCAAAGGGTCGATCGGTGTTCCATGGCCAGACACGGATGCCATCATTTTAGGACCTGAGTCTACGGAACCATTGCAGAATGGTGAAATCGGGGAGATTGCTGTCAAAGGGCCGCAAGTGATGAAGGGGTATTGGAATCGGCCGGAAGATACGGAGCAAACTTTTCGAGACGGCTGGTTGCTGACTGGAGATCTCGGTTATAGGGATGATGCCGGATATTTTTATGTAGTAGACCGTAAAAAGGATATGATTATTGCTAGCGGATTCAATATATACCCTAGAGAGATCGAAGAAGTGCTCTATGAACATCCGGATATTCAGGAATGTGTAGTCGCCGGCGTTCCCGATCCATATCGTGGAGAGACGGTCAAGGCATATATCGTGCGGAAAGAAGGAAGTTCGGTCACCGAAACAGAACTGGAAGAGTATTGCCGTTCAAATCTTGCGGCATATAAAATTCCACGCATTTATGAGTTCCGGGATGAATTGCCGAAAACGGCGGTCGGCAAGATATTACGGAGAGTGCTCGTGGATGAGGAGAAAAAGAAAGTCCATACTGAAACACTCACTTCATAACATTCCGCTTGACTTGTTTATCAATAACGATTAATATGAAAATATGAATGAACAATCATTCATATTTTCTTTTTTGTGGTGGTGAATGAAATTGAAAAGGGACAAGCCTAAATATAAGCAAATAGTGGACGCTGCTGTTATCGTCATCGCAGAAAATGGATACCACCAGGCACAGGTTTCCAAAATCGCGAAAGAGGCTGGTGTGGCGGATGGGACCATCTATCTTTATTTTAAAAACAAAGAAGACATCCTTATCAATGTGTTTCAGGAGAAGATGGCAATATTTATCAGTGAACTCGAGCAGATCTTGAAAAGGGACCATTCGGTATCGGAGTATTTGTATGCTTTCATCGAAAATCATTTCCGGATTCTTCATGAGGATCGGCACTTGGCAATTGTCACCCAACTCGAACTTCGGCAATCGAACAAGGAATTGCGTACACGCATTAATAATGTTTTGCGTGAATACTTGGCGCTGCTTGACCAGATTTTGAAAAGAGGTATCGAAAATGGCGAATTAGCTGCCGATCTAGACGTAAGACTCGCCCGACAAATGGTCTTTGGGACAATGGATGAAACATTGACGACGTGGGTCATCAATGACCAGAAGTATGATTTATTGGAATTGTCACCAAAAGTACATAAATTGATCATGCATGGGCTGAATGGGTAAAGAAATACTTAAAAAAAAGAGGGGATAGACGGAAGCGTGGCGAAATAAAGTTATGTCTTAATACTGCGAAAAAGGATGGGTCATGTTCATTCCTAGCAGATTATGAGATGAAACATGAAGGGGGATGGGTAAATGGAATTTCTCACAGTGAAAAAGGAAGAGGGTATTGCAGTCGTTTCGATCAACCGGCCGCCTGCAAATGCGCTTTCCCGTGCACTTATACTGGAAGTGGACTCATTGCTGGACCAAATGGAAGGCGATGACTCCGTTCGTGTAATCGTATTGCATGGGGAAGGTAAGTTCTTCTCCGCGGGGGCGGATATTAAGGAATTCACAGAGGTCACATCCGGTGATGAATTTTCCAAGCTAGCAGCCAGCGGACAAGACGTGTTCGAGCGGCTTGAACGGTTTAGAAAACCGGTAATTGCAGCAATTCATGGCGCTGCACTCGGTGGGGGTCTCGAGTTGGCAATGGGATGCCATATGCGAACTGTATCCGAAAAAGCGAAATTGGGACTTCCGGAATTGCAATTGGGGTTGATTCCGGGATTTGCGGGAACGCAACGGCTGCCACGATATGTCGGTCTTGCAAAAGCAGCAGAAATGCTACTGACGAGCGAGCCGATCAACGGCGTGGAAGCAGTCAGCCTTGGACTTGCCAATCATGCTTTCCCGGAGGATGAATTGCTTCCTAAAACAATTGAATTGGCTAAGAAAATGGTGAATAAAAGCCCGGTTGCGGTCAAAGCGGCCCTAGACATGCTTCAGTTTACGAAGCATGCAGGTTATGAAGAAGGTGTAAAAGCGGAAGCTGCATCATTCGGTGAAGTCTTCATCTCTGAAGATGCTAAAGAAGGAATCTCAGCATTCCTTGAAAAACGCCAACCTGTTTTTGTTGGAAAATAAATAGAAATCCAAGGAGGTCTGCAACTATGAACATTTATGTATTAGTAAAACGGACATTTGACACGGAGGAAAAGATAGCGGTTACAAACGGCAAGATTGCGGAAGATGGAGCTGAATTCATCATCAACCCGTATGACGAGTATGCCATCGAGGAAGCGATCCAGCTTCGGGATGCCCATGAAGGTGAAGTGACAGTTGTCACAATCGGGGACGAAGAGGCGGAAAAACAACTGCGCACGGCATTGGCAATGGGCGCGGACAAAGCGGTTCTCATCAACACGGAAGATGATCTGGATGAAATGGATGAATATACGGTTGCGAAAATACTTGCAGAATATTTGAAAGACAAAGACGCAGATATCATCCTCGCAGGGAACGTAGCCATTGATGGTGGGTCCGGACAAGTCGGTCCACGTGTGGCGGAATTGCTTGGCATCAACTATGTGACAACGATCACAGAACTGAATGTCGATGGTACATCCGTGAAAATCGTCCGCGACGTAGAAGGGGATTCGGAAACGATCGAAACGTCCCTACCGCTGCTCGTAACGGCGCAACAAGGGTTGAATGAGCCACGCTATCCTTCCTTACCGGGCATCATGAAGGCGAAGAAGAAACCGCTTGAGGAATTGGAGCTCGACGATCTCGATATCGACGAAGATGATGTGGAAGCGAAAACGGAAACGGTTGAAATCTTCCTTCCTCCACAAAAGGCGGCGGGCCGCGTATTGGAAGGCGACGTAGCCGACCAAGTGCAAGAATTGATATCCTTGCTGCGCACAGAAGCGAAAGTGATCTGAGTAAGCGGTCTGACACTTGCGTAATTGATGTAAATCAGCACGAAAATCGTATCTATTAGGAGGGACTCAATATGTCTAAAAAAGTAGTAGTACTTGGGGAAGCTCGAGAAGGAGCTTTGCGTAATGTATCGTTCGAGGCGATTGCAGCCGCGAAAACAATCTCCGGTGGCGGAGAAGTCGTTGGTGTTCTATTCGGCGATGCCGTCCAATCACTAGCGGAAGAAATGGTCCATTATGGTGCCAATCGTGTCATCACGGTGGAGCATCCACATCTTAAGCAATATACATCCGACGGGTACGGACAAGCGTTCATGGCTGTCTATGAACAGGAAAAACCGGACGCGATCGTCTTTGGCCACACAGCACTTGGTAAAGACCTATCTCCGAAAATCGCTAGTAAATTGGAATCCGGCTTGATCTCCGATGTGACAGCGATTGAAGGCGAAGGGGATAGTGCCCAATTCATCCGTCCGATCTATTCCGGTAAGGCGTTTGAAAAAGTGAAGAACAAAGAAGGTCTTCTCTTCGTGACGATCCGTCCAAACAACATCGCACCACTGGATCATGATGCAAGCCGTACGGGCGAAGTCTCTTCCCTCTCTGTCGATGTGACGAATCTTCGCTCGGTCATTGCAGAAGTCGTCCGCAAAGCGACGGAAGGCGTGGACCTGTCGGAAGCAAAAGTGGTCGTGGCGGGAGGCCGTGGCGTGAAAAGCGCGGAAGGCTTCGAGCCATTGCAGAAGTTGGCGAACTTGCTAGGCGGTGCGGTCGGTGCATCCCGTGGTGCATGTGACGCGGACTACTGTGATTATTCATTGCAAATCGGCCAAACCGGGAAAGTGGTTACACCTGATCTGTACATAGCGGCAGGAATTTCAGGGGCGATCCAACATATGGCAGGGATGTCGAACTCCAAAATCATCGTGGCGATCAACAAGGATCCGGAAGCGAACATCTTCAAAGTGGCGGACTATGGAATCGTCGGCGACCTCTTTGAAGTCATTCCAATGATGATTGAAGAAATCCAAAAAGTTAAAGTAAGCTAATCGAAATATCTGTAGCCCCGCAACTCTTATGACTTGCGGGGCTTCTATTATTTTCATCGCAGTTTTCAATGATAGAAGAGCTTCAATCTTAGGAATTCTGCAATGCGGGCATATCGTTAGCCCGCCTTATAGGGGCATGCTATAATACGGTCATAGTTGTTCTTAAAAGGAGGAATTTTTAAATGGCTATTATTAATGCGACAGATCAGACATTTGATGAAAATATTAAAGAAGGGCTCGTCCTGGTTGACTTTTGGGCGCCTTGGTGCGGACCTTGTAAGATGATCGCACCGGTATTGGAAGATCTAAGCGGAGATATCGAAGGCAAAGCCAATATTGTAAAAGTGGATGTCGATAACAACCAAGGGACTGCCAGCAAATATGGCATCATGTCCATCCCGACTCTCGTGCTATTCAAAGACGGAGAGATTGTCGATAAGGTCGTAGGGTTCCAGCCGAAAGAGGCACTTGCCCAATTGATCGAAAAACACGCATAATTGTTATTCCATAACCGGGCCTTTCTCAAGGACCGGTTTTTTTGGTAGGTGAAAGAAATGAATGAATTGCTTGAACATAAATTGGCAATTTTACCGGATTTGCCGGGATGCTATTTAATGAAAGACCGACAAGGGACAATTATTTATGTCGGCAAGGCCAAAGTGCTGAAAAATCGGGTCCGCAGTTATTTCACAGGGAGCCATGATGCAAAAACGCAGCGTCTGGTCAGCGAAATTATGGACTTTGAATACATCGTCACTTCATCGAACATCGAAGCGCTTGTCCTTGAATTGAATTTGATCAAACAGCATGATCCCAAATATAATATCATGCTGAAAGATGATAAATCGTATCCTTACTTGAAGCTGACCGCGGAACGGCACCCGAAATTGATCATTACCCGACAAGTGAAGAAAGACAAAGGGAAGTACTTTGGTCCTTATCCGAACGCCCATGCCGCCAATGAAACGAAAAAGCTGCTCGATCGTTTGTATCCATACCGCAAATGCCATTCCCTTCCTGATCGTGTCTGTTTGTATTACCATTTGGGCCAATGTTTGGCCCCGTGCGTAAATGAAGTGGAAGATGACACATACAGAAAAATGGTGGAGGACATCACCCGATTTCTAAATGGCGGCTATAAAGAGATGAAAAAGGATTTAACTGAAAAGATGACGATGGCCGCCGACAACCTGGAGTTTGAAAGAGCAAAGGAATACCGGGATCAAATCGTGAACATCGAAGCCGTCATGGAAAAGCAGACCATTACGATGAATGACTTCACCGATCGTGACATATTCGGATATGCCGTCAAACGAGGATGGATGTGTGTTCAGGTCTTTTTTGTTCGGCAAGGGAAATTGATAGAGAGGGATGTGTCTTTATTCCCGCTCTATCAAGATCCGGAAGAGGAGCTTCTCACATTCATCGGTCAATTTTATGGGAAATCGGATTATTTGAAGCCGAAAGAGATACTGCTTCCGCAGGGAATAGATAGCGAATTGGTTCGGGAGCTTCTGGCTGTGCATGTCTATACACCGCAACGCGGAAAGAAGAAAGATCTTGTCCAACTCGCGAATAAAAACGCGGAAATTGCGTTGAAGGAAAAATTCCATCTAATTGAACGGGAAGAACAGCGGACTATCGGAGCATGTGAAGAGCTTGGAAAAGCAATGAATATCTCCATACCTCTTCGAATTGAAGCATTCGACAATTCCCATACGCACGGCGCAGATCCGGTGTCTGCCATGGTTTCGTTCTTGGATGGCAAACCGAACCGCAAAGACTACCGGAAATATAAGACAAAAACGGCGGCTGCACACGATGATTACGGTGCCATGAGAGAAGTGGTCAGAAGGCGATATGTCCGGGTGTTGCGAGACAATTTGCCATTACCTGACCTAATTATCATTGATGGAGGAAAAGGTCATATGGAATCGGCGCGTGAAGTGGTGGAGGATGAACTGGGACTTTCCATTCCGATTGCTGGGCTTTCAAAAAATGACAAGCATCAGACTTCCCAATTATTATACGGTGACCCTGTCGATCTCGTTCCGCTGAAACGGACCAGTGAAGCGTTTTATCTATTGCAGAGAATCCAGGACGAAGTGCACCGATTTGCCATCACTTTTCACCGTCAACAACGGGGGACGTCATCCTTGGTTTCTGCATTGGATGGACTACCGGGAGTGGGACCGAAGCGAAAAAAATTACTATTAAAACATTTCGGTTCCGTCAAGAAGATACGAGAAGCCTCCGTTGAGGAACTCCGGGAAGCTGGCCTGCCCTTCAAGGTGGCTGAAACTGTGGAATCATATTTTCGTGAAGGGTCGATGGAAAAAGAGGAAGAGTGATTGCTCAATAGAGATGAATTAATATAAAAAGGACGCGGCAAAAGCTTAACGGGTTCGGTACACGGAGAGAAAACGTTAAAAAGCATAGCAAATGGGGACACAATTCACACTTGAATTGATGTCCCCATTTTTGTTGCTATATCAATGTTTAAGGCAATTATCGATAGAAAATAGCAATACAATTGGTAAACCAATTAACAACAGCACATAAATTTATGTTCCTCTGCTAATTGCACCACTAATAAGATTGTTGGTTGGAGGTTGAGAAAATGTTTTAGAAATAACTGAAGACATTGAAGGGAGTAAAAGATTTTGTGCTAAAATAGAGCTATAAGAAGACAGCTTATTCAGCAAACGGAGCCAGATTGTTGAAACTAAAAAAGCATTATTTAATCATCGGAGGAAGATTTATGAAAAAAACTTTTGGGTTATTCATTATCCTTCTCACATTAATACTTGCCTCTTGTGGGGGAGTATCAACTGCCTCGTCGTTAATTGTGATTGAAAAAGGTCAGTCAAACAACAACAAAGAATATTGGATTAAGGTATATAACCCGAACAATCTAAACAAAGAAGAAACATTTAAGATAATGATAAAAGAAAAGATGGTTTGGAACCTTATCGAGGAAGATAAAGAGTATTTCGCCATGTATTCAAACAAAGGAGATAATCCTCGGGTGTTAGAAGACATTCAGCATTAATCGCTGGGAAAGGAAAATGTTTAGCGCAGCCTTCTCCCAACAATCGGGCGCGAGTGTTGAACAAATGGTAGGACAAGAAAAAATGCCCAGGTTATTATGCCTGAGCATTTTTTTATTGCTTTTTCTACTGTCAATTCGGGTGCGAATCATACGCTATTTTAGTTGCTTATTGGGGTGTGTTTTTGTATTTTCTCCCCATCAACCGAACCCGTTAGCAAAAGCTGCATCCTTTTTTACATATCAATTTTTGTTTTCGGATCCCATTTCACCGTAAAATGGATTTGTTCTTCTTTTTCATTGACTTCGCCGTAGCATTCGGTCAACACGCCGTTCAATTTCTGATATTGCTCGGCGATAAAACCCGCTTCCAACGTGTAGGAGCGATGTGATGCATTGGGTCCCGTGGTTGGTGCCATTATGTATAGAGCTTCGTCTTTCGACGTTTTTTCCAAAATCAAGGAACCCCAACCTGCCTCTGTGAAGAACACCGGCAATTCGTCTATGCCGAAAACGGGGAATTTACGGGCCACTTCTTTTCCCGCCCAATAGAGGATGTCATCCTCGTGCTTGCCTAAAATACTGGGCAATACGTGGTTCCTTAATAGATCGTAGCCGAATCGTGTCGGTGAATCATATGTAGTTTCTTCCAATCCCAATTACAGCCCTTTCCGACAATTTTGCAAATATTTATAGACTGTCATAGGAAAAGTGAAAGTGGACAGCCAAATCAAAAACTGCACACCATCTTGACCTCCTGAAAACGGAGGAGTACAATGGACATGTTCTAATATTGTACCATGAAGAGACATGCCGTCAATGTCGCATCTTGTCTAAAAGGTGACGCCGTGGATCGGCTGACTCAGAAATAAGGGAGGGTAAAAAACTTGTCGAGAGAATCAGATTTTTACTTGCGCCGTCTACATTCCTTGCTCGGTATTATTCCGGTTGGTCTTTTCCTGACTCAACACTTGGTTATCAACCATTTTGCAACCCGCGGTGCAGAAGCATTCAACAACGCATCTAATTTCATGGGGAACTTGCCATTCGTATTGTTTCTGGAATGGTTCGTCATTTACATCCCGCTTATGTTCCATGCGTTCTTTGGTATCTACATAGCTTTCACGGCGAAAAACAACGTACAGCGATATGGCACATTCCGTAACTGGATGTTCCTACTGCAACGTGTCACAGGTGTATTCCTTGTGGTTTTCATCGCTTGGCACATCTATGAAACGAGAATCCAGAAGGCGTTGGGTGCAGAAGTCAACTATGACATGATGGCGGATATTTTATCGAGCCCATTCATGTTGGCATTCTACATCTTGGGTGTCATTTCGGGGACATTCCACTTGGCTAACGGAATCTGGTCATTCCTTGTGAAATGGGGATTCACACAATCACCACGTTCACAAACGATTGTCACGTACGTTTCAATGGGAATCTTCCTAGTTCTTTCCGTGATTGGTATCCAAGCATTACTAGCATTCGTTTGATCTACGAATTAAGAAACTGACTGAAACTTGAGGAGTGAAACTGTAAAATGGCAAAAGGAAGATTGATTGTCGTCGGTGGAGGCCTAGCTGGTTTGATGGCAACTATCAAAGCGGCCGAAGAAGGAACATCGGTCGACCTGTTCTCTCTTGTCCCGGTTAAACGGTCCCACTCCGTATGTGCCCAAGGCGGCATCAACGGTGCAGTAAATACAAAAGGGGAAGGCGACTCGCCTGCAATCCACTTTGATGACACTGTATATGGAGGAGACTTCCTTGCAAACCAACCGCCGGTCAAGGCGATGGCAGAAGCGGCACCTGGAATCATCCACTTATTGGACCGTATGGGAGTCATGTTTAACCGAACACCGGAAGGGTTGCTCGATTTCCGACGTTTTGGTGGAACATTGCATCACCGTACAGCATTTGCAGGGGCAACAACAGGACAACAATTACTTTACGCATTGGATGAACAAGTTCGGAGCCATGAAGTCGCAGGACTTGTTCAAAAATATGAGCATTGGGAATTCCTTGGTGTTATTTTGGACGAGGAAGGCGTTTGCCGCGGAATTAAAGCCCAAAACATGAAGACAATGGAAATCCAGGCGTTTAAAGGTGACGCTGTCATCATGGCAACTGGAGGCCCTGGCATCATATTTGGCAAATCGACAAACTCAGTTATTAATACAGGATCCGCCGCATCGATTGTTTATCAACAAGGGGCATATTATGCGAACGGCGAATTTATCCAAATTCACCCGACGGCCATCCCAGGAGATGACAAACTTCGACTCATGAGTGAATCCGCACGTGGGGAAGGCGGTCGTGTCTGGACTTATAAAGACGGTAAACCATGGTATTTCCTTGAAGAGAAATATCCGGATTACGGTAACCTCGTACCACGTGATATCGCAACACGTGAAATTTTTGATGTCTGCGTTAATCAAAAACTAGGCATCAACGGCGAAAACATGGTGTACTTGGATCTTTCCCATAAAGATCCGCATGAGTTGGATATCAAGTTGGGCGGAATTATCGAAATCTACGAGAAATTCACCGGCGATGATCCACGTAAAGTCCCTATGAAGATTTTCCCGGCGGTTCACTACTCGATGGGCGGACTATGGGTAGATTATGACCAAATGACAAACATCCCAGGCTTGTTCGCTGCAGGTGAATGTGATTATTCACAACATGGTGCGAACCGACTGGGTGCAAACTCACTCCTTTCAGCAATTTACGGCGGAATGGTCGCAGGACCGAATGCTGTTCATTATATGAAAGGTCTGAAACGGACTGCAGAAGAGCTTCCATCTTCCATCTTCGAAGACGCAATCAAAGAAGAACAAGAAAATTGGGAAGCGACGCTTCAGATGGATGGCACAGAAAACGCATATGTCCTTCATAGAGAACTTGGTGAATGGATGACAGATAACGTTACAGTAGTACGTTATAATGACAAACTTCAAGAGACAGATAATAAAATTCTTGAACTTCTGGAGCGTTATGAAAATATCAATATCAATGATACGCAGAAGTGGTCGAACCAAGGCGCAACATTCACACGTCAATTAAAAAACATGTTATACTTAGCTAGAGTGATTACGCTAGGGGCGTTGAATCGTAACGAGAGCCGTGGAGCCCATTACAAACCGGACTTCCCGAACCGTGACGACGAGAACTTCCTGAAAACAACGATGGCGAAGTTTGACGGAAATTCAGCACCAATCTTCCATTACGAAGAAGTTGATGTTTCCTTGATTCCGCCTCGTAAACGCGATTACTCAGCGAAGAAAGGAGATTGACGTAAGTGAGTGAAAATACTACTGCTGTGAAAACCGTCCGCTTTGAGATTCTTCGTCAAGATACAGCGACTTCGTCCCCTTACTGGGAGAAGTTCGATGTTGAATATAGACCAAATATGAACGTCATTTCCGCTTTGATGGAAATTCGCCGAAATCCGGTGAATGCCGATGGAAAATCGACGACACCTGTCAACTGGGACATGAACTGTCTGGAAGAAGTGTGTGGAGCCTGTTCGATGGTGATCAACGGCCGTCCGCGTCAGTCCTGTACAGCACTGATCGACCAGTTGACACAACCGATCCGTCTGGAGCCGATGAAAACATTCCCGGTTGTCCGTGACCTCGTAATCGACCGTGAATTCATGTTCGATTCTTTGAAAAAGATCAAAGCGTGGATTCCGATAGATGGCACGTATGACCTAGGAGAAGGCCCGCGCATGCCGGAACGCAAACGGCAATGGGCATATGAGCTTTCCAAATGTATGACATGTGGTGTCTGCTTGGAAGCTTGTCCGAACGTAAATGATAAAACGAACTTCATTGGTCCTGCCTTGCTTTCACAAGTACGGCTTTTCAACTCGCATCCGACTGGTTCCATGAACCGGGACGAGCGTCTTGCGGCCATTATGGGAGACGGTGGTATCACAGAATGCGGTAACGCTCAAAACTGTGTCGTGGCTTGTCCGAAAGGCATTCCGTTGACGACATCAATTGCGGCCATGAACCGTGCTACAACTGTCCAAATGTTCAAGAACTTCTTCGGAAGCGACCATATGGTTGACTAATTACAGTCTCAAATCCTGTCTGGGCTTTCTGCCGGGCAGGATTTTTTATTTGGATTCATCAGAAAATCCCCATTGTTATATGTGGCGGGTTGAATATCTGGAATTCACCTGGAAAGTGGGCAAGGGCCCTCCTGCCATGCCAGTACGGGATCGAGGGCCATGACAGTTCTCCAGCTAGCCCTGACAGTTCGGATGATTGCCCTTACAGTTTCTCGGATTGCCATGAGAGTTTGTGTGGGCCATGACAGTTTTTTAGCTAGCCCTGACAGTTCGGGTGATCGCCCTTACAGTTTCTCGGATTGCTATGAGAGTTTGTGTAGGCACCGAAAGTTCCCTAGTTCCCCGCTATCTCTTTATTTCATTAAATTATTTTGGTAGAATAAAAATGAACGTTCATTCACTTTGAAGAGGTGTTTTGCATGAAGATGGCATATATTAAGGATCTGGAGGAGTGGGCCTCGGAGTTTGACTTTTTTATTCAAGTCACCGTTCGCTTTTCTGAGACGGATATGTATGGGCATATGAATAATACAGTGCCTTTCACTTATTTTGAACAAGCAAGGATTGAGTATTTAAAAAGAATTGGCTTTATGAGTGACTGGCTTGATCCGGATGGGGAAAACATTCCCGTCGTGGCGGATTTGCAATGTGATTTTGTACAGCAAGTCTTTTTTGATGAAACCCTTTTTATTTATGTAAAAACGACAACGGTTGGAACAAGTTCCATCGATGTCCACTACATGGCAAAAAATGAAAAAGGACATATCGTTTTTACCGGCAGGGGGGCTCTTGTACAGATCTCCAAAGAAACCGGTAAGGGGATTCCGTGGACGTCGGAAGAAAAGTCGCTTTTTGTCAAGGAAAAAGTCAAGTAGCCGGCACAGCCTGTGACCCTTTCACATATTTTAAGGTGAAAGCGGATAGGAGGGGCGCGTCTTGACAGAGGAATCAAAAAACCGTTCTTTGCTGACGGCAAGGGAACGTGAAATTTTTCATCTGCTCGTTGACGATCACACGACAAAAGATATCGCGGGACGGCTCGGAATCAGTGAAAAGACGGTTCGGAACCACATCTCGAATACGATACAAAAGCTGGGGGTTTCCGGCAGGGCACAGGCGATCGTCGAATTACTAAGGTTGGGGGAATTACAATTACGTTAATATGATGTGCTCACGTGGAGGGAATGTCTGCAGCTTAATGAGAAGCCGCGGACTTTCTTCCGCTTTTTACATCTCTCAAAATCCGTGACATCCGTCGGAGGCTTTACTTGATTCAGCAGGCACTTCCGCTGAATCAAGTAAAAGGTATTGCTAACTGTGGGAAAAAGAGTGACAATAAGTAAACAGTATTCGTTTTTCAAGGAGCTGGTTTACTTGACCGAACAACGCGTCCACTTCGGCAAAATAATTGGCGGACTTTACGGTACAGAACTAACGAACCCCTCACACTTGTTGACGAAACTGGATGATGAGATGGAAAGGATCGAGATATGAAAGTGGATTCGCCAATCGGGATTATTGACTCGGGAGCAGGCGGTTTAACAGTCGTTAAAGAAATGTTGCATCGACTGCCCCAAGAACCGATCATTTATATTGGAGATACAGCGCGTTGCCCATATGGACCGCGCCCGGCAGAAGAAGTTAAGAATTTTACAAAAGAGATGGTCTCCAAGCTTTCAGACATGGGGATCAAAATGTTGATCATTGCTTGCAACACGGCGACCGCTGTGGCATTGGAAGAGATCCGGTCACAATTTTCCTTTCCAGTAGTCGGCGTTATCGTACCCGGTGCAAGGGCTGCTGTACAAGCATCCAATTTAGGGAATATCGCAGTTTTAGGAACTGCTGGCACGATTAACAGTGGGGCATATGAAGACGCCATTCGCGATATTTCGACAAATTCAACAATACATCCACTGGCATGTCCTGATTTCGTGCCCGTAGTGGAAAGTGGACAATACCATTCCGAGTATGCAAGTGAAGTTGTCAAAAGGACACTTCTTCCACTTGCAGACGTCTCGTTTGATGCAGCTATTTTAGGTTGCACGCATTATCCTCTTTTGCAAGAGCATATTGCTAAGCATTTACCCGAAGGTGTGCGTATCATCTCTTCGGCAGTGGAGACAATCCGGGACGTCGAAGGAATATTGCATGAGAAAAAGTTGGCCCGCCAATCGGATCAACCGGTGGAGCCTGTATTCTATTCAACAGGAGGAGCTGACGCCTTCCGCCTGATCGTACAAGACTGGTTGACCATCGAAGAGCCAGATGTCAGGCATATCATGCTATAATGAAAACCCGGAATCCCGTCGTTGGGCTTCCGGGTTTTGCGCATGCGAAATGGGATATGTTAAGATGGATTCGCAAACTGAATGGTGGAGGGTGTCAAAATGAGACATGATGGTAGATTAGCGGATATGAACCGACCTGTGACGATAGAGACGAATTATTTAATCCATCCGGAAGGGTCTGTTCTAATATCAGTCGGAAATACAAAAGTCATTTGCACGGCAACTATCGAAGATCGGGTTCCCCCTTTCCTCCGGGGCGGCGGAAAAGGCTGGGTGACCGCAGAGTATTCCATGTTGCCCCGTGCAACCGGCCAACGGACACAGCGGGAGTCCACACGCGGCAAAGTGGGAGGCCGGACGATGGAAATCCAAAGGCTGATCGGGAGGGCAATGCGCTCGGTTGTCGATCTGGAAGCATTGGGCGAGCGGACGATCTGGATAGACTGTGACGTCATACAGGCAGACGGTGGCACGCGTACGGCATCCATTACAGGCGCTTTCGTTGCGATGGCATTGGCGGCTGCGAAGCTTCAGGAAGAGAAGGAATTGGCGCTATTTCCGATCCTTGATTTCCTTGCTGCCACCAGTGTTGGGAAAACGACAGATGGCGAGTTAATTCTAGATCTGGATTATATCGAGGATTCGGAAGCTGCCGTCGATATGAATGTAGTCATGACGGGTGCGGGAGAATTTGTGGAACTGCAAGGAACCGGTGAAGAGGCAACCTTTACACGAGTAGAAATGAATGGTCTCGTTGAACTCGCCGAGTTAGGGATTCGCCGGTTGATTGAAGTACAGAAAGAAGCACTAGGCCCGATTGCGGAACGAATTGGAAGACCAGAGGAAGAGGACGCGTCATGAAAGAGATTTTGATAGCCACTTCAAATAAAGGGAAGGCAAAAGACTTTGAAGCGCTGTTCACACCACACGGCATTCGGGTATTAACATTGCAAGACGTGGACCGGACAATCGATGTGGAAGAGACCGGAATTACATTCGAGGAAAATGCTATCTTGAAAGCGGAAACGGTTGCTCGGTTGCTAGGGAAAACAGTCATCGCCGATGATAGCGGGTTGGAGATTGCCGCATTGGATGGCCGTCCAGGGGTCTATTCCGCTCGTTACGCAGGGGCTGACAAAAGTGATGAAGCGAATATCGAAAAAGTGCTCAGCGAACTTCAAGGAGTGCCTGAAGGAGAAAGAACGGCGCGTTTTCGATGCGTTTTGGCGGTTGCGGGTCCCGCAATGACAACCGAGACAGTTTCGGGCAGTTGCGAAGGGACCATCCATCCGGAACGCAAGGGGGAAAACGGTTTTGGCTACGACCCGATTTTTTACGTGCCATCCAAAGGAAAGACGATGGCGGAATTGACACCCGATGAGAAAAATGCAATTTCCCACCGCGGCGCAGCATTGAAAAAACTGGAGAAAAAGCTTCCGGACATCATACAGAAGAGGTGATGGAAATTGAAGATCATTGCCATGAGCGATTCGCACGGAGATCGAGAAACGGTGAAAACCGTTTCAAATCTTTCCGGCAATGCTTTCTTTCACTGCGGGGACAGTGAACTATCTTTTGATGATCCGCTTTTAGAAAAGTTTCATACGGTCCGTGGAAATTGCGACTCAGATCACCGGTTTCCTTCGAACGTTCTCGTGGAGATAGGTGACAAGAAAGTGCTAGCCGTCCATGGTCACGAACACGACGTAAAAAGATCGATGATGATGCTCTATTACACTGCGAAAGAACAAGGCGCCAATATTGTCCTATTCGGGCATTCCCATTTGTACGGGGCTGAAGTGGAAGACGGCATCCTGTTCTTGAATCCCGGAAGCACACGGCTCCCTCGCGGCGGCAATGAAGCAACCTTTGCAGTGATTGAGTGGGACAAAACTCTCCGTATTTCATTTCAAAACTTGAACGGTGAGGTTATAGATTCTTTGGAAATAAAGAACTTTACAAAAGAGCATTGACATTTGTCCAGGGACTTACTATAATAAAGTTTGTCGTTAGCAATCATTGGATTGTTCGCGCATGTCTCAGTAGCTCAGCTGGATAGAGCAACGGCCTTCTAAGCCGTCGGTCGGGGGTTCGAATCCCTCCTGGGACGTATTTAAGACTTTTTTGAAGAAGTTAAGAAAAATAAAAACCGCTACAAACGTTATTATATCAACGTTTGTAGCGGTTTTTATTTTTTTGAGTATACGTTTGAAAACGATTGAAAACGGAACCGTTATACACAAATTATACACATTCACACGATCATTTTCTCAAAAGTAACGATTGTGCTTTTCTCATCTCTTGTACGTAACTCTTTAATAATATGCGAATAATACTTCAACGTTGTGTCAATATCTTTATGCCCTAATCTCTCCGAAATATAATAAATGGATACCTTTCTGTACAGTAAAATACTTGCGTGTGTATGGCGTAGTCCATGAACTGAAATAGTTCCGATATCAAGACTTTTAAGCAGACGACGTAACAACTTGTTGGTATTTTCATTTGAAATGGTTTTAAATTTTGAGTCCTCACTATAAAAAACTAAATTTAGTTCATTATTAGGTGTTTCTTCAAACAACACTTTAAAGACTGCCATGGTTTTTTGATCCATTTTAACAACACGAATAGATTGTTCGTTTTTTGTTGAAACAAAACCTTTACCTTCTTTGTAGTCCCAAGTTTCATAGACATTGATTTCGTTTTTTGTGAAATCAAAATCGTCACGAGTCAAACCCACCATCTCCCCAAACCTTAGTCCAGAGGTCAATCCGAGTAGTAAAATGTAATGTGTTATAGTTCTAAGATCATTATCCTGTGTGATTTGAAATAATTTATTTAGTAATATTTTACTTTCCTTGTAATTAAGGTGTTTGTCTTCATTTCTTTGCTTAGCCACTCCGGTTAAAACGACATCTTTTGTAAAATCTTTATAAATAATGTTTTCATCAATCGCAGTTTTAATGCAAGCTCGAATATGTGTATTTAGCTTCCGTGTCGTTTCTTTTGCATGCGTTAGCCCATACACGTTCAAAAAACGCTGATATTCCCGCTTAGTAATATCCTGTATAGGAGTATTGCCGAAGTACTGTTTTATTGTTTCTAGGGTGGACTCATACCTTTTAAGAGTGATGTTACTTATGTCGACTTTGTAGTCGGCAACCCATCCCCGAAAGTATTCATCAAAGGGTTCAGGTTTCAAATGTGGAATAATACCTTTTCTTAAATCTGCCTCTAACTCCAAAGCTGCGACTTCGGCTTCTTTCTTTGTCCGAAACCCTCCTTTCCTGATAGGTTTTTGCTTCCCGTTTATCATACGACTAACCCGGTATTCCCACGTCTTACCCCGTTTTTGAAATGACGCCATACTACTTCAATCCTTTCTTTGTATCATTTATAAGAATCAGCTAAATAACACGTTGCTCTATTCCGTAACCATTTTTCTAATCTATCGTTTGCAAAGGTGGTTTCAACATTGAAAAGACTAGCAATTAACCATACTGCCTCACATCTAAGCCGCGGCAAGTCTAAGCGGTCTAGCATGAATGTGGGGACACAAAAGTGATGCGCAAAGTTTTCTGCTTGCCATTCCTGATATTCACGAAAAGGCTCCTCCATTGACCATTGGTACCCTTCGTGTCTTAAAATGTGTCCAAGTTCATGAGCGAAGTCTTGCCAAATTTGTTGTTTTGTCTGATTTTCATTAAGAAAAATCCGATAAATTCCACCTAAATTATTTGCTTCACTCGCTTCATCAAAATAATAAACCCTAATGTGAAATTTATTGGCCGTAAGATCAATTAACTCATTATGACAAATTTGAGAGGGGTGAGAAATATTAAGCGAAGTATAAATCGAAAAAATCTGTTCTTCCAGTAAAGATAGACTTAAAACTTTCAATATTCATCGACACCTTTTCAAATGATGAGAATGTATGTTCTTGTTTTAATTATAATAATACCCTATCCTTATTAAAAAGATAGGGTTACTACTACATATTTTAAAATACGTTTCATTCGTCCTCGTTTTTAATAATATCCCACATTTTACGTAGCTTACGTAGGTCTTCTTCCTTGGAATTAGGTAACTCAGAGTACCAACGTCTAAGTTCGGGATCATTTATAACATTACGAAAATCCTCTTCATCTTTTGCAGAAGAACTAGATTTATGCCCCAAAAGATAATCAGTTGAGACGTCATAAAGATTAGCAATCTCCCTAATCATGTTGTTATCAGGTTGTCGAATTCCGTATTCCCAATTTGCATAGGTAGACACAGTTTTAATTCCAAGCTTTTTTGCTACGGCGGTTTTAGACCAATCTCTCTCTTCTCTTAATTTTTGTAATTTAATATGAAGATCATTACTCATGATTAGTCACCTTTTAATAGTTATTTCCTTTAGTATAGCATGGTTACACGATATTTATAAAATAATATTCAAAAAGTGTAACATATCTATTGACTTACACAATAAGAGTATAATATATTAGTAGATGACATTACTCATTGCGTGTAAAATGAATTACCTTCACTTAGAAAAAGCAAGCAGATATCTAAATGTTTCTACTGTGAAAAGACATATGTTTATAGGGTTTATCTTTACTATTAATGAGTTCTGAGGTGGAAAATACTACCCTATTCGAGTATTAAACAGTAAATGAAAGTATATTTCAGTGGAGTACGGAATTTTTTTGAAAACCAGTTACACACAGTGAGTAAAATTGAAGGGCTTAATCTATTAGATTCTTTATTTGAAAGTGAGATCTAATGAAAAAAGGAGTGATTAGACATGGTGCAACAACTCTCAGTAAGTCTTACAATTCCAATTCCACAGGATTCTGTATTGATTAGAAAAGTTGAACTTGAAGAACTAAGGAGTCGAGAGCTACAAGGGGTTTATTGGAGCATGAAAGACCTTGAAAAGCGTACTGGAAAAAAAAGTGAATGGCTAAAAGATAATATACTATTTCGTCCACTTTTCCGAAAAGAGCTGGATAGTCAAAATGGAGGCTTTGTATTTTATCCGAAAGGTAAAGGGCAAACATGGTCGTTCCAAGCATCAAAGATGGCCGTTTTTTTAGACAAGAACTTTCATCGAGTCTTTGGATAGTTGTTTTCATGTAAGTAAAAATGCAATAAAAATAATTCGAAATTTAAAGCTGTTTAATTTTAAACGAAGGGATGAGAAGAGATGGCTTTCTTTGTAGTTCAGGTTCGTACAGGCGTAGAAATTGAAGCGAAAGAAATGTTGAAAACCTTTTTGCATAGATCAGGCGATTCAATGGTCAAAGCAATTTATGCTATGGAAACATTTACAGAAATCATTCGTGAGGATCATACGTCTGTCGATTTATCTGCTTTGAACATGGAAGACATTACAGATCACTTGTATGTAAAAAGAATTCAAGCCGGTTTGAACAGCCTACGAACGGCTTGTGACAATCTGAAAGTATACAAAGATGCTAATTCTCTTGCTTTGCTCGGCAGCTATAAGGACAGTATTCGCAATCTTACGAAAAATCTAAGGGAAGCGCGAAAAGCAACGAAGAAAATCAGCAGTGTGTTAAGTGGATATATCTTAATCGAATTAAACGTGAACTTTCATTTTTTCCCGGACAACCTATGGCACTTAGTAAGGTCAGTACCCAATGTAATCGGTATTCCTAGCAAATATAACATTCCACAAGAAGAAATTGATACATTTTTCCAACAGGTAGACGTTACTCCAGAAGTGGAAATGCAATTTGAAGAACTACTATATGACGAAGAAGTTGTAGAAGCACGGAATGAACTCCTCAATGCGGCAAATGATGTAATGGGAACTCATGAAGAAAAAGAATTGCTCGAACGGCTTGATACCCTTGATACACAACTTGTTGATTCTGTAGAAGAGATGAAAAACAGTGTTGATTCTTCTAGCCCTTTTGAGAG
The DNA here is from genome assembly GCF_047228905.1 of Sporosarcina sp. 179-K 3D1 HS. Classification (NCBI taxonomy): domain Bacteria; kingdom Bacillati; phylum Bacillota; class Bacilli; order Caryophanales; family Caryophanaceae; genus Sporosarcina; species Sporosarcina sp. 179-K 3D1 HS. The sequence continues at coordinate 466,310 of NZ_JBFEGI010000002.1, forward strand.
AATGGTTGAAAGATGCAAGGCGTTTGTTCGTCAAAAACGTCAAACAGTTGTTGTACCAAGCCCTCTTTTCTTGATCCTTTATTCCGAAATTGATCTACAAAACCCTTTTCCTGCACCGAGCACATATGATTTTCTGAAACGGTTTAAATCAATATTTTGTTCCCGTGACAAGGTGGTGAGTCTAGAATGAATACCTTTGTCGGGAAAGTCTCCAGGGTTCTTTATAGAAAAGAGGACTATCTAATAGCGAAATTGCGGACAGATCGAGAAGAACTCACAATAAAAGGTAGTATTTACGGTGTAGATAAAGGGGAAGAAGTAAGGGTTCATGGAGCATGGGAGAATCATCCGAAGTTCGGGAAACAGATTGCGGTGGTGTCGTGGGAAAGACCGATGCCGCAAACAAAGGACCAAGTTACTGCCTTCCTTGCTTCTCCTCTTGTAAAAGGTTGCGGAGCGAAGCAAGCAGCCCTCATAGCAGAACAGTTGGGTGAGGAGGCTTTGGCCATAATATCTCAACAGGGTGCCCAGAGTTTAAGGGGTATCAAAGGAATAGGGGAGAAGCGGGCCAGTGCTATTGTTGAAAGTGTTCGGTCTACATTCGAGGTACAAAAAGTCATTGGGGAATTGCTTTCCTTTGGAATAAACGCAAGTATGGGCATGCGCCTATACAAAGAGTATGATTCCAATACCGTAGCGGTTGTTATGGAAAATCCATATAAGCTCACAGAGTTGAATCTGATTGGATTTTTGAAAGCCGATGAAATTGCGCGAAAAATAGGCATATCCCCCTTTTCCGGATTTCGCATCGACGCTTGCGTGAACTATGTCTTGAAAGAGATCTGTTTCAGTTCCGGTCATTGCTATGTCTTGGAAGAGGAACTGTTAAGAGAAGTTGAACGTGCATTGAACCATAACACAGTTGAGGCAGATAAAGTCTCAATGGATGAATTGGCACAAAGTATTTACCGATTGGAAGAGAAACATATCGTTATAGAAGACAATTGCGTTTATCCAAAATTTTTATTCACTTACGAAGACAGATTAGCTCGGAAACTTTCAGAAATGAGAGGTTCTCGGGATGGCGAAGCATTGCCTTCACTCGATAAACAGATTGTGAAATATCAGAAGAAGCAGGGCATCATCTTGGCTGAGAAGCAACGTGAAGCGGTTCGGCGCTTGTTCGAGGAACAGATGCTGATACTCACTGGTGGTCCGGGAACAGGCAAGACGACTGTTATTCGTGCAATGCTCGATATTTATAAAGAAATGAATCCAGAAAAGATTGTTCAATTAGCTGCACCGACAGGAAAGGCAAGTCGTCAATTATCAGAAGTGGCAGGTCATGAAGCATCCACGATTCATCGGTTGATTGGTTATCAACACGGGGAGGTTCCTATATATAATTGGCAAGAGAAACTTCCTTGTGATTTCTTAGTGGTTGATGAAATGTCGATGGTGGACGTCCAATTGGCTAGTTTACTTATGGATGCTCTTGAACGGGAAACGAAGATTCTATTCGTTGGAGATATCGATCAATTGCCTTCTGTGAGCCCGGGTAATGTTCTCAGCGATATGATCGAAGCAGGTCTTCCAACAGTTAGTCTGACCGAAGTTTTTAGACAAGCCGAAGAAAGCCAGATTATTAGCAATGCCCATAGAGTAAATCAAGGCAAATCACTTCTTATCGACAAAGATAAAGGTGATTTTTATTTTATTCGTCAAGACGACCCGAAACGGATTGTGAATCTAATTGTCAGAAGTGCTTTGCGTTTTCAAGAATTGGGCTATTCCTTATCCGATATTTTAATATTGAGCCCGATGAAAAAAGGACCTGCCGGTACCCTTGCCTTGAATGAACAGTTACGGGAAGCCTTGAATCCTGCAAATTGCACAAAAAGTGAATGGAATATTGGAAAGAGACTTTTTCGTCAGGGGGATAAGGTCATTCAGATTAAGAATAACCAATCTAAAGGCGTTTTCAATGGCGATATCGGGATCATCACCAGTATTTCTAAAGAAGTAAATCAGGATAATGAATCTATTGAGATTATGACATGTGATTTTTCCGGATTGTCTGTGTCATATGAGAAAACCGACACCAAGGAATTGGAGCTCGGCTATGCCATTACAATCCATAAGTCGCAGGGTGGTGAAGCTCCCATCGTTATTATTCCTGCCACTACAAGCCATTATGTGATGCTCGCACGCAATCTGATGTATACGGGGATGACAAGGGCAAAAGCGAAATTAGTATTGATTGGAACGCAAGAGGCAATGAAGATTGCTATTTCAAACAATAAGTTAAGCACGAGAAACAGTAGATTGGCGAATCGTATCATTTCGTATTATGCCTATAGCAATAGGTTCAAAAGTGAAAGTGTAGGCAACGGAAGGAGATGATATAGAAATGGATATGCAAAACGCATTGGAAGCTGCTGAGAAGCATGCTAGAATTCGTGATGGTAAAAATGTGGTTAATTTGGCGAGTGTTGCACAAGAAGAACAGAAGGCAAATGAACAGGGGTATGGCCTTTATAAATTGAAAGACAAGAATAAGGCATTATTTGTCCAAGCAATCCAACAGAACCTCGATGTACTCATCAGGAAAGAATACCTGACGAATGCAGAATTGGGGTTTCTTTTTTCATTGATGCCATTGGTCCAGTTACATTCAAATGGTATTACTGATACAGAAACAGGTCAGTTCATGACGGTATCAGATATTGCGAAGTATCTTAAACGTGATCGCACGGGTATCAGCTCGATGATACAAAGTCTGCTCGAAAAAGGGATACTACTTGAGATAGTTGACTCGCAAGAGATAAAGGAACATAAACGAAGCGTCACACGTAGACCCATATTCATGAATCCTGAAATCATCTATGCCGGTGACCGGAACAGAATCAATGCCACCTTATCTAAATTGGTCATTGAATTCGACAAACTCGAACGAAAAAAAGTCCTCCTTATGTGGAAGCTTTGGATAAAGAATGGAGGAGAATTCGGCAGACTATTCACTAGAAAAAGTTATCTGGAATTCAAAAAGAAGAAGGGGTAGGGGGGTGTGGAAAAAATTCCACACCTTTTATTGTTGACCTATAAGCATTGTTGCATTTCTTTCAATGGGTGTCGAAAAAATTCTACAGCTTAATTTAAATATTTCGGGGGTTAGTGTGAAAAGGGGGTGTTGAAAAATATCGACACTAGTGTTGAAAAATCCCCACACCCTAAAATGACAGTTAACCCTTTTGCTATAGGGTTTTAGAGGTTTTTTGCAATGGTGCCCTATCTCACTCTCTAATATACAAGGTCTCGAAGTACAGGCAATAAGGATAAACCGTTAAGTTGAAAAAAGGAAAGAAGCTCCTATTGTTGTAATTCAGATTTTTATATCAATGAACAAAGTAGGAAAACCTGGGCTGGAAAAAGGATGGCTGACGATGTGCTTCCTTTTAGCTGATATTTATCCAGCCCATGTTTTTCCCGTGTTCAATGAAAGGATGAAATAAGATTGAAGTACAATGATAATATGGTAATAAATGTAAAGTCGAAACGCAATAAGACTACTGACTTAGAATCAGCAGTCTTACGCACAGTCACCATTTGGTGTAGTCGAAGTATGAACAAGCTGGACATTCGATAAACGTGGAGATGTTTGGCAGTTGACCAGTACACGAAACAAAGGAGGCCATAGATTTGGAAAACGTTGCAGTAGATTTAGGCTATGGATTCGTCAAAGCAATTTCTTCATCGGGAAAGAGGGTCATCTTCCCATCACTGGTCGGGAAAGGGTATGAGAGGGGGATTACAAACATCCTCGGGGATACACCGAATGATATGGCCAATGTGCATATCTCCATTAAGGGCGAAGATTATTTTGTGGGAGAGCTAGCAAATGAGTCACGCTCTTTATCCCGTATATTTGAACGCGAGAGGTTCAATCATATTTATACACATATCTTACTGAATACGGCAATTCAGCTTGTCACAGAGGGCAGAGGTGGCACTGTGAATCTGTCTACCGGTCTGCCTCTAGACTTCTACCAGGCGCAAGCAAAGGATTTTCAATCCTCTATAACAGGCATCCAGTCCCATATCGAATGGAAATCAGGTCCCTTAGTGGAGGGGGCAAAACAGGTGAATATCGAACGTGCCTTAGTATTTCCACAAGGGGCTTCAGCCATCTTTTCAGCGTTGATCAATCACGAAGGAAAATATACGTATCCACAATTCATGAGCCATGGATCACTAATCGGTTTAATTGATATCGGATTTAGAACCACCGACTTTGTCGTCGTCGAAATTCAGCAGAACGGATCATTCATCCCGAAAGCGAAGTTATCAGGAACGGTGGATGACGGTGTGAACAATTTGTACAGGGATATCAGACAAGCCTATAAAACGCAAACAGGTGGAGCGGATTTGAGTGAGCATTATATATCAAGGATTTTAAAAGATGAACGGTTGATGTACAAAGGTAACAAGATTGATTTCAGCCAGATTATCCAATCAAGTAAGAAATCCATTGCCACAAATATTGTTGATCGTTTGAAAAACGTATGGGCTGAAGAATCCGATCTGTTTGATGCGATTTTTTTAGCCGGTGGAGGTGGTGAGCTATTCGAGCCTTTCATCCAGCCCCACTTTGATAACCGTTTGTTGATGATTACAGAAAGCCAATTTGCAAATGCGATCGGTTACTTGAGATTGGGGAAATCTGTATTCGACCAATTAAAGCGTCGGAGATCAGTGATTTAATATGAAAGTGAATTGGGAGAAGCGCTATAGTTTTCGTCTGAAGGAGGAAGATGAGGAAATCTTTAACCTACTTGCACAAGTGCCGGATAATAAACGGAGCGAAACCATTCGGCAGATGTTGAGATTTGCGTATCGCACAATTTTAGAAGGTCAGAAATTGAATCAGGATAATCAACGCCTGTTAGCCGAAGTGCAATTGTTGAAAGAGAATCTAGAGAAGCAGCATCAAGAGTTGCTAGGAAAAATTGATGGCAGTCTTGCAAAGGGAGAGGGACAAGTAAGCAAGTCAGATGGAGAATCATCAATAACTGAACAAGCGATAGACGATAGCGCCAGTGCGATGCTGTCGTCTTTTGGTGTTGAATTTTAATCACTTTGGAGGTGAGGAAATGCTTAGTACAAAGGAAGAGCTACGTAATCGTAAGAGGCAGAAGTTCTTGAAAGTATGTAAAACGCTGAGGGTATGTGATTCCTGCATATTTAAAGAATTGGTGATGATGGGTGATCGATCAAATGATAGAGAGATGGTTGAATCTATTTGCGGTGGTTGCCCCAATTATAAAGAAATGCGTATTGTAGGTGACGACCTGTGGAAAACAGATACAAATATTGAAGCAATTCTTCAGAAGAGACAGGATATAACTACGAATGAAATTGTGATGCTACTCAAAGAAGGGGTCCCGAAAAAGAAGATTCGGGAAGCATTGGGAATGAAATCAGTGATCGAATTCAGAGAGTTTATTACATTACTTTCTCAAATAAAGATTGGAGAGTGTTCAGATGAAAATATTAGAAGACACAATTAACTCTTATCTTGATGCTGAATATAAAATAAAACGTCTTTTAGCAGACACACAGAAGCTTATGAAAAATATCAATGTCTATATTTTATCTGCTGAAGAAGTCCAAAAATATCATACACTTTACCAAGCCATGAACGGGCTGGAAGATGCTTATTCTTCTATAGTTGATCTAAGTAGAAAGGTTTTGCTGGAGGGGCACTTACAAAAGAATGAATGGGATCGCTATGAACTGTGCGGACGAGAATTAACAAGCGGTTCCTCCGTTGACGTATGGCGGGAAGACCTGGACATGAAGGACGGCGGTTATTACGTACCTTCTCGAATTGAACATCGGGGAGGGGACTATTACTGCGTAGATATGCCTTATATAAAGCTAGATGGGCTAAAGGCTCGATTGAGGGCTTTGCCTTAATGGCGACTAATGAGAAGGAAGTGAATAATTATGCGAATGAATCTGGAGCAGACTTATAAGGCGGTCGTTATAAAAGAAATGTTGGAAGCGGAATTAAGAGATCTTGAAAATATCCGAGAAAAGCTGAATCGTGACAAGACAGTAAGCAAAGTGACTATCCGCAAGTTGGTTAAAAGAACGTTCATCTGGATGCCCATCTTCATGGTTCTCGTGAATTATGTTCGTAATGGCATTGATCCGTTTATTTTCATCTATATACCTGTGTTTCTATTTTACACTGCTATCTACACGGGGGTTATTGTAACTTTCATTTGGTTCTATAATACAGTCGTCAAACTCTACCGTAAAACAAAAAAAGATGGACCGGAAGAAAGGGCGTTCTATGAGCAAAACCAAAAAGCTCTTCAAGAAAATATTGAAACAATTGATCGTGCTTTGAAGAATGGTTCCTCCTTGGCCCCATCGTATCGTTCAAAACAAGTTTTAGAACAATTGATTGCCTATAAGAAAGAGGGAAGAGCGGCAACTGATGAGGGGGCCGTCGATATTTTAGAAAAAGAGCGTCCTGTAAGTGTTCAGCCTACTTTAGTCAGCCGTAAAAAGCGCTTTACTACACTAGAAAACTTCGCGTCAAAGCTCAGTCGCTTTTGCAACTTCATCGGTATGGTTGTGTTTGCATCTATGGTGACCAAAAGCATGAATCGACCTTTTCGTCGTAGAGGATGGTGACATGCGTCTGTCCTGCGAAAGGGGGTGAAAGAATGTTTAGACTCTTAATTGGGACAATCCTGATGGTCTTTCTTATCGTCGTTATCGGCAGTTTATTGCTAGAACAGTTTCCATCGTTGATTCCTTTGTGGGAGGAGTTGAAAATGCACGTAGTCAATCTTTATGAATCATCGCTCGTTAAATACGGAACGGTTACCACACTAATCTTGATTGTCGCGATTTTTATCATGGTAGGAAGTTCAAAGAAATTTTGACAAAACGAGGTGGGTAAATAATCAAAGAGGAGGTAACTGGTCTTGAGGAAGAGATTAATTAAATCGAGTAATCAGAAGGGTGGTCTATTGAAAAGGGCAGTCGAGATCTTCAGAAAATCGTCCGAACATGAAAAACGAAAGAAAGAGATACGGAAACGGGAAAAGAAAAGCAAACCGAAAGGATATCGGGCTAAGAGATTTGGTGCAATCACTTTCTGGATGCTTTTTTTATTTATGCTGCTGATTGTTTTCGTTAATGTCTTTTCTTCAAATGGACAATCGAGTGCAGCAAATAAGGGAGACAAAGAGGTAATAAATAAAGCAACCTCTGCTGAAGGGATTGAGTTCTCAAAAAGCTTTCTCGTGACATATTTCAATTGGAATATAGATAACGAGAAGAGGAGTGATCGGATTGGAAGGCTTAGTCAATATTTAACAGAAAAATTGAGTGAACAGGCAATAATAAGTGGTAATAAGTGGAGCTCAACACTTACCCGAGAAAACATTGTTCTCAAGCATATAGATAACCTCGGAGATTCCAAAGCGCGTATAACGTTCCAGGTGAATTTGCTATTTGAAAGCTCAGCTGTCAATAAACAGAAAGAAGACAAATCGGCAGTCGCTCCAGAGAAAGTGAAGACCGAAAAGTTTATTTCTGTTCCTGTTTTTTATGATGATGTCGAAAGGCGATTCATTGTATATGATTTGCCCAGTTTTACCCACGTAGAAAAGTCGAAAATTGAAAAGTCGATTGATCCAGAAACCAACGGTCTAAAGTCAATTACGGACGGTAGCACTCAAAATATCAAGGCATTCCTTGACACATTTTTTGAAGCCTATTCAACTGATTCAAAAGACAAGCTAACCTATATCGTGGATGATCCGAAACACCAGAGTGGTCTGAATCAGACAATGAATTTTGTTAGAGTGAAGAACATGGAGTTATTCGAAGGGAAAAGAGTCAATGAAAAAGTGGTTAGAACCGAAGTAATCCTTGCCGAACCAGAGACGGGAATTGAATTTACTTCCACGTATCTCTTAGTGTTGGTCGAGAAGGAGGGGCGTTATACCGTTTTGTTCATCAACAATAAATCGTACATCGATGAGTTGAAAAATAAGAAGCTGGAAGATGAAATCTTAGAAGAGACTAATGGTGGTGACAATAAGGCCTCTTTCCAAGATAGTCAATCGGATGATTGAGTAAACCGGATGCAGACAATTATGTCTGTGTTTTTTTATTGTGAAGGGAGGTGAGTCAAGTGAGTTTGGAAGGATTGTTTACATGGTTCTCAGAGGAAATCAAATGGGCCCTGTTCATCGTTCTGTTTGTTGCATTGATAGTGACAGCGTTTAAAAGAGCATGGATTGCAATGATCGGTGTCGTTATCGGCCTTGCTTTTATCGGGATTTTCATCGTGAATCCAGACGTTTTGATTAGCATTTCAGAGTTTTTTGCCGAGAAATTAAATCTCGGTAACTGAAGCCCGTATTAACTTAACGGCAAGGAGGGGATTGCTTCTCCTTTTTGGATTCCTTAACAGCGAACAGCAGGGAGGTGAAAGATCATTAAAAGGATACCGCTTTATGTATTAAACAATTTCATTCGTTTTGAAAGGCAGCTCTATCAAGTCTTCGGTTTGGAATTGGGTAGACCATTGCGGCTGAAAGCGGTTATGTATTTCTTTACAATCGCGGCTGTGGAATCAGCCCTTTACTTCACTCCCGGAATCGGTTGGTTAATTAATTGGATACCGGTTGGTATTTTGATTATTATTCCGATTGGCCTTGCTTGGCTGCTTGCGGATGTAGGGACGGAAGGAAGGTCCCCAATATACTTCTTTCGTTCATTCATTTTCTATCAGGTAAGGAAGTTGAAAAATATCACATTCTATAGAGGACGGGAAGTAGATGAGGAAAGAGACTACCAATTTTATAACTACTTCACATATAAAAGATCAATCCAGAAAGAGCATAATTCTGCAGGAATGCTTGCTGAAATCAATAAAGAACATGCTCAAGTTAATAATTATCTAGCCCGTATTTCAAACAGGGTCCCAGTCATTAGTGAAATGCTCGGCCCGTATTCAATAAATAAAGTGGTGGTTATGGAGTTTGATAATAAAACTATTTCTGAGAAAGAGGTTGTAACTAAATCAAAAAAGAAGCTGTTCTAATTTCAGCTTCTTTTTTCAAAGTAAAAGGAGTGGTAGACGTGAAAATCGAGTTCCCAGTTAAACATATAGAAAATAACTTAGTTTTTTCACATGATGGAACTGTCTGGGCATATTACAAAATAGACGGATTCAACTATGATTTCTTGGAGGACGATGAAAAGGTGTTACCCTTTCAACAACAGATGTCCTTCTTAACAAATGTGGGGTTAGACCTCCATTATCTTGTCGTCCCTAACCCAACTAATATAAAAGGGATATTGGACTCTACTATTGAGGAAATGAACTTGAAAGAATATCCCCTGAAGGAGAACGGGATTCAATTTATAGAGCAAGTCAAAAAGGCACTTGAAAATGAAAGGGAATTGAATGAGTCCAGTGAATACCATCATTACATCGGCATTCAAATAGACCCTGAGAAAAATAGATATGTCTCCGGTAATGCTGGAATCAATGCTTTAACGTCCGTCAAGCAGTTTTTTGAAGGTTTCAAATCACCGCTGTATCAAGCAGTCGGATTGTATCCCGATGATATTTTGCAAAGTCAGATCGAAGCTTTCGAAAGCCAAGCGGTTTCCATTGAATCCACAGTTGCCAATTCATTTGGCTCCCGTATCCAAAAAGTCACGACGGAGGAATTGGTCTTTATTATTGAGAAAACTTTTAGCACACGAAATAACAACACGGATGTTAAGCCCCGTACATCTTATCGAATAGGGAATACCGTTGAAGGAATCGATAAGCAAGGAGGGAGACATAAAGCAGTTAGAAATAATAAAAAGGACTTCTTCGACTTACAGAATACTAATATTAGGGAGGTCGGACCAAAGACTTTGCAGCTAAGTCGAATCACAGATGATAACGAAATTGAAAATCTATACTGCCAGTACTTGACCATTGACTATATGGATGATGTTCAACATCATCCCGGAAGCGAATGGCTCTATCGTATTCAATTACGTATGCCGTTCCCACTGACCGTTTCAATACGTGCTGAAAACCAACCGAACGAAATTATTAAGAAGAAATTGACTAATGCTAAACTAGAATTTAGAGATCAACGAAAGGAGGCTGAAAAGGGCGGACAAGACGTTGATATGAGTGTAGATGTCTCTCAGAGCGGCACGATCCAGATGGAAAACTATTTCAAGCAGACAGGGTTTCCAGGTTTCGCTTGTTCATTCGTTTTTAAAGTGACCGCTGAATCGGAAGAGCAATTAAAGACTCGGGTCGGCTTATTGCGGAATGAACTATCCAAGTTCGGCTTAAAGATTGTTGCCCCTTACGGTGAGCAGCTTCATTTTTTATTGGAGTCGATTCCAGGCTCAAAAAAGTATCATGATGATTACAAGATGGAAGTGGCACCCGGCGTGTTAGCGGGGATGATGTTCGGGGCAACAACTAATATCGGTGATAACCGCGGATTTTATATCGGTCATACTTCTCAGTTTTCTAAACCGGTATTTATTCAGCCGGATCTAGCTGCTAAGGCATTCGATGGATTAGGAAACGTTGTAGACTCAATTTCTGTTCTTGTAGCCGGTATGACTGGACGAGGGAAATCCTTCTTCATGAACTTGTTTATTTATCTAGCGACACTTACCGGTTCAAAAGGGTTAATCATCGATCCAAAAGGAGACAGGACTGGATGGGATAAGGGGCTCCCGTTTATCCCTAAAGAATTTATTGAGGTATGGACGCTTGGTGCTGATCCTGATGATGCCGGCTCACTCGACCCGTTTAGAACGAGTACGAGCATTGAGGAAGCCAAAGATATTACTATGGATATTCTTTCGTATCTGGCCAATATCAGTTTGAATGAAGATGCCTACAATATCTTGAGCGAAGCGGTGGAGGAAGTAGCGAATAAGGAAGACCCTTGTATTGGGCGCGTCTTAACCTATCTCCATGACTTGTACGAGAATCGTCCTGAGAGCATGTCGAATACACGTTATGAGTCACTGGAAAGGTTAAGAGGTACTTTAGAAACGTTAAAGCGAAACCAGTTGTCCATGTTGTTGTTTGGAGAGGTCGGCCAGAATTTCAAAGTTCTTGAGCATGATAAACCAATTCAGGTCCTCATGATTCAAAACTTGAATCTGCCATCTTCCAGTGAAAAGAAGAATACCCGAACAATACACAAGATCTCTGAAGCAATTATGATTTCAATTACTGCTTGGACAAAGCAATACATGTTTAAAAGTGAGAGAGGCACCCATAAATTTATTCTGCAAGACGAAGCGAGTGCAATCGAGCGAAGCCCAATTGGTGCTGAACTAATGGACTTCATTGTCCGAATGGGACGCTTTTATAATACAACCCTAATGAAAGGATCACAAAATGCCTCTGACCACGGAAATGATGTTGCGAATATGGGAATGAAATTTAGTTTCGGATTACGAAAAACAAGTGAAGCGGAAGAAATGTTGGATTATCTCAACCTACCGAAGACAGATGCAAACATTGAAATCTTGAAATCATTGGATCGTGGGGAAGCACTGTTCCAAGATATTTATGGACGTTCTGCTGTGGTCAAAATCAATCCTGTGTTCGTTGAGCTATTGGATGCTTTTGATTCCTCCACCTCATCTGAAGCAGAACGAGAACGTGAAAAGATAAGAGTAGTATGATAACATAAAAGCCATTGAAAGGGAGTGGTGAGTTGTTTAAAAAAAGTATATGGGGATTTTTCCTCCTACTAGCCATGACTATTTTGATGGCAGCATGTAGCTCTGAAAATGAAGCGGATGCAAATGAAAAAACCATTGATAATGCGAGTAAATATGCAGAGGTATTTGAAGAAACGGATTCAATTGCCCATGATTTCATGGTTGAGAAGATTGAACAAAATTATCCAGAAATCCTGAAGTATTTAACTTCTGATGGAGTTGAAGAACTGAAAGAAAAGAAATCTTATCTATTAGACAGTCACGAGTATCCAAATCGTTTTGAAGAACTTGAAGGTAAGTATGAATTGAGAAGATATGATAATTTCTACAACGATGAGAAGGGGGAAGTCTATTATAGATATCGAACACCTGATGACAAAGATGTATTAACTAACAGCTGGATAATAATAAAACAAGATGATAATAATGAATGGAAAATCGAATCATATTATGGTGAAAGACCAGAAGTAATTAATGATAGTAATGCTGAAACTGGTACTGTACTTCATGAATTACCAGAAGGTTAAATTACTAAATAAAAGAGGAGGTAACAGGCTATTGATAACCCTTGCTTAGTGCATAGGGTTATTTTTATTGCCAAAATTTTTATGGTGCCTAACTATAAAAGAGTGTTTTGTGGAGTCATGGTGATTCTGTTTTTAACTTTAGGTATAACTCATACTGGGTTAGCGGACGACGGAGAAGATTCTTCTCCGAAAACAGACATTATGGATATTATCACGGATCAATATGGTGAGTTTAGAGATGACGGAAAATCTTATTATCATTTGGATGCTGTATCGGATAAAGACGTAGAGTCTTCTGAGGAAGGGGAAAAGTTCTGGGCTGATACCTATGACAAACTTTTTGGTTGGGCTGACGTCAAGGAAAATGTGGGAAACAAGCTAAGTGAGATGGTCAATTTGGTCAACAACATCGTTTTTGATATTAACATGTTTTTGACCTATACCATGTTGGTAATGTATGACTTGGCATATACAGCAGATTTCACTGAGAAAATAATTATTGAATTAGAATCACTTATGTCAAATATCACAGGTATTTCCGGCGGGACATTCAGTATAGGAAATGGACTTTTCGGGAATCTAGTAAAACTGATAGCGATTTTGACAGGTATGTATGCGTTATATATTTTTATTATAAAAAGAGCGTTCTTCGACACTTTTGCTTCCGTGTTTCAAACAATAATTGCACTCACAATTGCAATTCTCATGTTTACGAACTACACTGCTCTTTTAACAGGGGCGAACAAAATTACCACTGATCTTAGTGGCTTTGTTGTAGGTTTGCCAAGTCATTCTACTGATTCGGAATTAAATATTGATGATCCAAGAACAAAAATGAAAGATAGTATTTGGGGGATGTTTGTTGATAGACCCTATCTCTATATGCAGTACGGGACACATGATGTTGAGTCAATAGGCAGAGGAGATAGAGATAGAGGTATAAAGCGCGTAAAAAACATCCTAAAAGAGCCTATTGGTGAAGAGAGATTGACTAAAGTTATTGAAGATGAAGCCTCAAAAAAACGGGCATAGTAATCACATGATGAAATATTCAGCTGTAAATAGTCGTTTAGCATTCTCGTATTTCTACATGATGATCAATGGGCTTGTCTCTTTACCTATTTATTTATTATCACTCTGTTTGATACTGTTCCAGTTTTGGTTCATGGTCATAGCCGCACTTGCTCCGTTCGCTTTGCTAATTTCAGCGATTCCGGGTCAATTTAATGTTATGAAACGATATTTCATTGAGCTGGGTATCCCTTTAGCCTTGAAGATTTTTGTGTCTTTTGTTGCGTTAATCGTATTTGTAATTTCGGAAATCATTTATGCCGGTGATTTCAAATCGATTAGTGGAGGGTCCAATCCTTTCTATAGTTATGTAGGAGCGGCAACTTTCAACTTATTATTGTTTGGAACAATCTTTATCCTGAGGAACAGAATCAAGGATATCTTCTCTTCCGCATCAAGCACAATTCGAGAACTTAGGGAGAGTTCAGGAACATTCAATGCGCCATTTAAGAAAGGTTTGCAAAATGTCGCTTCAGTTGGTGGTGCAGTCGCCGGAGGAGTTGCTGGTGGTCCAGCCGGTGCAATGACAGGAGCTGCAATCGGCGGTTCAATCGGTAGGGTTGCAACAGGTGAAGGTGGTGTCAGTGATATTGCCGGTTCCGCAATGAGGGCTCAGCGTCTTGCCCATTTAAGTAAAATGTCTCAATCTCAACAAGCGACTAAATTATCCGGTCTAGATAAAACTAAACTAGATAAATTTTTGGATGATAAAAATCTTACGCCTGAAATGAAGAAAGAAACGATGGAAGCATTCGAGAAGGCTGGCATCAATCATCTGTCAGACGATGAACTATCTGAACAATTCGAGAAGATTAGTGATCAGAATAACCTGGAAGGCAATTTTGCTGAATCATTTGCGAAGGGTGTCTTGGATAGCAGAAAGAGCAAAGCGGTCGAATTCGAGAAGGATTTATTGTTCCCCGGAAGAGTGCAGCAGCGAGAACAAACAAAAGCTATTCTGTCTGAAACAGGCATGTCGTCGGAAATGGTGGATTCCACAATGCAGGCTTTAGATAAGTATGGATTGCGAGATGTAAGTAGTGGGGAATTGCATACACAGTACGATAAATTGAAAGTGCAAGGCGACCTTTCAGAAGGATATGCGGAAACATTTGCAAAAGGCATTTCTGATGAAAGGAAATCTCTCCAATTACAGAAAGAAAAGCGGGATGTATACGGGGAAGTGGAATACGAACTTCATATGAATAAGACGATGATTACGAATGAACTTGCGAAGAATGGTTTGCCTCCAGAAATGATTAATCAAACATTAGACACTTTGAAATCTCATGGTATTGATAACCTTAGTCAAACTGAAATGAAGCGACATTTTGATATCGTCGTGGAAAAAGCAGAACAGGGAGAATGGAAAAACGGATTTGCCAACACGTTTGTTAGCAATATCGTAAATGAAAGAAATACCATCGAATTGGAGAAAGAACGTAAAGCCCTGTTGGAAGGAAATAAACTTAAATCCTTTGATGGTATTCCTAAATAGGACTGTTCTCTAGTTTGAAAAAATAATAAAGGAGTTGAAATGTTAGTGAGTGAGCAGACAAAACGGATATTGATGATGAGCGTGATAGGTCTATCTGTCACGCTTTTGTTATTTGGTTTCATTGTTGGGATTGTCGACAAAGCAAAGAAGAAAAGATTGGATGAGCAAATAGTCAAAGAAACATCGTCTAATGAAAATGATAATATTTGGCAATATACCTCAAAGGAAGAATCTGGAATCCGAAATACCTCAAAAAGTGAAATGATATCTCATGAATTGAAAGGAGAAGATGATGCCGATGAAAGTCCTGAAAAAAACTATTTGAGAGTACCGGATGATGCCACCAAGAATCCTACACAAATTGATATGTTTCCGCAAAAATCTTTGGAAGAGACAAAAGCACTTGCCCATGAATTTGTAACAAAAATTCATGCGTTTGATAGGAAGAAGCCTACCGAACATTTGGATTCTATTGAAGGTTTATTGGTACAGGGGCATATCGATTACCTAAGAAATAGTGAAGATGAAAAGATTGAAGGGATGAAGGACATAGAAGGTATCATCTCACGAAAAGTGCTAAAAGTTGAAATCAAGGAACCAGTTGCTCCTACACTGATAGCTATTTCTTGGGATGGTGTTGTTATAAGTGAAGTGGTGGATAGCCATGGGCAGACCAGAAAAGATTCTGATGTATACAGCATGATGTTTGAAAAAGATAGCAATGGCCAGTTTCAAGTCACTGATTACTATTTGAATTATGACCGAAAAAGATAAGGAAGGAGGGGGGCGAACAGAAAAACTTTTATGTGCGAGGTGTTCGTTTAGATATTATGAAAAAGTTGCTATGGATCGTCCCGGTTTTAGCCAGCCCGGGTTTACTTCTATTGTTTTCCATTCTCGTCCTCTTCCTCTTCTTTGCTGTATTTGTAATCTTTACCGAGGAGGATGATGAAAGATGGAATCTCGCCGGTGGCGCTGTCTGTCGGCCAGATGGTGAAATCAGTGAGGAACTGTTCTTCTCTCAATTCAATAATGCCGGTAAATTTACGGACAAGGGACAGGTTTTTATTGAAGTTGCTGACAAATATGAAATTGATCCGGTATTGATGGCTGCTGTAGCCTTTCATGAAACAGGTTCGGGAACATCGGCTGCTGTCATGTTGAAAAATAATCCGGGTGGTTTAATGGACCCGGCAACTGGTAGCCGGTTTTTATATGCCTTTGCAACAATTGAAGATGGAATAGAGGCAATGGGGAAGACGTTGCACAATCGAATAATTAAAGATGGGTTAATTACAATTTCTGATTTAGGCAGTGCCTATGCACCCATTGGAGCCGACAATGATCCAACTGGATTGAATAAACATTGGGTGCCCGCTGTAACAACCTTTGTTGCTCAATTCGGTGGTTTGACGATGAACTGTGAAGTACACGTTGTTGGCGATTGGATAATTCCCCTGATGACCGGAATAAAGATTACTAGCCCCTTCGGTTTTCGTATACACCCCGTATTTGGGGATGAGCGATTGCATACCGGCGTGGATCTTGCATGTGCAAATGGAGACCCAATCCTTGCAGCCCAGAGTGGTAATGTCATCTTTGCCTCAGGTAATGGTTGGTCAAATGGTTACGGACTTCATGTAATGATAAATCATGGTGAGGTAACTACACTTTACGCCCATATGAATTCCGTTAAAGTAAGTACAAATCATGAGGTATCACAAGGGGACGTAATCGGTACATGCGGTTCTACTGGAACTTCCACCGGAAATCATCTCCATTTTGAAATAATACGCGGCGGTGTCAAAGAAGATCCCATGCCGTATTTATCGGAATACAAACCAGTTAAAGAAGAGTAAATCAGGAAATGATTTTTGTCAGACGTAAAGTAGTTCTGAAAGTATTGCTAATCCAGTGTTTCCATTCGTTTACGTCGGCCGTTTAGCAAAATGGACGTCGGACAAAAAAACATCGTATAAATATTGGTGTTATAGGGTCTTTCATTCCTAACGTCTGACGTTAGGCTATTTGCGTTTCAGAAAGATCATTTACGTCCGACGTTAGGATTCATAAACATTGACGTAGCAGGGTTAGGGGGATGAAATAACGTCTCTGAAATTAGAAAGGAATGAATTTGATGGACTCAGAAAAGAAAATGCTATTTGAGCAATTGAAGAATATTGAGGAAATGAAAGTTTACCTGATGGCAAGAATCAATAGGCTAGGGGGGAATAATGATGCGATAGGTAGCACCTCCGTTTATCCAATGGCTAGGGTGAAACCGATGTTTATCAATGGTTACCCTGTCTTTCAGTTTTCATATGAAGGTGCTTTACCGTTATATAAAGAAGCAGATCGGGACTATCTAGCAATGATTAGACATTATTATTATCGCGCAACCCTTGATGCCTATGACTTCTCGAAGATTAATATTAAGTTCGATAAGTCTGCAATTATCATTGCTCATCATTACGAAAATAAAGTCATTCGTGATTTAGATAATCGAAATAGGAAGCTCATCCAGGATGCAATCCGGCATACTGGACTGATTGGGGATGATAGCTGGTGGCGAGTATGGAATGTCGATGTCGGATTTCTAGATCCGCGAGGGAATCATGTTCAGGTCTATGTCGTACCACAGGAGAATTTTGCAGAGTTTATCACGTATCTACAGAGTGAACACTTTCACTTGGCTCATATCCCTGAAGCAACTGTAAAGGGAGGGATATTGGAAAAATATAAAGCCGATATCGAGCAAAAAAACGTTGAAAAAGAGAGGAAGCAGGGGGAAGTAATGAGCCACTTATTAGAGGGGGCATCCAATGACTTTTGGGGCTGACTCTTTTTGTGGATTGCGTATGTTGTACCCGGCAAAATACCATGATTATTAGGTGCAATATAAGGATTCATTGCAAATCTTAATATTGTACCCAATAGGGACGTAATATTGTACCCTCTATTTTAGAGTGAAATGCAGGGCATGAATAGCTTTATTGAGATATAGCCGAATTGGACAAATTGAGGAGGTTTAGTTGAGGCAATTCGTAACACCGTGTAGAAGTGACCGAAAATAAACAGCCCCCACGAATAAACGAAAGGAGATGAATCCATGTCGCGGGCCAACAAAAAACAGGTCGTGAAGATACTCCAACCTTTGGATATTGCGATACTAACTGGACTCTACGAATACCGTGCATTGAGTACGGAGCAGATCATGCGACGCTACGAACTGTCACGATGGTACACGTACAAGAAACTACGAATCTTGCGCAATTCCAGATTGATCAGCACGCACCCAATCAGTGGTTATCTTGTCAATCAGAACAGGCAAGGCTCCTATCACCGAATCAGTGAAATCGGCATTTCCTGCTTGCGAGAGCAGGGGGTGCCTGTTGAACGGAGAGCGGACCAGTTACGAATAAACATTCGTCACCTCCCGTTCCTACTCTCCACGAATGATGTAATGATTGATTTGGAGGCATACGGATGGCAAATGAAGGATAGCAGGAAGGTAAAGGAGAAATTCGAGCTGAACCGGGGAGCAAACGTACAGGGGATGCTGAAAAGTCCACGAGGCACGGAATATCTGTTCTACATGTTCCTCCATGGCGTGGGAATGAAAAATCTCATGAAGGTATCCAAGGAGTTGATGGATGTCAGCAATCCAAACTATATCCTCTTTGCCAAGAGCGCGGCAAGCTACATGAAAATCGTTGATCATCTTTCAACCAATACATCTGCCATCGTTCAATGCCAAAGTCTGAAAGTATTTCCTTACACTTTTGCCAAATACTATTTACGCCATTTCGAAGATGAAAAGAACGTCATGAAGTTTCTAGAAGACTACGAAATTTACGACCTGTCCTTCAAAACGGATTTTAAAGACACTAGGAAGAAAAAATACGATGGCTTGGAGCGAATCGTCCGGTACGAAGGAGAAGAAAAGTATCTTGTGAATCTGCTCGACACAGATTTGGTCAAAATTTATAATATCAAGCAATACCGCAAAGAAATGTACGAATTGGATGGTCGTAAAGTGCTTGTGATTACCACACCAATGACCCGGCATACACACGAACAGCTATTAGGAGAGATTCATCACATCGACTTTCTTGAAATTGATTCAGGGGATCTTATCGATTACCTGTCAGCAATTTAATGTTCCTTCTATTATATATAACCAGTCCTTTGAAACGCGTTTTGTATTTACAATCACTTAATCATGAAAGGAGAAATACTATGCAAATTAATAATCAAGTCATTCCTGAACTTCTGGAAATGACAAAACTGACTGCCCATGAAATTGGGCTTAATAAAGAAATCGCTGCCCATCTTGGTGAAAAAGAACAACGGAGGATGTACCGGACCATGCGTGAACTTTTAGCCGATGAACTTGTTTTCGTGTTGAATCTGGAAGTGTCGAGTGCCCGAAGCAGAAAGGGTTGATTCCATTGCAAGTTTTCATAGTGGCCATAAGTTTTCTAACTGCAGCATTGGGCATCACAACCATGTTCAATGCTGTCTATATCCCCCCAGCAAGATTGATCCTGATTTCTGGGCTGACGACTATTGCCATCTATTTCATCGTCAAGCGAATGCAACAGCGGAAAAATAAAAAGCTGGATAGGATTATGTCATTCACGATGTCGTTGTTCGCAGCAATGTTTCTTTCAAGCCTTGTTTATGCAGCATGGAATATGGAAAAGTTCCTTTCCCGGTTAACGATGATGAAAATGACTTTGGTGTTGCTCGTGACAGTTTCTGTTTATTTGAACATCGTTTTCATCCGAGCAGAAATCTCTTACAAGAAAAAGCGTGGTAACCAACGAATTGAGGAACAGCCGAACAAAAGCTATTTTGAAAAAAGGAAGGAGGAAAGGGAGAGAATAAAACGAGGTGATGTCAGAATCGTGCTAGGTGAATCCACTGACAATGATGATTAACAAAATATGGAATCTAGGTATAAATATTCGGGTTGAAATAGTGTTGGAATATTCCGGGATTGGTCCTATAATTCTATTTATAGAATTGCTAGTGCTTTCTGGTGCATTACTAGTGCAATGATAATGTCCTTTTCTTATTCAAGTAACGGGCAGGTTAGTTGAACAAGGAATTTTAATGAAAATGAGGAGTGAAGAATGTTAAGCACTATGATAAAGGGAGGGTATTAATGCGTAGTATCATAATTATTTTGCTAGGATTCGGGCTGTTATTAACTGGTTGTTCAAATGAAGCAAGCGTTATAGAAGTCGGGGTTTATAAGGCAGAAGATATACCTTTTGAAGATGGCTCAGGTAGAGTAACCATTGCATTTGAGGACACAATTCTCGATGATGGCGCGATTGTAGAGGGAATTATTGACGTAATTGTATTAGCAAAAGAATTAAAAACAACTGCAAACTATGAAATTTCACTTGAAGGAGATAATCACCAAGGAGTTGTTTTTGGACCTAAAGAAAATGTCGAGATACGATTTGGAACTATTGTAGGGGAAACTTTATTTCAGCCTAATGAGCAAGGAGAACTGTATGTTTCAATGAAGAATCCATTGAGAATCATTTCAAATGCAAAAGAAGTACGAGTTATTGTCTCAGAAAATGGAAAAGAAGTTTTAAGGACGGAACCTTTTATAGTGTCGAAAAAAATTCCGCAATAAGAAAAATATCAAGTAAGTTGAAACGAGAAGGATTGACGTACTTTTAGTAGAAGTTTTATTGAACAAAATGGTGCTACTTTGATGGCTTTTTTTCTTATTGAACTAACGGGGCAGGTTAATTTAATAACATTGGATTTTATAGCCCAATATATTAAGATAATGGATTAATTATTCTAGGAGGTATTAGATGAAACCACGAATTTCAGTTATAACATTGGGTGTAGATGATTTGGAAAGGTCATTGAAGTTCTATCAAGATGGACTTGGATTACCAACAGAAGGAATAGTTGGGCAAGAATTTGAGCATGGTGCTGTTGCGTTTTTTGATTTACAATCAGGAGTAAAACTTGCCATTTGGAATCGTGAGGATATAGCCCATGACACAAGCATAAATCAGACACCAAAAAGCCCTACTGAATTTACAATTGGGCATAATGTAGGGAGTAAAAAAGAGGTCGATATGGTAATGGAACAGGCAGATAAAGCTGGTGCAGTTATCACAGTTCCAGCACACGATACCTTTTGGGGAGGGTACTCTGGATACTTCCAAGACCCTGACGGACATTTGTGGGAAGTAGTTTGGAATCCAGCTTGGGGAAATTACTGAAAAAGGTTCTAAACTTCATCTTCAACTAAAGGGTTATGTTGCTAACCTATACAAAACACGTTTCATTCAGCCATTGAATAAAGCGTGTTATTTTTATTGCCTTTATACGGGAGGAGGAAATCACAAAGTGTTTTTCAAAATTAAAATCTGTAGAAATGAGCTGTATATCTACCCGGAAGTCGAAGAATGTGTAGCGAAACAAAGCCCAACCCAATTAATCGAGTTGGGTTTTGTTGTCCTTGAAACATCCCTTCTATTGTTGAGGATGTTGGATACTCAAAATTATAAAAAAGATATGCGGTTTTGGGTGAAACGTATATCCCACAATGCCAATTCGCTACCAGAATTATTATGGGAAGAAGGTGAAAATGCAAATCAACTAATGTTAAGAAAACAGAACAAAGAGCACCTGGAATTACTCAGATATAAAATATCTAGAACCATTCAAACGTTGTTCAGTTTTGAGGATGATCATCGTGCCCCATTCAAAATGGATCAAATCCATGAGTACTTCGGCAAGTGGGATTGGATAAAGAAATAATATTGAAAGGAGGTGAGGTTGATGGGAATGCCCATCGTATGGCAGGGAAGTGATTGTTTTACTCATATGCTTGCTGTGGGCCCTACTCGTTGCGGAAAGACGGCAACTATATTGAAGCCCATGATCTATCAATTGCTTCTCCAAAAGAAACGAGGTGTTCCTTTAGGCTTGTCTGTTGTCGAGCCGAAAGGGGATGTGGCGGCGATGGTTGCTGAAATGTGTGAAGAAATGGATATCCCATATATTCATGTTGACCCAGACAAACCCGATTCTGCAAGCTTTAACCCAATGGAAGGTGAAACGGACACAGTGGCGGAGGCGACAGTCGTTGTATTAAAAGGATTGTTCGGAAAGCAGGATGCGTTCTTCGCAACTGTACAAGAACTCTCTGCCCGTAATGTGACGAAACTCTTGAAAGAACTTCATGGAGATAGCATGGATATTATTGATGTGATGAACACGCTGCGCGATCAAAACGTTTTACAGCAAAAGGTATCGGAATTGAAGCATCGTGACGGCATGACGGACTTGGTCCATTTTTTTGAAGCGGAACTTCTGGGAAGTATGCGAGAAAAATACCAGCAATTCGTAATCGGTCTAAGAGCACAACTTGAAAACATCGTTAGTAATGAAGCTCTGCGAACTATCATGACAGGTAGGAGCGATGTGAATATTGATGAACACTTGGAAACAGGGGGAGTTCTTGCCGTCAATACAGCTCTTGGAAAGCTACGTAAAGCAGGTGATGCCTTCGGCCAATTCATGATTATGCACCTGCAAAATGGAACGTTCAGGAGACCGGGAACAGAAGAAACCCGTATACCCCATTTTTTGATAGTCGATGAATACAGCCGTTACATCAATCCTGACGTGGAAATCTTCTTATCACTCGCTGCCGAATATAAGGTAGCGGGTATTTTTGCTACACAATCTCTTGGTCAACTCGAAATCGAATCAGGAAGTCTTGGTCCGAAGGCGATGAAACAAGCAATTCTTACGTCTTGTCGAAACAAAATCTGTTTTGGCGGCATTTCAGCACAAGATGCTCAAGATTTTGCGAATGAATTCGGCAAAGACAAAGTCATCATGCGGCAAAGCACATATAAGAACCGTATCTTATTGCCGCGGCTGTTTCCAGATTCCTATCGTGATACAGAAGATGAAGAATATCGATTTGACCCTACGGATTTAATGGACGGCATACCAAAGTTCAACTTTGTCCATAAACTCCTGCAGGACGGAACACCGCAAAAGCCAGCGTTAGCGAAAGGTCAGTTTGTTCCTCGTAATTGGAAGGAGCTGAGGGAATGGGAGGGTGGAACGTCTATTAAAAAGTCGAAGATGAATAGTTTGCTCAGTCGTTTCCGGAAGAGAATGAAAGCGAAAAAAGAAAGAGCGGTTGGACTTGAACAGGTAGAGCAAATGAGGGCTGAATCATCAAGTAAACCGATTTCCCAGCCTGAACTTGAAACGCTACATTCCTTTAAAGAATTTGCAAATAAAAAACAAACAAGTGATTCTCTTCCAAATGAAACAAAACAGGAAGCAGAAATGAAACATCATTCCGAACAGAAAAAAGAATCAATGGAACCGGTTAAGTCCATCGTTCAACAATCTCAAACAGAGGCTGAACGGTCATCAGGTGCAAAAATAAAATCGAAAGAAACGAGCAATGTTGTGAGGTCTAATGACGGATTTTGGGATTAGCAAAATGAACCGAGTTTCAATGACTTACAAAAGATAAACTAATGAAATGGAGAGATTTTAAAATGGCTGAAAACAACGTGCAAGTTCTAATTGAGGGTTTTGACCCATCGAAAGTGGAAGTGGTAAATAACTTTGATAAGGATTGGAAAGAGGTCTACGGTGCGCATCAAAATAACTCAATTATCCAGGCACCAATCATCGGAATTGAAAAATTACTAGGTAAGACATGTGCAGTTGTCTCTGTAGGGAATATTCGCGGGTTCATTCCATTGGAATTTACAGGGGCAGCTAACCTTCAACAGTTAAGAGCCATGACTGGACAATCCGTGGCGTTCAAGGTTTTGAATTATGACAGGGAAGCGGAAATATTCACTGGCTCACGTACTGCCGCTTTGGATCACATGGCTGCCATCACGCTCAAGAAAATTGAAGTGGATGATGAAATTATTGCCGTTGTCCGAAGTGTCAGCCCTTCACTTGTCCGTGCGGATATTGGCGGTATTGAGGTGAAGATTCCACTTGAAGAAATCAGATACGGTTGGATTGATGATTTAACAGAAGAAGTGAAGCAGGGGGATCATCTGAAAGTTAAAGTCTTGGAGATAGATAAAGAAGAAAAGAAAGTAACGGTAAGCGCAAAGGCAACGCAAGAAAATCCGTGGCTCCGTTCTATCGGACGTTATACATCTGGCAACGAATACGTCGGTACAGTCTCAGGTGTCCGTGAATATGGTGTGTTCATTAATCTGGAAGCAGGTGTAGATTCGTTGGCCCGTCATTTGAAGTTTCAGAACGTGAAGAAGGGTGATCGTGTGCTTGTCCGTGTATTGGAAACAGATGCACAGAAAGAGCAGATTCGTGCTCGTATAACACGTGTGCTTTGAACCTGGGGAGGGGTTGCGTCAAATTGATGCAACCCTTTTAATTATAAAAAGAGGAGGAATAGGCAATGTCACTTAGTCCATATTCTTTGTCGCACGATTGGTCGCTTCATTGGACACGAATACCATCGAATATAAAACGTTCAGATTTTATAAATGGAGAGTCACCAAAGGAAAGAAAGGCTTTAGCGGCATTGGCAGCTGTAGGGTTAATCGGGGGATTGCAACTCTCCCGGTTATTTTCTTTAGATAAGAAACGGCTCAAACGAATGGTGACAGAAAGGAAAATCGTTCGACATGAGATCCATAGAAATAAGCAGGTTATACCTATTTACACACTTGGAATAAATGGAGCAGTTATTTCTGGGCCGAATGAGTGTTACGAAAGTAATTACTGGGTCGAATATAAAATAGAGGATGTTTTGAAACGTCTTCTGTTTTTTCAACTGTTTCAACATTTTCCTGAAAATAAGATTCTTCCTACACCAGTTCCGTTTAGTGGGGCAATCCAGTTTAAAGGAAGGCGGATTTATGTGTATGTAGCACGCGGTGATCTAAATGATCTACTCATATATTTGAAATGGAATGCAAAAAACTTTAGTGAGCAACTCATAATTATTGCAGAATCAATTAGACACTTACAATACCTAAAGGAGTTTATCCAAGATCTCAAGTTAAGAGTGCTTTTAGACTTAGATGTACTTTCCTACAACAAAAATCTACAAAAGCTTTCTTACTTTCTTAATGAGAGCGGAAATTTTATTCGTGACCTAGATGATTAAGAAAAATATGGGATCGACATATGATGTAATAGTCTGATTTCATATCGTTCTATGCTACAATATATTCATATCTTTCATTCTATTCAATTACTATATATCTATTGGTTTAACCATTTAATGGGGGAAGAAAAAAATGATTTTTAAAGTAACACCTGTAGATACTAATGTGAAAAACGAGCAGGGAGGATATGTTTATCTTGTAGAGGATAACTGGAATGACTGGTGGAAATACAGAGTACTTTATCAAATGTATTTTAAGGACGAACAAGATGAGGTCTTTTATATAGGTTCTGTAAAATTTGGAGAGATTGGAATGAAAGAGGGTCAAGATAAAGTAAACATTCCAAAACAATTTGAATCACTAAATAATACAAAGTTATTTTCACTTGGTCAGGACAGCTATTATTATGAAAATTTAAATCGTCTTGGGGATCAATTTAGAGATCAATTACTTCAAAATTTAAAAGATATTTCATTAGACCTCAATCTATTAAGTAAGGTAGTTTCTTTAAATGTAACCTCGGATGCGGTGATGAGGGGAATAAATATCGAAACAATCAAAAAGAAGTACAATCATTTAGCCAGCGGGAATTCTGCTCTCACAGAATACGATTTAGAATTTATAATACCTAAAAGTGAAAACGAGTTATCTGAAAGGTATGAACTACCATTTGTTTCTGAACCTGACTCCAATCCACCTACGAATGTTCAAGCAATTATCGGAAGGAACGGTGTTGGTAAGACATATTTACTTAATCAAATGGTAGGGTCATTGATAGGTTCTGAGAAGGAAAGAGAAAATTTTGGAGAATTCCATTCATCTATCGTGCCAAAAAATGAACAAATATTTGATAACATCATTTATCTTTCATTTAGTGCATTTGATGATGCGAAATTTTTTGAACCAAAAAAAATAAAGAAGAATGGTATTGGTTATACCTATATTGGCTTAAAAACCAGGGCTATATCTTCTAAGAATATCAAAAGAAAAAAAGCTGATTCATTAAAAAATACAGTTCGAACTAAAAGTACGGAACAATTACGTAATGAATTTATAGAAAGTGTGTGGACTTGCAGAGCAATTCCATCGAAAAAAGCTAGGCTAGAACAGGCGATTAATATGCTTTATACTGATCCGATATTTGCAAATTCTCAAGTTGCAGACCTACTAATGGCTACAGAAGAAGAAAGACAATATGAAAAAAAAGCTGATCTTGAAAAGAGGGAGTTGACAGAAAATGAGAAAAAGTATTTAAAGGATAGTTTTATAGAAACCTCTGAACCTATATGTAAAAAATTCAGTTCAGGTCATAGCATTGTATTATTGACAATTGTTAAGTTGATTCAAGAATTAGAAGAAAAAACATTAGTATTGTTAGATGAGCCAGAGTCACATTTGCACCCCCCTCTGCTATCAACGTTTACTAGAATATTGTCAAATCTACTTGTTAGTAGAAATGGAATGGGGATAATTGCAACACATTCACCAGTTATTTTGCAAGAAATCCCCAAAAAATGTGTATGGATTTTAAATCGTTTTGGTAGAGAGTTTCAATTTGATAGACCGGAAATTGAAACTTTTGGAGAGAATATTAATACTTTGACAAAAGAAGTATTTTCTTTTGAAATCACTGATTCAGGGTTTCACAAATTATTACATGAAGTCGCAAATAAAATGGAAAGTTATGAAGATGCTTTGAAATACTTTAATAACGAACTTGGAATGGAAGCTAGAGCAATTTTAAGAGCACTGATGCAACAGAGGGAGAACGGCTAAAATGCGTATTTTAAGAGAACCTCCATATTCAGCAATTGAAGTTTTCGAGACCTGTATTAGTAAAGTCAGGAATCTGGATCTAAAGGATAGATACACTGAATGTTTACCAGATATTGCAAAGGCTTCAGAGGCATATAAAGAATTAGCGAATAAGGCATTATTACATACTTATGAAGATAAACTTTGTTTAATCAGGCGAATAAGCATTGATGAAATGAAAGCGGTATACACTCAAAGAATGGCTCACCAAAATGGCCCAGGATACAAGATATATAATAAGATTAAGAAAGCAACTTTCAATCGGACATGTCCCATTTGTGGACAAAGGAAAGTTTCAACTCTCGATCATGTATTACCTAAATCAGAATATCCTTCGCTTGTAGTAGCGCCTATTAATCTAATACCAGCCTGTCATGAATGTAACAAACTTAAATCATCCAAAATTGCTAAGTCAAGTTTAGAAGAAACTTTACATCCGTATTTTGATGACTTAGGAATGGAACGTTTTCTCTTTGCAGAAGTAGTTGAAGAAAATATTCCTTGGGTAAACTTTTTTATTGAACCACCTAATAGTTGGAATGATCTATTAGCTGCACGTGTCAAACATCACTTCAAGTCCTTTAAATTAAATGAACTTTATCGAATACATTCAGTTGATGAAATAATAGGTCAAATTGAATACTGGAGTTTATTAAATGAAAATAGTTTGAGAGAACATTTAGTTGAACAAGCCTCTAGTCGTAAGAAAGCTCATGTGAATTCTTGGCAAACTGCTTTTTATGAAGGGGTAGCCAAAAGTGATTGGTTTTGTAAGGGTGGGTTCCTCGAGATTGGGGAACCAGAAGACCTCATTTAACTTAGCACCGAATTTCGAAAAAATTGCTAACCATCTTTGATTTGGATATAATGTAAATAATTAATTTGTTTATAAAGTCACCATTTTTCTAAAGTGGAAGTCGAAAAACCTTTGATTAATTATTAAAGGAGATTCGGCACAAATGTTTAGCCATTTCATTCTCTTTATGATAAGATGGCAGCCTGCTTAGCTCACAAATTTTTTTTATGTATAATAGATACTTGCGCATTTTTGCGTAATATAAATTGAAAAGCCGATGATCCCATTTGGGTATCATTGGCTTTTTACCTTTAAATCTCAAAGGAGTGTGAAATAAAATGATATGAAAAAAATGGTTTTCGTTTTCTGTAGCATTGGTTTCTTAAAAGTTGATTGATCCCTTAGGGGTGATGTCGGCTTTTTTTATTTTTAAAAATATAAAAGGAGATGGTTGAAATGGAAAAAGTGTTGACGTTTACAAATGAGCAGAAGTCATTGATTTGGAGCAGATTTGTTCAGCCAACAAATGGGTGTAACCGTCAAGTAGTTTTGGACACTTTTTGCTCGTTAAATTTGGACACTTTCCGCTTAAAATAACGTCTCCCGAT